>DIYS01000252.1 GCA_002429115.1 Saccharicrinis sp. UBA6048 | reverse complement strand
TCCTTTTGTAGAGAAGCTTAACATGGCAATTTTTGGTTCAAAACCAGCAATTGCACGTGTTGTACGACCTGTTGCAACAGCAATCTCAGCCAATTCTTCAGCAGTTGGGTTTGGATGAACGGCGCAATCTGCAAATACCATCATTCCATCTTCTCCAAACTCTTTATCTTTCAAGATCATGATAAACGCACCAGAAACAACACTGATTCCAGGAGCTGTTTTTACATACTGAAATGCCGGACGTAACACATCACCAGTCGCATTATCAGCACCAGCAACTTCTCCATCAGCATCACCAGCTTTGATCATCATAACCGCTAAAAACAATGGATTCTTAATTAGCTTAAGTGCTTCTTCTTTAGTTAAGCCCTTATTTTTTCTGATTTCAACCATCATGTCGGCATACGCGTCCATTTTATCATGGTTTTCCGGATCAACAACTGTCGCTTTGCTAATATTCTCCAAACCAAAAGAAGCAGCTGCTTCTTTTACTTTTTCTTGATTCCCTATTAAGATTACATCTGCAAATCCCTCAGTTAGAATAGTGTTAGCTGCACGAAGTGTACGCTCTTCCAAACCTTCAGGCAAAACAATGCGTTTCTTATTCTCGCTTGCCCGTTGTTTAAGCTGTTTAATAAATTCCATTTCGTCTTTAAAAGTTATAATTATCAAATCTGCTGCAAATCTACAGTGAAATTCGCAGTATTTACATGTCTTTTATCATTAATTAAAGATGTTTAAAAGCAGAAATTACAACACCCAACCCTATTGATTACTAGATGTTTCTATTGGAATTATATTACAGTTTCCTTTTACAAAAATTAACACAATTAAAGCGTAGCTCTTCAAATTCAATTCATTGTTGCTTATTGCAAATTTGTAATTGACTCATTTTATGCGACATTCCATTAAGGAGGTGATTATATGATTCTTGACACTCTCATTTTAATTACTTAAATGAGGTAACGAACCTAACAATTAGATATAGACACAATATCTACCTCACTACAAGCTAATTAAAAGCAGAAACCATTTGTAATTGCAGAAAAAATCTCTTTGAAGAGCTAACACCACTGTCAATTTGAAAGTTGTGAGTAATTTTAGTAGTCTAATTTTACTACTGGTAAGATAGCCAATTACAATACGGGCAGTTAGATTATATTAATATCAGAGTAGTTAAGAATCAATACAAAGGAGGTGTGCCACGTTTTGAAGTTATAATGACAACTCCACTTTCTGCACGCGCGCCATACATGGTCACTGCCTTTTCGCCTTTAATAATACGTATTGATTCGACATTATAATCTTCTATTTTCACTAAACCATCAATGATTTTATTATCCAGAACAAACAAAGGCCGCTTACCACTTTCATAGATACTCTCCAGTTTTTCTGCTAACAGTCTTTCGCTATTAGTTAATGAAAAGCGCACCGGAATTCGCATTTGCGTATTAACATTTTTTCTGCCAATTTTTCCCGGCTTCCATTTTTTTCCTGATAAAATTACATTGACCACTTCCTGGTCTAATTCTTCATCAATTCCTTTTTCTACTTCAACTTCTGTCACTTTACCTTCAGCGGTTACAATAAAGCTCACCCATATGTCACCTTCTACACCTCTTAATTTATAAGCTTCAGTATAGTCTATTTGCTTCTTGATGTATTTACTTAAATCGTTACCCGCACCTTTTAATTGAGGCAACTTATCTACAACATTATATGCCTCAACACCTTCTGATGCCTGAGAATAAACCGGAGCATTATTAATAATGCTGAACAAAACGACAAAGATAAATGCAGAAAATTTCATAACAATAAGGAATTTGGTAAGTAAATAGTGCAGGTAACAAGTTTAAAAACAAGCACCTCAACACCATTTAAAACCAAACAACAATTGTACCAGAACACAAAAAAGGAGATAATAAAATTATCTCCTATGCCTCATTTCTTCAATTTTAGTAATTACGTCTTTTAGGCTTTCTTCTCTTAATTGAGCTGCTTTTTTTCGTGCATCCTCATCTAATTCATAGGCCGGTGGTTGCACTACTTTCTCTGGTTGTTTCTCCTGCTCTGGCTGATTAATTTTCTTCCATTCGAAATTCAAATTGTTCATCAAATCAGTAAAGAACTTCCGTTTTTCATCCGGCACTGTTACTTTAAATACTTTCATCCCACATCGATTAGTTTAATATTGCCTATTTATCAATTCCCACTTGATAAATAATTGTGTAAAGTTAAATAAATATACTATAAATATATAAAAAACACAATTCTTGACAATACAAAATCAATTTACACTATTCAAATACACAGAACTTATCACGATCGTCCAATACAGGAAATCGTTTTCTGAATTTCTGCAGCTCTTCCATATTTAATGAAACATAAGCCACGCCTTCATTTCCATTAAGATTAGTAAGCTCCTCCCCTCTTTCATTGATCACCTGGCTTTCGCCTGCATATTCGTTAATGGTATCAGTTCCTATACGATTAACACCTATTACATAGCATTGGTTTTCAATTGCTCTTGCTTTCAATAGAATATTCCAAACATTTTTGCGTGGAGCCGGCCAATTGGCAACATATATCAGTAAATCATATTCATCAGAGTTTCTGCTCCAAACCGGAAAACGCAAATCATAACAAATCAAAGGGCAAATTCGCCAACCTTTAACATTAACCACCAATCGATCTTTACCTTTTGCATATACTTCATGCTCTCCCCCCATGGTAAACAAATGACGCTTATCGTATTGCTGAACATCATCTCCGTCGACCACAAACATACGATTGTAATATTGTGAATTTTCCAAGACGATAACACTCCCCATTATTACAAAACCATATCGAATTGAACAACCTATCATCCACTCCAAAACTTCACCACCATTCTCATGAGCCTGATCTGTTGGATTCATGCTAAAACCACAATGAAACATCTCTGGCAATATAGCAAGGTCAACATCATCCTCTACATTCATCAAACATCGATCTAAATATTTTAGGTTAGCAGAAGTACCCTCCCACTCTATATCATATTGAATAAGTGCCACTTTCAACATACGAACAACTTTATTTTAATTCAAAAATACACTTTTTATCCGAGTTAACTCAGATTCTTGATTTGTGATATTTTTAACATTAAGATCTATTTTTGTATTTTTTAACCATTTCTTCTCTCCAAAGTGTGTACTTTTGCGGCCGCAGATTATTAATCGAAATATTTAACGAATAAAATGAAGTTTACAGCAAAGCTATATGGCGAAAGCACGAAACGTACCATCCTGGATTATACGTTAATAGTTGTAGGTGCTTTTATTTTGGCAGCCGGATTTGTGTTTTTTATTAATCCATACAATATTGTTCCCGGGGGAGTGTATGGAATCGGAATCGTAGTTCACCACCTTGTTCCTGCTATACCGGTTGGAACCTTCGGTCTTGTTCTAAATGTACCCCTGACCTTATTGGGTATTCGTTTGCTGGGAGCCAAATTTGGTCTTAAAACAGTACTTGGCATGGTACTTACTACAATATTCATGGATAGCCTGACATATTTTATTGGTGAAAATGATCCTTTAGGACTTAGCGATGATTTATTATTATCCTGTGTTTTTGGTGGTATCGTTATTGGATTTGGCCTTGGCCTTATTTTTAGAGCTAAAGCAACTTCTGGTGGTTCAGATATTGTAGCGATGATTTTAGCTAAGTATTCTAAAATCTCTGTTGGACAACTTTTAATTATAGTAGACTCAATCATTGTACTATTAGGGTTAATCATCTTTAAGGATTGGAAAATTCCTCTTTACTCATGGATCGTCATCTTCATAACTGGTAAAGTAATAGATATCACCATTGATGGCTTGAACTACGAACGAGCGTTGGTTATCGTATCTGAAAAGCATGCATTGATTAAAGACAAAATACTCAATACACTTGAGCGTGGCGGAACATATTTAGATGGTGAAGGTATGTATAGCGGCAACTCAAAGCGCGTTATTTTTACTGTTGTAACTCGTCGCGAAGTATCTGCCCTTCAGGCTATGATTAAAACAATTGATCCAAAAGCATTTATGGCAGTAATGGAAACATCCGAGATAATAGGTGAAGGATTTAAATCTCTGGAAGAAAAAAGCTCATAAACAACATCTTAGAGTATTTAGAAATATAATACCCATCTGGAATTCAGGTGGGTATTTTTTTTGGAAAAAGATACTACCTTTGGACATCTCTACGAATAACAACTGTCTACTATGAATAAAAAGGTACATTTCATCCTGTTAATGTCATTTCTATATACATTTTCATCGTTCGCTCAAAAAGACTCAACCTAGATAAAAAAAGGATTCACCTTCGGAGTTCTTCCTGCCATATCTTATAGTGCCGACCTGGGATTTCAGTATGGAGGATTAACCAACCTGTACTGGTACGGCGATGGTAGTAACTACCCTGCCTACAATCACTCATTATACCTTGAATATTCGGAGTATACAGCTGGTTCGACCCTGATGCGCCTATACTACGATTCACCTCACTTATTAAAAGGCATCAATACTACAGCGGACGTTACTTACTTCAGAGATCTGGCAATGGATTTCTATGGTTTTAACGGGCGCGATGCCGTATACAATAGCTCATGGGAAGATGACACCTCAAGTGTTTATTACAGACATCACCGCAAGATGTTTCGTATAATGACAAACTTTAAGGGTGCGTTTAATAAAGAGAAACCTCAGCTATCATGGATGGCGGGCCTCGTATTTTTCAACTTTGACATTGGCACTGTTGATATAGACAGATTAAATAAGCGTAAAGATGAAGATGATCAACTTCCGGAGATAGATGGACTGTATGATAAATACCTTGATTGGAATATCATTTCACAGGAAGAAGCAAATGGTGGAAAACATGCCTATCTGAAATTAGGACTCTCCTATGACACAAGAGATATTAAGGCCAGTCCAAGCAGTGGCATCTGGACGGAGTTATTTATAGCTCACATGCCCAAGTTTGCATCAAGCCAAAGCAGCCAGTTTACGCGCATGAACTTTTTCCACAGGCAATATTTCTCATTAACATCTAATAAAAATCTGGTTGCTGCTTATCGAATCGGCTATATGCACAAGCTAAGTGGCGATGTACCGTTTTATTTATTACCTCACATGTCAACAAGCATTTTAACATCTGCGACTTCGCAAGGACTTGGTGGCTCAAAAACATTAAGAGGAATCAACAGGAATCGTATTGTTGGAAATGGTAGCCTTTTAACAAATATCGAGCTACGTTGGAAGTTATGGCGAACAAAGCTTTTTAAACAGGATTTTTACGTTGGATCGAACTACTTCGTTGATATGGGGCTAGTCACACAAGCCTATAAAATAGATAAATCAACAGCCAGAGAACAACTTGGCGATAACTATGATTTATTCTTCAACGATGTGAAGGATAAACCTCACTTTAGTTACGGACTGGGGTTAAAAGGAGCGATGAATGAGAATTTTATTCTTTCGGCCGATTATGGTATTGCTGCTGATAAACAAGATGGTACCTCAGGACTATACATTACGCTTAATTACCTCTTTTAGAAGTAACTCAAAGCTAATGCCATCAGGTATCCCAGGTAATTACCAAGAGCATATCCAATCAATCCTATAGTCAATCCTGGAACGATAACAGACCTGTTTCTCAGAGAACCTGCTACCACCGGCACAAATGGCGGACTGCAAATCAGTGCGGCAGAAGTAATAATAACCGTATCTGCATCAATGTTACGCAATTTGGATAGAGCAACATGAAGTATCAGGCTCATAAAAACGACGAAGGTGATATACCCGAATATGGAAGGGTTGATATCTGTGAGACTCCCCAGTTCAACTTTTGACGCAACAACAATACTAAAGATCAGGATCAAATACATACCTGTATCAAAGGAACCTTCAGCTGAGTTTAACTTTTTAAAAGAAGAACCGGCAATGCCCAACGCTGTAATAAGAAAGATAAAGACGACCATCTTTAAGCTTTGTGGTGAAATTACCATGGCTCCTCCTGCTATTGCGACGATAAATAACGAACAAACAACAGCAAATAACAAGGACTTACGTTTAGATGGTTGATTGAGCACCTCACGCAGAGATGTTGAATTTTCGATGACTGCCTCAATACGATCATTATGCTGAAACTTTGGTAAAACCAGTTGAAACAAACGCTGTCCGGCCCCCATTAGCAGAAACAGGTAAAATACACCTATTGCCATATCGTAAGAATGAACCGCCAGGTAGATTTCTTCGTCTACATCCAATATCATCTTTAGAGAGGCCAAATTGGGTGTTCCACCACTGTAAAGCCCCACAAGCAATCCACTAATTTTATGAAAGCCGGGTATACCCTCACCACCAAAAATGAAGTAACCTGCAAAAACCGAAATTATCACCGCAATGAGTGAAAAAAGCAAGGAATATAATGGTTGAGCGGCCAGCTTACGCCAATCCTTAACATTGGAAGAAAACAACAGAAGCGGTATGGCTAAGGGCACTGTAATGGACATTAACACCTCCTGAAGATCAGCAAAACTCGTATTCGAAAGTCCTGACACTCCCAAAACTATCCCAACAATATATGAAAGCACAACGGCGCCAATTCTATTTAAAAACCGGTACCTTTTGCATAAGATCAAAATAATGGCTGGCAGCACTACATAAAGCACCGTGACAATAACATATTGCATAAACACCTTGCGATAAAATATGGCTAATTAATTCTGACTAATAATTTCCTTTAATAAATCCTCAATACTTAATCGGACTTCTTTAAAGGATTCGGTAAAATTATTACAAAGAACACAAAAAGCAACCGTTCTTCCGCTTTTACACTCCAGGTAACCACAATAGCCAAGCACGCCATTCATAGAGCCACTTTTACCAACAAATTGCCCCTTATAAACCTCATCACTCAACATACTCTTTAAAGTACCATCAACACCTGCAATTGCCAATGACTTTTTAAAAGCCGGTTGCTCATCACAATCATGCAAGTATTTCAACGCAATACCCATATCCCTGGCATTGATCTTATTAAAAGGTGATAATCCTGAACCATCGTAAAAGTTACCTGAGAAATTTTCAATCCGGGCATCCCAATAGTGAATCAATGCATTTGTACCTGCATCCCAACTTGCCTGTTCGTTCTGCTGCTGAGCTATCGCAAAGAGCAGATGATCAGCGAACAGGTTATGACTCCGTTTATTAACAACTGCTGCAATCACTTCAAGTTTTGGAGAGTAATGCGACAATATACATTTAGCCGACTCAACATTGATCGATTGATTGGTATTTTCAATATCGGCAACTTCAATGTTATTTGCATTAAGATATTGCTTAAGTTCCGTGGCAAATGTCAACCCGGGATTTGGCAACGCCCCCTTAATTCTGAAAGACTTTCTATCACGTGGTATGGTTCCACTGACATACCATTCTTTCATCTGCGCATTTCCATAAATGTATGCACTATCCTTATTATTATCTGCACCAGTAACATAACTCTTTATTGAATGACTGATCGGAGGATCTACCGAGACAATTCTCACTGGCGCTCCTGTTTTATCAGAAGATTTTAAATTTAGATAGAACGTATTTTCGCGATAAGTAAGACTATGAGGCACTGCCCCATAGTAGTTACCCATATCTTCCCAAGTACGTTTTGATGGCTGTTGAATTCCCTTAAAAAGACTTTCATCAACTATTAACTTATCAAGCCTTACAACGCCTTCTTTTTTAAGTGCAAGTTGTATTTTCTTAAAAACAACAGCCTTCTTTGTTTCTTCTAACCTATCAGATCCAAAGGTTGGATCGCCTCCTCCTTTGATTATAAGTACCTTTTCTCCACCCTGCTTCAAATAAAACTGTGTAGAAAATCGATAATCACCACCTAAAATATTTAAGGCTGCACCGGTAGTCAGTACTTTTGTAAGCGAGGCAGGCGTCATACGCTGCAAGGCATTTTTCTCACAAACGACTTCTCCACTTTTAACATCAATAGCCATGACCGAAACGGCGCCATACTTTGTCATATTAAACGAATAGGAAGTTGTCTTTTCCTTGGCTTCAGATGAACATGGAGCAGTGCCACAGGATAAGAAGAAGACCAGATATAAAGCCCACCACTTCATCATAACTCACCTCCTATTTGCTCATTCAATTTTTTCTGTTCGCGATAGCGCTGCACCATATCGGTATATAGTTTTTCTGCATTTCTCCTTTCTTCAACTTCTCCCAGGAGTCCAACTGTCTGATAAGACTGATAACTTTTATAAGCCCACTCCATGGCCTCTTTCAATTTACCTCTTGCCTCCATCGACAATGCAATATTATTAGCTGCCCGGCCTTTTTCCCGATCAGATCCATGTTCATAGATGAATCCCCACAACTTTTCTGCTTCATATCGATTGTCTTTGCCCAGCCACTCAGCTGCATTTACAAAATGTGCTCCTCCACTAATGTAAATTCTCCTTTCGACAGGCTCCCAGTATGGAACCAGAGCATCTGCAAAACTGGCTCCCAAATAATCACCCAATTCAATGGTGGCACTTTTTATGGCTGGAAACATTGATACGGATTGATTAACATCACTCCCAATTCCATCCCAGAAGAGTGTATCGCGCTGCACCTTAGTGTAAAGTAATTCGCTTGTAAAACCATTATACAATCGCCAATACACCGTACCTTTTATTTCCATAATTGTAAAATATTCTGCGCCCATATCTTCAGCCTTGATTCGCGTTCCATAATCAACGCCTGCAATTGATAATACTGCATCGGCATTAAATTTACTACAGATGCTATTTATTTGTTGCTGATCGAGGGTCTGCAACATTCTATTTGAATCACTTTTGTACTTTATGGTATCGACAAATACAGTATCAAAAAACAGTCGCCGCATCAACTCTTTTTTTAGCGCCGATATTACAACCGTCGAAAAGGTATCAACCTCAACCGTATCCAGTTTAATAGGGTCATTATTTACAACCGCCCAATGTGCATCATCGGGATTAAAAAGAAGACTGTTATCAACCAGCACAACCGACTTAATTTCCGGTGGAACCGAATACAGAGCCGGTCTCAATACATCGTAATTGATAACATCGTATGTTTTACACGAAACTAAAAACAGAAGTATTAAAATGTAGATATAATTCTTCATAAGAATATGTGCCTTACTGATCCTTAACGAATGATTGTTAAAGGATATTTTTATAAAAATAGTAAAAGCAATTAAAAATAAAGAAATCCTTTTAAGTCTCCTATCTCCAAGACCCAGCCAACAGGTTATTTTAATATTTTAATTTCAGGCACTTTATATAAAGCACTATTTTTTTAACTCCTTTCTTTTGCATCGCCCAAAAGAAACAAAACGCTAGTTCCATTAATGCTTCCCAGCGCTCTTGAATACTATAAGTTTCACAAGAAAAGTAGGTAAACTCCTTTTCTGTTCAACAAGATAGTTTTCAATTCACACAAGCTCAGGCTCGCCAAATGGAACATGCCACCGCACTTACAATACCATATTTTGAGTTGTAAAATCGAAAATACAAAAAAGGGCAGCCATAAAGCCACCCTTCACAATTATCATATCGAAATATCTTACATATCCATACCACCACAAACATTAATGGTCTGTCCACTAACGTATGCAGAAAGGTCAGATCCAAGGAATACACAAATATTTGCTACATCCTCAGGAGTACCTCCTCGCTTCAATGGAATTTTTGCGGCCCATTCTTTTTGAACATCTTCAGGCAACTTACCTGTCATTTCTGTAATAATGAAACCAGGAGCAATTGCATTACTACGAATACCACGTGATCCTAACTCTTTAGCGATAGACTTGGTGAAACCAATCATACCAGCTTTTGAAGCTGAATAGTTAGCCTGACCTGCATTACCGCTAACACCTACAACTGAACTCATATTAACAATAGAGCCAGAACGCTGACGCAACATTGTTGGCTGAACAGCTTTTGTAAAGTTAAACACAGACTTCAGGTTAACGTTGATAACAGCATCCCACTGATCTTCTGTCATACGCATTAACAAGGTATCTTTAGTGATACCTGCGTTGTTAATTAAAATATCAATCGCACCAAAATCATTTACGATTTCAGCAACTACTTTCTGAGTATCTTCAAAATTACTTGCATCAGAAGCGTAACCTTTAGCTTTTACGCCAAGTGCGATAAGCTCCTTTTCTGTTTCTTCTGCTGCTTCGTTAATTACTAAGTCAGTAAATGCAACATTACAACCTTCTTGTGCAAAACGGATAGCAATAGCCTTACCAATGCCTCGTGCAGCACCAGTTACAATGGCTGTTTTTCCTTCTAGTAACTTCATATTTTTTTATTTATAAGTTTTGATGAACCATTTTTCAATGACCGGTTCATCATTACAATAAATGATCGCGTTAAATTTGCAGTTATGCCACTCTTTAACTAACTGTTTCAAACTTAACCCGACAAAAATAGAACAATTCTTATCTTTTCACTAGTTTTTTTGTTGAAATGCCAAATTGCATACAAAATACAGCAGCACAAAAACTCATATTTACAAGCAAATAGCTCAACTGATACTTTTTGGTAAAATAAAGTTATTTGTACCTATTATAACTGTAGTTCGATTGGGTTTACAAGGATCTCTAATTCCGGACTCCCTTTAATATCTTCTTCATACTTTGCCATTCCTTTTACAATCATATCAGCATAATCCTTTTGCTCTAACATTCTTTTATCTTCATCATAGGTCATGAGTTTTTTCTTTTGGAGATATTTATTAATCCTACCCATCTCCTTTTCAGTTGGATTGTTTACAGCTTTCAAATCCACAGATGCTTTAAGAGCTCCCATCTTAGGAATAGCATTTATAAGGTATGTTTTCCCACCTTCAAAATTAGCTTGTACATACGATCTGTTTTCAGCTTTTGCCCAAATTACATGTTCTCCCGGCTCAACATCCAGCTTTAAGTACTTACCATACTTAAACTTACCCACATATTGATCGTCAATAAAATATTTAAAATTAATAGCAGCTCCAAGACTTGATGTACGCACTATATATAAGGTAGCTTTATCATTGGTTTGTGCAGTACTTAATAAAGTAGACAGGCAACAAATAATTACAAGGAAAAATTTAGTTTTACACATTTTAAATAGCTTTTGAATAATAAAGATTGTTTAACTCAAAGAGAAGCGATATCCAATAGAAAATGTAATTGGCCATAGGTTACCTTCAAATTCTACTCCATAGTTATTTTCCAGGTCATCGATATAATCATCTACTTCTGAACTCCGTATCGGGAATAAGAGCGACACTGTCCAATAACCTTTCCTGTACGATCGTTTACCGGTATCAATACCTAAACCAAATGTTGGCCCATAATACATTTTATTAAATTGACTTCCGCCAGAAACTTTAATCGCTGCATTGTAGCCATACATCCCAACTAAGTAAAAGGTTGTTCTCGGGTTTGTTTTTGAGAAAAACCTAACTTTTGTTCCAATATTATAGCCCAGATCAGCTACTGCGTAGCCTGCACCAGCAAAAAAACCAATATTTTCTTGAGGATAGACTAAAAAACTACCGCCAATACCTCCGTACTCCTGTCCTAAACCTAGTCCCAAAGAAGCTTTATCAGCAATTTTATGAACTTGATTATCCTCTGTTTCTGATTGTGCAATTACATTCGACCCAATAAGGAATATCCACAACATGGATAATAAAATACATTTTTTCATTTGTGTGTTTTTGTGAGGTTAGTATTACAAGCAAATATAATAATAACGGGAATTATATGTCATTTCATTCCGGCAAATAATTCAAATACAGATATTTGCTTTTAACATCTGAAAAATAACCTTTATGCATTTGGCTTAAAAACCTCACATTACCCAAAAGCAAGTCGTTCATCACCAAAAACCAGCCTTTAGTCAAAGTTTTTTATTGTGATCTATACACATCATTAGTTTTGTAAACTGAAAAATCTACATACTCACACCTACGAACATGAAATTAAGTCTTAAGAAGAAGTTAGCTAGTCTGACCATTATAGCATTTGGTCTTGTTTTCACCATCTTTTTGACCACATCATTATTCTTTATTCGCAGTTCCTTTCTTAAGGCAAACAAGCAATTATTAGTTGAGGAATCTGAAAAAGTATCGGAAGAATTAAACAAGAACCTGAGCTCTCACATGGCCATTGCACGTGGTTTAGCGCGTTCGTTTGAATCCACTTACAATACCGACTGGGAAATGATGGACGAGTTGTTCAAAAACACCATGACCCAGGTCTTAAAAAGTGAAAATGACTTTCTGGCCGTTTGGAACTGTTTTCAGTACGAAGCTGTAATAAGTGACTGGGGCTCTCAACCGGGAAGAATAACTTCATCAATTTCAAGAGAAGAAGGAAGTATTAATCATTCTTACATCGAACGTGACGTAGATGGCATTAAAGCATCTCCTTACTATGATGCCTTAAATAACGATATAGAATTAGTGAGTGAACCCTACTGGTATCAATATGGTGACGATGAAACAAAGAAAGTCCTGGAAACATCCTTTCTTGTACCTATGAACGATGAGGGTAATTCTATTGGTGCAATCGGTCTGGATATCTCCCTGAAAGCTCTCCAGACATACATTAAGAAAATACAACCCTTCGACGAGTCAAAATCCTATCTTTTATCAAACAAGGGAGTGATATTGGGAAGCCATAATGAAGAGCAGGTTGGTGATAGCATAACAAACTTTCTTCCAACCATTGACCAGGCAACTCTTACAAACGCTAAAGACAGCTCATGCATAATCAAAGATGAAGTGCATGAAGGAACTAAAACTATAATTACAATTGCTCCGATTTATATTGGCAAAAGTCCAACACCATGGTACGTCATCATTCAAACACCAAAACAAGTTCTTTCAGCTAAAGCCAACCGGATTTTAACAATTATGCTCATTATCGGGATTATAGCTATCATCCTGATCACCGTACTTATTTACGTTATCACCGGAAAAATTTCCAATCCAATTATTTATTCTTCACAAATAACCTCAAATATATCGGCAGGTGATTTAACCGGAGAAATTGCCTACAAAAAGGAAAATGATGAACTAGACATCCTCAACAATTCATTATTGGATATGCAGGAAAAACTATCTGTTGTTGTGAGGATGATTCGTGAAAATTCTATACAAATTAAAGAAACATCGGATCGACTTGAATACGACTCCAGTTCGCTTTCGAATGCAACAAGCAATATGGCATCTTCGTCAGAAGAGGTTTCATCAGCTATTGAAGAGATGACGGCCAACATCCAACAGAACACCGAAAATGCCAAAAAAACATCTGAGATTTCTCATTCTGCACTTGAGAGCGTAAAAAACAGCAACTCATCAACACAAAGAATGCGAGATGCCATGGGATCAGTTGCGGAGCGTATATCCATCATTCAGGACATTGCGGCACAAACAAACATTTTATCGCTAAATGCAGCTGTTGAGGCAGCTCGTGCAGGTGAGGCTGGTCGTGGTTTTTCAGTTGTAGCAGCAGAAGTGAAAAAATTAGCCGAAAGAAGTCAGAACGCGGCAAAAGACATAGAAAAGCTTTCACGTCGAGCGCTTATGATTTCCGAAAAGGCAGGTAACGACATGAATGAACTGGTACCTGAGATTGAAAAAACATCATCACTGGTAGATGAGATAACATCGGCAAGCATAGAGCAAAATATGGGAATCCAACAAATTTCTAGTGCGCTTCAGCAATTAAACAGTGGGACACAACAAAATGCTTCTCTGGCCGATACCCTTGCCAAAAGTGCTGATGAACTGCATTCATTTGCCAATGAGTTACAACGACAAGTCGAGTATTTTAAGATAACCAACAATTAATGCATAACGAAAAGCACCATCCTAAATCAGAATGGTGCTTTTAATATTTAATGTAGAATATTCCTAGTTAGCAAGCGCTTTTACAACTGTTGCACCCAGGTCAGCTGGCGATTCAACGACATGAATACCACACTCGCGCATAATTGCCATTTTTGCCGCTGCCGTATCATCCTTACCTCCAATTATCGCACCGGCATGCCCCATTCTTCTTCCTTTCGGAGCTGTTTGTCCTGCAATAAATCCAACAACAGGCTTAGTTGCATGCTCCTTAATCCAGCGTGCTGCATCAGCTTCCATGGTTCCGCCAATTTCTCCAATCATAATCACAGCATCGGTTTCCGGGTCATTCATAAAAAGCTCAACCGCTTCCTTTGTCGTGGTGCCGATGATTGGATCACCGCCAATACCAATGGCTGTTGAAATACCCAATCCGGCTTTCACAATCTGATCTGCCGCTTCATAGGTCAGCGTTCCTGATTTTGAAACCACCCCAATTCGACCCTTTTTAAAAACGAATCCCGGCATTATACCAACCTTACATTCTTCGGCAGTAATAACTCCCGGACAGTTTGGCCCAACCAAACGTATTCCTTTACCCTCTATAAAAGATTTAACTCTCACCATATCAGCAGTAGGAATTCCCTCGGTGATGGTAACAATGACTTTCACACCAGCTTCGGCAGCTTCCATTATAGCGTCGCCGGCGAATGGTGGCGGAACAAAGATGGCACTCACATCAGCCCCAACTTGTTGAACAGCATCTGAAACGGAATTAAATACCGGAAGTCCCAAGTGTTCAGAACCTCCTTTGCCGGGAGTTACACCTCCCACCACATGGGTTCCATATTCAATCATTTGGGTTGCATGAAATGTTCCCTCACTTCCTGTAAATCCCTGAATTATAACTTTTGAGTCTTTATTTACTAATACGCTCATAGGGTAAAAAGATTTTAATTAGCGATAAAATTTAAGAGCTCTATTAAAAACTCTTAATGTAGATAACCGATTTGTTAGCTGTTTGTTTTTATTATTTTTAAATAACTACACATTTCTTCTTTTTACGACCATTACATATATAAAATCATCATCTTTCAGGCCAGTGATGAATATCATTATCATCACTCAACATTTTGCTAAACGCTATTATTTTTTTTCGAAATCCACCAATTCATCTCCTTAATATCTATCAGTAGCTTATCTTTAAATAATCGTAACACCTCAGGTTGTCA
>DIYS01000275.1 GCA_002429115.1 Saccharicrinis sp. UBA6048 | reverse complement strand
ACTATACGTTATTGTGGAGACGGCTACAACACTCCTTTTGCTTGCAATAGTTTACATACAAAAAAACAGCCACCTGCTATGATGGCTGTTTCATATTTTTTTACACTAATTTACTAAGAAGCAATATTTGGACGTTCCAATCCATAACCTTTTTTCTTATCTTCTGACTTAAGTGCTAATGCCACAACAATAGCCAATAAACCTGTTGCTGCAAAAATTACCATTGGAAGGGTGTAATCGTAATGACTAAATTCACCATTAGCATCTATTACTTTACAATACTTCTCAAGTACAATACCGATTAACAAAGGCATGCCCATCAATCCCCAGTTTTGAACCCAGAATATTAGAGCATACGCAGATCCTAACTGTTTTTCAGGAATAATTTTAGGAACAGAAGGCCACATAGCAGATGGAACAAGAGAGAAAGTAACACCTAACAAAATAATTAAAACGATTGCGATAATATAATTATCAAGTGCTGGTGCTGCAAATACAGAATGAACTGCAAGTAACATTATTGAACCAATCAACATTATAGTTGCACCTTTACCTTTTCTATCGTACAAGTTACCAAAGAATGGAGTTAAAATAATTGTTCCAAAAGGCAATAAGCTCGGAATAGCACCGGCGAAATCCTCATTAACTCCATACTTATTAATCATTAAGTCGGTTGCATAGTATAGGAATGGGAAAATACCTGAATAAAATAATACACATAAAAGTGCGATTAACCAGAAGCCTTTATTCTTAATAATGAACAAAATATCTGAAACTTTAAAGGCGTCCTCTTCTGAAACTTCATCACCAATTCCTTCAGATTTTTCAAGTTTTTTATCCATAAAGGTATACCAAAGGAAAGCTACAAAACCTGCAACCAGCAAGCCTAAACCCAACATTAATGGTGCACTAATAGCCGGGATGCCATCTACACCTAATGCTTTGGCCATTGGAAGAGGCACTGCTAAAGCTAATGCGGTTCCCATACGAGCCGTTGCCATTTCAAGTCCCATAGCCAAGGCCAGCTCCTTCCCTTTAAACCACTTAACAATGATTTTTGAAATGGTGATACCTGCAATTTCAACCCCCATACCAAAAACACCGAAACCAAGTGCACCGATAGCAATTGAAGATTTAAATCCTAAAATGGTACCTTCCATTGGATACTCAATTGCATAATATTGTAATGCTGTTCCAACTATCATCGTAAGAGCAGCTCCAAGACCAGTGAACCTAACACCCATCTTATCTAAGATAATACCCCCAAATATTAGCATTAAAAAGAACACGTTAAACCAGCCATAAGCACTGTTCCAAACACCAAAATCGGCACTTGTCCAGCCCATATACTCTTCCAATAATGGTTTGAGTGGTGAGATTACGTAGTTAATGTAGTAACCGCAAAGCATCGTAAATGATACGACAGCAAGGGCTCCCCAACGTGCTCCTTTGGAATCACGCAAGCTTTTATTAAGTACTTCAGTCATTACGTTTTAAATTAGTTATACGAACATAAAAGAATAGCCGCAACCTCAATTGCAGCTATTCATATTTGATTTTAATTTATTTTTTAACAGGTACACTTTTCAGTGTTTCTACCAAGTATTCCCAGAAAAGACCTACGGTTTCGATATTTACTTTCTCGTCTGGTGAGTGTGGAAAACGAATTGTAGGACCGAACGAAATCATATCCCAGTGTGGGTATGCACTACCAAGAATACCACATTCTAATCCGGCATGGATTGCACGAATCTCTGGCACTTTTCCCCACTTCTTCTGGTAAACATCCTGCATGGTTTTCAGAATTGGCGACTCCATGTTTGGTTTCCAGCCAGGATATTGACCACCAAATGTAATTTCAGCACCAGCCAAACGGAATACACTTTCCATTTTTGATTCTAATGCTTCGATTGCAGTATTAACTGAGCTACGCATCAAACATTGTACTTCAACAATACCATTTCCTGATTTAACAACAGCAAGGTTCGTTGATGTTTCAACCAAACCTTCCATATCAGTACTCATGCGAATCACTCCATTAGGAGCAGCAATTACACCATTGATTAAATCATCCTGTGTTACTTCATCAATTAAAGATGATGGCAAATCTGTTTTTTCAGCCGTAAATGATAAAAACGGCTCAACGCTTCCCAATTCTGCTTTGTAGATTTCTTCGTACTCTTCAAGGCTTTCGATAAAATCATCAGCATTGGCAGCAGGAACTGTCACAATAGCAAATGCCTCACGAGGAATAGCATTACGCAAACTTCCACCATCAATAGATGCCAAACGTGCATTATCGTTAGCAACAGCAAACTTCAAGAAGCGGAACATTAACTTATTAGCATTTCCACGACCCAAAACGATATCCATACCTGAGTGACCACCTTTTAAACCAGTCATTGACAATTTAAAAGCAACAGAATCCGCTGGTACTTCAGCATCAGTGTATGTGTATTTAACGTTTGCATCACAACCACCGGCACAGCCTACATATAGCTCACCTTCGTCTTCCGAGTCCATATTCAATAGGATGTCACCTTGAAGAATACCTGGCTTTAATGCATTTGCACCTGTCATTCCAGCTTCTTCATCCATTGTAATCAATGCTTCAATTGGTCCGTGCTCAAGATCATTCGCCTGAAGAACTGCCATAGCGGCAGCAACACCAATACCATTATCAGCACCCAGTGTAGTACCATCAGCTGTTACCCATCCATCTTCAATGTAAGTTGAAATAGGATCAGTTTCGAAATTATGCTCTTTATCGCTATTCTTCTGTGGAACCATATCAACATGCCCTTGAAGAATTACCCCTTTACGATCTTCGTATCCGGGTGTTGCAGGTTTGCGAATAATGATGTTACCCACCTCATCGCGAATTGTTTCTAAACCCAATGACTTTCCAAATTGTTCCATGAAATCAATGGCTTTACCTTCTTTTTTAGAAGGGCGCGGAATTTGAGTTAAATTATAGAAGCTTTCCCACAATCCCTGGGGAGATAACTTAGCAATTTCGTTATTCATAACTATTTATTTAAAAGGGATTCTTTATATAATTTATTATTTATTTTCAATACTTTGCAAGGCACCTGTTATCGGATTCATGTGTACTTTCACACCTGCCTGTTCCAATACTTTAGAAGGCATTGATACCACTTGACCATATTGTCCCAGGTAAACCTCTTGTTCCTTAATCAGTTTATTTTTATCGATTACCTTAATTGTTGCTTTTCCTGGTTTGCAATAATACAATCCATTACGAACTTCTGCATCCTTTTCGTAAACGATTGGTTGATTTGGTAAAGCTTTTGTTTCCTTAGCCTCCATCTCAACATATACCGGAGCACCACTCACATCCATCTTATCAACAATTCCTTTTACTGATGAAAAACGAAATAACACGTCGTTATTTGTACTCATCTTATCAGGAACTATATCGAATGATTGTGTCATGGTAAATGTTTCCTTCTTACCAATAAATAACTCCAGATGATCTTTTTCGAGCTTATTTAATTCACGCACCATCACTTCGTAGGATTTTCCATCTGGCGGTAACTGTTCGTAATCACTGGCCAAAATTTTAAATCGACGTTTTCTGATCTTATAAATATAATTAGCTGTTTCCTCTGCCATAGCAGCTGTCGATGTTTTTGCCAATTGCTTTTCAATCATGGCAACATCATTGAAGTTAACATCGTTAATACCAGGGATATCCTCAATGGCAAACTCTTTCAAATACTCATCTTGCAGTAAACAATCAGAGTTGATGCCTGATAAAATGCCAGACGGAGTCAACTGTAGAAAAGGTGCAGAACCAGCCCCTGAATATGAAATGGCATACTGTTTATTTTCATCAGGCACACCATAAGTTTCAATTGTTACCGATTTGATTTTCCACTCTTCTTTATCCTGTGTCACAACGTCCGTTACATTCAACATCTTCTGTGAGTACCGATAGAAAGGCCCTACCTTGCTAATGGTTTTCTCAACTTCAACATTAATTCTTATGACAGTTGTTGGTAAGCTATACAACAGCACATCACTTGTTGCATTGCTCATTTCTGATATCTCCGTAACATTAACTCTTGATGGAATTGTTTGCTCTACAGCGCAAGAAGCAAGCCCTGCTGCAATACCTAAAGAAAGAAATAGTTTCTTCATCATTTGTTGTATTTCAGAATTACACAGCACTGGACATTAGCAGCCTATAGCCTAAGCCAACCAGCACCATCATCTTAATTAAACGCTACTTATCTGCCTAAAGTATGACGGACATCAAAGGTAAACGAAAAAAATTAAAAGCCAAGATGATAATTATCGTCTCAAATGTTTAAATGCCGCACCAATGTTTGAAATAATATCGCCTGCCACAATGCTTTCCTCTGAAGATTCATTTAAAAGCAGATCTGCTGACAGTCCATGCAGATACACACCCAAACAAGCAGCTTCGTATGGTTGATACCCTTGCGAAAGAAGAGATAGAATCATGCCCGTTAATACATCACCACTTCCAGCGCTGGCCATTCCAGCATTGCCCGTCGAGTTGAAACTACATTTACCAGAACTATCTATCACAGCTGTATAGGCACCCTTCAGAACAATGATCACCTTAGCATCACGGGCAAACTGTTGCGCTTTTTGCAAGCGTTCATAGGAGGAATTACTGTCTCCTACCAAACGATCAAACTCACCGGGATGGGGCGTTAATATGGTTTGTTCTGGCAAACACTTTAACACATCCTCGTCCATTGCCAAAATATTAATAGCATCGGCATCTAGCACAAGAGGCTTTCCCTCAACAGAGCACAATAGCTCCTTAACAACGGATTGCGTATTTGGCTTGGTATCGATTCCAGGGCCAATGCCTATTGCGGAAAATGTGTCTAAATCAGGAAATTCAGAAACCAAGATATCTGAACGGTCAATATTTGCCATTGCTTCCGGTACGGCTGTCTGAATGATGGAGTAGCCCATGCGTGGTACGTGCGTTATTAATAAACCAACCCCGGTTTTTAAACAAGCTCTTGATGCTAATATGGCAGCCCCCATTTTACCATAGCTTCCAGCCATCAATAGCGCATGACCAAAATGCCCTTTATGAGAAAACTTAGAACGATCTTTAAGGATATCTTTAATATCTTTCTCTTTGATGAACGTATATTCTGATTCGGTTTGATCAATGATCCAGGGATGCAAACCAATATCTTCTACCAACCACTCTCCAACGTATAGTTCATTTTCTGCCTGCAAAAAGGCCAACTTCGGAAATTGAAAACTAATGGTATAATCGGCCATTACAATACTATCCAAATCGTTTGATCTATTATCCTCACCAAACAATCCGGAAGGAATATCAATGCTGACCACATCAACATCAACACTATTTACATAGACTACCAGCTTTTGAGCTAAACCAGACAAAGGCCTGTTTAATCCGGATCCAAACAGACCATCTATAATTACCTTATGGCTTTCTAATAAATTAAACTGCGCCTCTGATGTTAATACATGTCCAGTACAATTACATTTTAAAAGTCGCTGATAGTTCACCTGTCCATCAGAACTCAGCTTATCTTCAGGCACGATCATCATGACATTAACTTTTCGACCTTCATTGATGAGCATACGAGCTACAGCCAATGCATCACCTCCATTATTTCCCGGACCAACCAAGACGCAAACTTCTCCATGTGGATACAGCAAACTGAAACGTTTATAGAAAGCGCTTGAGGCTCGCTCCATTAAATCGATAGAATCAATGGGTTCATGTTGAATGGTGAATTGATCAATTTTGGCAATTTGTTGAACTGGAAATATCTTCATAGCTATTAAATCATGTTGTGACAAATTCAAATTTACAAAGATTTCATCAGGATATCTTTCAAATAGTCATTTCTATACGCCTGCCTTCGGTCATGACTTTTAACATGCAGTTAATATTTTTTTCACAATCGACTGCCATACCCTTCTAAACCTCATACCCTTACCGTCTTAATGCTGCAAAGCATGACAGTTACGATTTGTAAGTGCAGTAAAAAAACATATATTTGCTTCGCTTTGAAATAACAACTAATTATAAATTAAATAGATATGTTTAAACAACATCCTAAAGGACTCATTCCTGCCGCTCTTGCCAACATGGGTGAGCGATTTGGTTTTTACACAATGATGGCCATCCTTGTGCTTTTCTTACAAGCTAAGTTTGGATTGAATGGTACAGATGCAGGTATTATTTACTCTGTTTTTTATGCGTTAATCTACATCTTAGCTTTAGCAGGTGGTTTTATTGCTGATAAAACAAGAAACTATAAAGGCACAATCATGAGTGGTTTGCTGATAATGGGACTTGGTTACGTTTTCTTAGCAATCCCATCAAGTGCTAATACTTTCACTTTGGTAATGACTTGCCTTTCGTTATTTGTAATTGCATTTGGTAACGGATTATTTAAGGGTAACCTACAGGCTTTAGTTGGTCAGATGTATGACAATGAGCAGTATGGCAAATACAGAGATTCAGGTTTCTCTTTGTTCTACATGTTTATTAATGTTGGTGCCATCTTTGCTCCTTTTGCAGCTGTTGGTGCTCGTAACTGGTGGTTAAACTACAATGGCTTTAAATACAATGCTGACCTACCAGCGGTTTGTCACTCATACATCGATGGTAATATATCTGCTGAGGCTACAACCCGTTTCCAGGAAATGGCTGATGCTGCAAGCGGATCAGCGGTTGCCGATTTAGGCGTTTTTGCTACTGAGTATTTAGATGTATTCTCAACTGGATTCCACTATGCATTTGGTACTGCCATTATTGCGATGCTTATTTCATTGGTAATTTACATGATGAATAAGAAATCTTTCCCAAATCCAGGTGGTCATGATGAGAAAAGTGCTGAAGGTAAGGCTGAGGTTCCTCAAATGGATGCAAAAGAAGTTAAGCAACGTTTATACGCATTATTTGCAGTATTTGGTGTTGTAATTTTCTTCTGGTTCTCTTTCCACCAGAATGGATTAACACTTACCATGTTTGCAAAAGACTATACTCTATTGAAGATAGGTAACATGAGCATCTCTGCTGAGTTGTTCCAGTCAATGAACCCATTCTTTGTTGTGTTCCTTACTCCTGTTGTAATGGCAGTATTTGGTTGGTTACGCGCTCGTAATATGGAACCATCAACACCAAAGAAAATTGCGATTGGTATGTTCATTGCAGCATTAGGTTTTGTTGTTATGGTTCTTGGTTCACTTGATTTACCATTGTTTTCGTCAATTGACCCTAATCAAGGTGGAACTCCTCTTGCTGAATCTGCAAAAGTGACTCCTTTCTTATTAATGGGAACTTACTTTATTCTAACGGTAGCTGAATTATTCATCAGCCCACTTGGAATCTCGTTTGTGTCAAAAGTAGCTCCTCCACAATACCAAGGTATTATGCAAGGTGGTTGGTTAGGTGCAACTGCATTGGGTAACCAGTTATTAGTAATTGGTGCGATTTTCTACGAATCAATTCCAATTTGGGCAACATGGACAATTTTTGTTGTTGCTTGTATCATCTCAATGTTCACTATGCTATTTATGCTTAAATGGCTTGAGCGAGTATCTAAATAATTAAGATATGCTGATTTGTTTAACTGGTAAATTGTTCAACTGAATATTTTCAAGCGACAAATTCTCAGTTCAACAGTTCAACAAAATAAAAAAGAGGCCGATCGGCCTCTTTTTTTATACCTCATCATGTAATATTAACATTGGATGCTCTGGATGAAGTATCATTTTTTTAGTGACACTTGGATGGAATAAGCGTTCAAAAAATGATTCATTATGACGCACCAATGTTACAATATCGGCATCATTATCATCCATGAACTTAAGGATGCCATTACTAATATCATCCCCTTCGATAAAATTGAAACTTAAATTGAATCCTTCAAAATGCGATGCAATTTTATTTTCAGCATCCAAACGGTTAACATAGTCGTCTTCCATCACATTAACAAACATCAGATCAGCATGGAAATGGCTGGATAAATCGCGTAAAGGTTCAACCACCTCATCTACCTTGATATCTTTCAAATCGGTAGCAAACACAATTTTATCCGGCTTTTTAAATTTAGCATGCTTAGGAACGACAAGCAGAGCTGCATTGATATTTTTCACCACTTCGTAGGCGTTGCTTCCAAGTAAGAAGTTCTCCAGTGCCGTTTCTCCACGACACCCCATAACAATCAATTCTGGTTTAAAATCGATTATTTCATTCTGAACCACATCTAGTAAATTACCAAAGCGGGAAGCTAACTCGATACGAGAATTTGGAAATCTTCGATGCAACAGGGACAACTCATTTTTAAGGCCTTTAAGGCTCTCTTCGGCCAACTCTTCTTTCACCTGCATAATATATGGACTGCCACTAAACTCAAGATCGTAAGCATTTAGAAGATCAAAGTACACCTTTTCATTTTCGAACATCTTGAGGGCATACATAGCGGCGTTCCGGGCAGTGTCAGAAAAATCGGTTAATAACAAAATCCGTTTCATAACACTTAATTTTAGGATATTGCTTCGTTCACTGGTGGCACCGGTATGAGTATACCGTAGGTAAAGTCATCACCGAACTTTTCCGGAAAAGAATCTTGTGCTAATGAATAATCTGGCGAAAACTTAGCACAAGAAGTACCCAACACTCTATATTAGTATACGAGCGTTACATACAGAATGTTCCCTTTTTAATCTACAGAAATAAGTTGTTAATCAAAGGAATTTATGCATTAATCAATTCTTGGTAACCTTAATAACCTCTTCGCAGTACTTATTAGGTTATGACAAAAGAGGAATGATTCGCCTCAATATAAATCGCCCTTCCAGATTTTGATCATCTACACTATGACCTTCTATCCGATCCTGATCTTCAAGTTCAGCAATTCGATCATCCAGACAATACTCCACCGGAAAAGGTGCATCGATAATTTCGTAGCTTTTACCACGCATCATTAATCGATCCTCAAAAACGTCACCTTCGATATCGATTGAAATAAGAAATGACCCCTCACCATAAATATACTCGCGATAAACAAGCGTACCGGTTAACTTTTCGCCAACCTGCTTTAAGATGGCACTTCCCATATCAAAACCAGCTTCAAACTGTTCAAAAAATTGCCATTCGCCTGTTAAGTTCATCTATTAGTATCTAATTTTAGTAGGATAAGTCAATATGTAATTAAAAAAAGAGCTGGCAAAGATAGCCAACTCTTTTGATATTTTATAGATAAGAAGTTTATCCTTATGCAGCAGGGATTCCACCCATTCCGAATACCATTGCCAACAGGGCAACTGTTTCAATTACACCCATTGCAGCAATATACATACCTGCACCTTGCTTGTCATCAACAGCTAAGTTAGAACAAGCAGCCGCACCTGCACGTCCCTGCATGATAGCTGAGGCTGCAATAGCAATACCTACGAACAAAGCAAAAACCATCTGATTTGTATAGCTATCAGGATTCAGGTTAGCTCCGATTAAAGAGTTCATGAAGATCATACCATAAATCACCTGACTTAAAGGCATACCTACCATTGCTAACGCTAATGCCGGTAATTTCTTTTTGTCTTTAATCGATTGCTTCCAAAGGCCCATAGCACCCATAGCAGCTATTCCTGTACCTATTGCTGAACCTACTCCTGCGATTCCTAAAGCGATGGCATGACCACCAAATCCGGTTACTGTTGTTAAAAATGTCATTGTATTATAGTTTTATTAGATTTTACTTATTTTTTTAATTTAAATGGGTTGTATTCACTTCCCGAAAATTCTACACTGGCATGGCCTGCGTATTCCAACATATTCAATCGTACACCATGAACCAATACGGCCATAGCAGCCAAGGTCATATTCAGTGCATGACCAAGTATAAGCACCAATACAGCACCGACCCCTGAAGCTATCGTTGTAATGCCCTCACCAATGGCCATGTCATTAAAACTACTCGCCATTAACACCGTTGATAAACCAACCGCATATAAGCGAATGTATGAAATAACATCGGAGAAACCATTAATAACATTCAATGGTAAATTACCTAAAGACGATAGCATGCCTTTAAAGACAGGCTGTCCCGGACTTGAAAATAGAGCAACCAATATAGCCCCGCCAATAAATAACCAAGGCATAAATTGAGGCGCTTCAATACCCAGCACCATTTTATTCACTAAGAAATATAGACCCCAAACAATGGATGCCCAACCTAGCTGCGCAATAGGTATCACACTATTGATGTATTTCCAGCCCTTTTGCAAGTGACCAATGGTTAAGTGGACAGTTCCAATTAAGAACATAAACTGCTGTATCCGTAGGTTGTCACCTCCAAAGCTGGCCAGTTGCTGCACTTGCAATTGTTTCAAGAATGGAATATTGGCAATTGTTTCGGCACCAAAATAGGTTCCGGTCAACACCCCCCACGTCATTACAGAAACAGACAGTGTGTAAAACAAGCCAAATTCAATCTTCTTGACAAATCCTGATTTCCAGTGAGCCAGAAGGGTCAAAGCGAAAAAGATGACTCCATAACCTGCGTCACCCACTAAAATACCGGTAAAGAATGTAAAGAAGATTAAAAACACATTCGATACATCTATTTCATTATAACCAGGCACCAAGCCCATGAAATTCATGACAGGTTTAATCTTATGCGTCCACTTTGGATTCTTGAGTAAGGTTGGCACCAAATCATATTCATCCGGACGTGGCTCACGAACCACATAACCCCAACCGTTTTGCTCGGCCGCTTCGGTTACATTACTTACTTTATCTTCTGGAATATAGCCTTCCCAACAACGCACTTTATCATGATAAGAGATACCTCCATACTGAACGGTACGAATGGTTAGACGGCGGTTTCTTTCCTCTAAAGCATCAACAAGCAAGCTTTTCTGTGATGAAAGCTGAATCAATAACTGCTGGTTATTAGCCAATTCTACTTTCTTTTCACTTAACTCATGCTCGACTTCCTTTTGAGAGATACCAGGTAGTTCAATTTGATGGTAGTTCAAAGCAGCTTCCTTATCTTCAGAGATAAGTACTACCTGACAAACACCATTGGATTGGCCTACTACTTTTACGTTTTCCTGATTACGGATATTCTTTGTGTCCTTTTCAGATATTTCGTAAAGCTTAAGATATACCCCATTCTTATTAATCGTTAGTACATCATCCAAAGAGATATTACCCCAGGTAGCATACCAATTCTCAGCTTTCGAGAGTTCAGTAATTTGCTTTTGAAGCTCATCGATACTAATCTGAGTATCTAAAACTCCATTCAACAAAGCTACTTCACCTCTTTCATCTTTAGAATAATCCGGAACTTCAACTGAAGAAGATGATTCTATTCCTTCATAGTCTTCCAAAATCGAAATTCCCTTCTCCAGCTGTTCAATACGTTTTTGAACACGCTCAATAGATTCATCCTTAGCCGGCTGAAAAGGTGAAATATGCATTAATCCCAAATTGCCCAAAATCGTTAAATCCTCATCCATATCATTGGTAGGATTGGCCATAAAGAGCAATAGTTTTTTCATTTTTGTAATCATGCCATCACTCCTTCCTTTTGACTGGTTTTAACAACTTTGGCCGTAGCAATCGTCAGACGTTCATCATCTTGTAGCTTTTGGCCAATCTTACGAATCGCTGTCTTCGCATTTGGAATACGTCTATTCTCAAACAGTTTGATACGGGCACGTACATCTAAGAGTTCTTCTTCAAGTAATCGAATTTGCTCTTCAAGGCAGTCAATTTCAGCCATCAGTTGCAATTGCTCTTTCATTAACTCAATCGCATAGTCGACCCATAAAGGTGTATCAACCTGTATTGGCGCTACATTGAAGTCTACACTTTCATATTGATAAACACGTACACCAGCTACATCTACTGGTTTAGTGATTATTTCATTTACCGAAATAAACGAGGTGATATCCACATGTGAGTCACTCATAACAGCCACCCAAGGTTCAGCTTTTCGGTTATTTCGTTCAATAACCTGACGAATTTCCTCAATCCTTTCAGCAATTGTATTAATTGTTGACATTAAGGATTTTTCCATAGCTTCGAACAAAGGCAGCATCCGCAACGATACCTTCAGAATTTTCTTCTGACGGGCTCGTTCTGTTTTAGTATATTTTATTTTTGCTACTGCCATTATCCCTCCTTCTTTTTAGGTGGGTTCACCACCGACGCCAATACCTTAGAGCCACGTTCTTTATCAAAGGAGTTTAAACGATCTAAAATCTGCAGACGCAGTTTGTAAACCATTACCTCTGTTAAAGTGAACGTTTCACCTGCCACTATGGTGTCGAGTTCTTCCCATTGCCATCGCATTATCAGCTTTTCACGCTCCAATGGATTGGCATGTACAACAGTTACCGGAAGTCGCATTAAATTGGGCGTGCGTTTTTGAGCCTTAGCCGATCGGAGTTCCGACATATCTACTTTCATCTCATCCAACATTACGGCAATACTCTTTAAACTCACCTTCCCTTCCGAATCGGTTGCTTTATATATATCAACCGGCTCGAGTTTTTTAAAGTGCTTTGCCGACAATTGACTTTTGGCATCTTCAGTAAACTCCTCCATACT
This sequence comes from Saccharicrinis sp. UBA6048, assembly GCA_002429115.1. GTDB lineage: Bacteria > Bacteroidota > Bacteroidia > Bacteroidales > Marinilabiliaceae > Carboxylicivirga. Next base: position 4,314 of record DIYS01000275.1, on the reverse strand, counting down.
AATAGGAGGTGCCTGGCCAAATTTCAATGATGGCAAACTACACATTAAATAAACCAAGTTCGACATATTAAGCCTCCTGGTTTTGGGTGATGCGATCTACCAAATCTTTATTTAATAAGGCAAACATAGCTTGCTGGATATCGCTATCGCTTAATACAAACTGAACGCCACTGTTTTCTTTTGACTGCACCACTATTTTGGCGTCGTTGTTAGCCAAAGGTTTTAGTTCCACCTGCTCTTTCAGTCCAGCTTTTGTGATATAGGCCTCCATGGCTTTTAGCGTTTCAGCAGGCACTGATACGGCTTTATCACCTTCGATCGAAGCAACAACCACCTTAGTTAATTCTTGCAAATATTGATCTTGAGTGAATAAACTCTCGCTTAAACCGCCAAAAATTGATTCCATATATTTAAGAACAGCAACCTTAGTAGCCTCAATCATATCACGAGAAGCCTGTTTCAAAGCCATCTGAGTATTATTCTCTGTCTGTTCAGCTTTAGAGTTTGCCTCATCAATTATTGACTGTTTTTGAGCTTCAGCATCTTTAATGATTGCTTCTGCCTGCTTTTTAGCCTCTTCAATAATTCGTTGCTTTTCAGCTTCGCCGGCATCAATGCCTTGCTCTTTAAGCTTCGAAACTATCGTTTCCAGGTTTTCTTTATTATCGTGCATTTCTTTCATTTTTAAAAATTAGTATCAAGTATTCAGTAATGAGTATCAAGACAAAAAGCTAAACCGTTAAGACATCTTGCTTCTTGATACTTTTATCTTACTACTTAATTAATTCTTATCCCAATATTCTTCAATCAGTTTTTTACTGAGACCTGTTTCAGTAGGATCGAAATGGCGCTTAAGAATCGCCCAACATTTGTTAAGAGCAGCTTCAAGCTCCATTGGCTCGCCAAATGGCTCTTCCATATTATCGATAAAATCGGTACGATAACGCAACAATTTTTGTGAATAAGGATCATTTGCGGCTCCTACTTCTGACGCTTCATGCGCTTTTTCGGCATCGGCCAATAAAGAAGCCATAGCTGTCATAATCGCACGGTGGTCACTACGTGTTTTTCCGTTTACACCCTGCTTCAAACGAGATAGTGAACGAGCTAATTTTAATTTACCATTTTCAAGGAAGAACTGTCCTTCGGTGATGTATCCTGTGTTATCAGGCACTGGATCTTCTAAAGACTCCAACGTTGTTGCTCCTATAATTGTGATAGAACCAGCTCCTTCAATATCAGCAGCCACCTCATAACGCTTGGCTAATTCTGAATATAACGAACCCGGATATCCCTGCAATGAAGGAATCATATCCTGGTAGTTGGCTACGTTACGGAGAATATTTGACCAGTTGGTCATATCTGTTAACAGCACCAACACATCTTTTCCCTGGTCACCAAATTCACGTGCAACACTCAAGGCAACATCCGGTAACATCAATCCTTTAATCTGTGAGTCACCAGCCAGGTGAGTGAACATGATTGTTTTATCGATATTTCCTGACTGCGATAATTGCTCTTTAAAGTAATGGTACTCATCAAACTTTAATCCAATACCGGCAAAGATGATAACATCGGCCTGAGCACCTTTTGCAATCTGCGATAACAAGCGGTTATAAGGCTCTGTAGGACCGGCGAAAATTGGAATCTTCTGTGATTTTACCAATGTATTAAATACATCAATCATTGGAATACCTGTCCACAAAGCCTGCTTAGGCACATTACGAACCGTTGGGTTAAGTGTATCTAATCGTGTCGAAACTTCCTTTTCGAAGATGACTTCAGGCCCGCCATCGGCTACCTGACCGGCACCATCAAAACTACGACCTAACATTTTATTAGAGAATCCTGCTGTCAATGGAATCTCATGCATGCGAATCTTAGTTTTTGTACTTAAACCAGTGGTACCATTGAACACCTGGAAACGAGTTGTATCTTCTGTAATATTAATGGCTTTTGCAAATGAGAGGCTTTGGTTAGTATCAGCCTCCAGCAGCTCCACCACGTGGTTCAATGCCACTCCAGGATTACCTTCTACGGAAATCAGGGCTTTACCCACTTCGCTAATTTTATTTATTTCTTTCCTTATCATACGGCGTATTCCTCCTGTAATATGAATTTATCCACTGCTTTAGGTAGCTGGCTTATCTGCTCTTCATTGATTGCTGAGTAATTCCAGTCTCTCCACCATTGACGCAATTCGTCAAACTTGTGTTTGATTGATTCTTTCAATTGCTCATCATCCATGTCTCCAGTCTGGAAATTAATTTCACTGTCAATCAGGTTCTGAACAGCTTCATTAATAATATCCAATCGTTGAGGACGTGTACAAGCATCATTTTTTTCAAATGCATCTTGCTGCATCACACAGAAATCAATTGTCAGACCCTTTTGATATTGTATATAGTTGATTACAGGAACTTTCTTCAAACCAATGGTACTGATAGTTTGATCGATGTCATTGGCATCATTCAATGTACTTAACATCTTCTGACGATCTTTCCACGATACAAAACCATCATAAACAGAAGTCGTATATACTAATGGATCAATGGCCGGATATTTCTTCGCATCAGCTCGATCCTGAGATAATCCCCAGAAACCACCGGTAGCATCCATTGTTGCCTGTGTTACCGGCTCCTGGAAGTTACCACCTGCCGGCGATACGGTACCAATAAAAGTTAATGAACCACCTGTACCAAGATCTTCACCTGCACGCTGGTACATCCCTTTAATCTGATCCGGAATATCCATTGGAAAGGCTTCCGGTCCTGGAATATCACCCTGGCGACCACTACGCTCACGTAATGCCTGTGCCCAGCGCGATGTTGAATCGGCCAAAAGAATTACTTTTTTACCCTGATAACGATAGCATTCTCCTACAGTTAATGCAATAAATACCGAAGCTTCACGAGCCGCTACAGGCATCGAACTGGTATTTCCGAAAATACACATACGCTTCATTAAGGACTCACCGGTAGTTGGGTCTTCCAACTCGGCAAATTCTTTAAATACCTCTACCGCCTCACCGGCACGCTCACCACAGGCTGCCATAATAATAATATCGGCCACTGCATATTTACAAAGTGAATGCTGCAATACTGTTTTTCCTGCACCAAAAGGTCCAGGGTTACCAACTGTTCCACCATAGCCAACAGGCGCTAACAAGTCAATCACACGTACACCGGTTGAAATTGGTTTGCTCGGAATCGCACGATCTCTAAATGGAATTGGCAATTTTACGGGTTGGCGGAATGCTAATTTAAGTTCACGCTTATTACCTTGTTCATCAACAACTATAGCAACCTGCTGCGTAATATTCACTGAACTTTTGTCGATAATACTCTCAACTTTACATGCACCAAAGCTAAATGGCACTAATATTTTATGATCAACTTTTCCTTCAGGTACAGTCCCAATTGTATCACCACCGGTCACTGTATCACCAACCTTGACAATCGGGGTAAAATCCCACAAAACTGTTTCGTCCAAAGCTGGTGCGTTCATTCCTGGTTTAAGATATGCATCTTCTTCACTCAGTTTATACAATGGATTCTGAAGTCCATCCCACACACTGGTTAAAAGTCCTGGTCCCAAAAGCACTGACAAAGGCGTACCTTTAAAGACCACTTCATCACCAATTTTGGCACCGGTTAAATCTTCAAAAACCTGCATCTCTACAATACCAGCATCGGCATTTTTAGGATCGGGCTGAATCTGTAAAACCTCTGCCTGAAGGAATTTTCCATCAACAGAAATTTCAGCAGTTTCCCCCATTATCACATCATCAAAGAATCGGGCTCTCACCAACGAATCCTGAATAGAAATAAGGGTTCCTGTCCTTATTTTATTGATCTCGTTCATAATTTATATTTTAACAGCAGCTGGATTTATCCAACTTACTTCCTATTACAATTTTAACTTTTGCATTAAGCTGTATTATTATTAATTAACATTTTTTGGGAAATCAAATATAGCTTTTTTTACAACTTCTCCATCATTAATTTAGAAGGATTACAAAGAAGCAAATGGCGATTATAAAAAGGTATAACGAATGTAAATAATTAATCATTTAAATGGAAGTATTAAGGTATGAACACTAACAATTTTTGATTAAGATTAGTTTTATCGGTTACGAATTTAAAAAGATGATATTTTGCATATTTGGAGCTTTTTATCTTTAATTCGACACCTTTCTTAACCGACATATGTTTTAATAGTAGTTTCTTAATAACTGATGCGATTCAGCTCCGATAAAGAAGAGAGTGTTCTCTATAAACTATACTCGCGGATCGAGATGATTGCCGAGCGGAG
>DIYS01000110.1 GCA_002429115.1 Saccharicrinis sp. UBA6048 | reverse complement strand
GCGTTTTTTGGGAGATGGTCAAGATAATGAAATTATTAAAGAAGCAAAAAGGCGCTATTTATTGATTATACTTGAATCAAGCAATGCAGACATGCCAAATCCAGAATTAACTAATGTTATTGCAAATCATAAAGAAGATTTGTTTTTTGTAATTACAAATCAGGCCTTATACCCATTTGCAGATTGGACATCAAATGAGAATAAAGAATACATTATTGATAGGCTTAAAGTAGGGAATGGACCATAATTCAAAAAAACAGTAAAGCATGGCTACAATATATAATCATTTTGACTAGTTGAAAACCAAAGTCAGAAAGCATTATCGACGACCATCCACAATAATCGCATGAAATCACTGTTATTCGATAGTATTGATAAGTCTTTATTCCCCATATTAGACCATTGATGATTGCATCGCTTTTTTGTGAAGCAACTGTACCCGAAAGTGAAAAAGCAGCGCACAAACACCTAGCCCAACAGGGAATCCCAGCCAGATGCCTATTTTGTGATATCCGCCAATAAATGCTGCCCAATAACTAAACGGTATGGCTATGACAAAATAGGAGATAAGCGTTAATATGCCCGGAATTGTTGCATCAGCCATGCCTCGTAATATGCTTGAGTAAATTATCTGTATGGCATCAAACACCTGGAATATTACTAACACAATTATCATTTGTGAGGCCATAGCAATTACTTCGGCATCATTAGTAAATAATTGTGGCAACCAGTTGCGAAGCAGAATAAATGCCAGTGAAATTACAAATACCATTACCATTACGATTTGTAACGAAGCATTTGAGGCCTGTCGCATCAGCAGGGGTACCTGTCGCGCCGAAAACTGGCTGATACGAATGGTGGTACCGGCGCCAATGCCTTGATAGAGCATAAAACCAAAGGTTGACAGGCTCATTACAATCTGGTGTGCTGCCAGACCGGTTTCGCTAATCCATCCAATCATAAATCCGGCCACAATAAATGCCGATGCCTCAGCAAACATGTGCAAGCCCATTGGTATGCCAAGTTTTACTATGTCCCTGACATACCCAAAAGCTTTGTTTATGGAGATTTTAATCGTACTGTTTTGTAATGGCGACAATCGTTTAATAAATAGCAACATGCAAATGGCCATTAGCACACGTGCTGTGAGCGTTGATATACCGGCACCGTCCAGTCCCATAGCCGGTGCACCCCAATGACCGAATATCAGCATATAGTTACCAACGATGTTGACCACGTTGGCGAGCAGTGTCACAATCATCGCTACTTTGGTATTTGACAGACCTTCGGCCAGTTGTTTACCACTTAAGAAGATCATCAAAGGGATAATGGACAAACTGATAATGCTAAAAAATGATTTAGATAGAGGGATAATATTATCTGGCTGTTGCATTAAAGGCATGGCCAGGTAGAGTCCCCAGCAAACCAGGGATAATACAATTGCCATAAGGCCATTGGTGATAAAAGCGCCCTTTTGAATGCCTTTCAAACCATTGAAATCGGAGATGCCAAATGCTTTTCCTGCAATGGGCGTAATGGCCATCGAAAAGCCCATTCCAAATATCAAAGGCAGAGCAAATAAGGTGTTGGCAAAGGCTGCAGCTGCCAATTCGGTTTTTCCCAGTTGACCAATCATCATGTTATCAACTAAGCCAACGGTTATTTGTCCAACCTGTGCGATGATAACCGGTAATGCCAATTTTTGCGTTTCTACATAGTGCGGACGAAACAGTCGCCAATAGCGTTTCATACAATTCAAGTTTTAACCCGGATTATGTATTAGAACTTTGTAGTGAACATTGAAATCACGATAAAACAAGGCTTTACTGAAACGAGGCATAGCATCGTTCTGGTGAGTTGAAGTGAAGCAACGAAGAGTCTTGTTTTGAAGTGATTTCATTGTGTAATAGATTTTCTAATGCATATTGCGGGTTTAAAGTGTAAAATAGCCGGGCGAGACCTTGCCCTCTAAAACATCTGCAACAATCAGGGCTTGCAAAACATGGTTTTGGGCTTCAAGGTGAGAAGCTCTGATTTGTCGGTCGTCAATGCACCAGAGTCGCCAAAGACGGCGCAAAAATAGCAGATTATTGTGTTAACGCTCGTTAAAAAGATTCTATTAACTCTAATCCTGAATTTCTTGTTAATAACTTCCGCATTCAATCGCTTTTTCAAGCCAAGAGAAATTGTATATTTGTCATCGCTATTTAGGATGAGTTCCTTTTTAATAAAATTCTAAAAGGAGCTGACAAGCAAAAGATCATGGAATACATTGTTTCAGCAAGAAAATATAGACCATCAACATTCAGATCGGTAGTTGGGCAAGGTAATATTACCACCACGCTAAAGAATGCGATTAAAAGCAATCATTTGGCGCATGCTTATCTGTTTTGTGGTTCGCGAGGAGTGGGTAAGACCACCTGTGCTCGTATTTTCGCTAAAACAATCAACTGTTCCAATATTTCTGATGATTTTGAAGCGTGTAATGCGTGTGAGTCATGTATTTCGTTCAATGAGAATCGTTCATACAACATTCATGAGCTGGATGCTGCCAGTAATAACTCGGTGGATGATATCCGCAGCCTGATTGACAAGGTGCGTGTTCCTCCACAGCTGGGTAGTTATTCGGTATATATCATTGACGAGGTGCATATGTTATCGCAGGCCGCTTTTAATGCCTTTCTGAAAACGCTGGAAGAGCCACCGCGACATGCGATCTTTATTCTAGCTACCACGGAGAAGCATAAGATTCTTCCTACCATTCTTTCGCGCTGTCAGATTTTTGATTTTAACCGCATCACAATAGCCGATGCTGTTGGACACCTGAGATACGTTGCCGATAGTGAGGCCGTAAAAGTGGATGAAGAAGGATTAGCTGTTATAGCTCAAAAGGCAGATGGTGCCATGCGTGATGCCTTGTCTATCTTTGATCAGATTGTTGCGTTCTCTGGTAAGGAAATCTCGTATCAGCAAGTCATTGAGAACTTAAACGTACTTGATTACGATTATTACTTTAAGCTAACGGATGCGTTTTTAGCGGAGGATTATAAGCAGGGATTAATCATTTTTAATGAGATCTTGCTGAAAGGATTCGACGCACAACACTTTATGGCTGGACTAAATAGTCATATGCGCGATTTGTTAATGTGTCGTGATCAGTCAACCGCAGGACTATTAGAAGTGGGTCAGAGTACGAAAGAGAAGTATGTTCAGCAGGCCACCAATTGTTCCGTAGATTTTCTTTATGAGGCTTTAAAGATCATCAATGATAGTGAGCAGCAGTTTAGAGCGGCTAAAAATAAACGTCTGCATATTGAATTTGCGCTGATTCGTCTGGCGCGTATTCTTACTGAAAAAAAAAAGTAAAGCCATCGGGTAAAATACCAATAATGACTGTTGGTAAAGTGCAGCCCAAGGCACCATCAACAGATAAATCTCCCCAACAAAGTACAGTAAACAAAGGTGTTGGAGCCTCTAAAATTCCTCCTGCGCCAAAGGGTAATGGAGCAGCTTCTGGAGTAAAGTCTTTTTCATTAAAGAATTTGGCTAATAAAGTTCAGCAACCAGCTTCTGATCAGCAGAATAAAGCTGAAAAAGTGAAGGTGGAAGAGCCGATTGATCCGAGCTGGAATGAGTCATTTGATCAGGAAAAACTAGATGAAATATGGCGACGTTTTACACGTCAATATGAGTCATCGCCTCGGATTCATACAATTTATAAGAATCACAGGCCTAAACATGTGAGCGGTGTGTCTTTATTAATTAAACTGCGTAACAATACGCAGCAACACGAATTAACTAAAGAGCGGCCAACGATTGTATCGTATTTACGTCGCGAACTGAAAAATGCAAAGCTTGAGCTCAATTTTGAAATCGATGTTACTAGCGATGATGGACCTAAACGAGCTTTTACCGTTGCGGATAAATTCAAGGCCATGTCAGAAAAAAATCCTCTGCTGGCTGTCTTTAAGAAAGAATTTAACTTAGATATAGAATAGTCTAATATTAATGCAATTGCCAGAGTGTTAGGGCTGAGTGTATCCACTCTAGAAAAGCCTTTATTCATAAAATAATAAGTAATCCTTTATTACCCTGTCAAAGGTTGAAAGCTGCAAGAACTATTACGAATTATCGAGATGTGTAAACACATTTCAATGTCATTCGTTACATAATGCATGTAAGCATTTTAATTTAAACGAAATGAAATCAGAAACCCCTAGAATCATTTACACCAAAACAGATGAAGCACCTGCTTTGGCGACTTATTCACTATTACCAATTATAGAGGCTTATACCAAATCGGCTGGAATAGAAGTTGAGACACGTGATATTTCATTGGCCGGTCGCATCATTGCTAATTTCCCTGATTACCTGACAAAAGAGCAACAATTACCCGATGCACTTGCAGAGCTGGGTGAATTGGCAAAAACGCCTGAAGCAAACATAATCAAGTTGCCGAATATCAGTGCATCCATACCGCAAATGCAGGCAGCTATTAAAGAATTACAAGAAAAAGGATATACGCTTCCGGATTACCCGGAAGAACTAAAAAATGAAGCTGAAAAAGCGATTAAAGCGCGCTATGATAAAGTTAAGGGAAGTGCTGTAAATCCGGTACTGCGTGAAGGTAATTCGGATCGAAGGGCACCGAAAGCAGTAAAGAACTATGCTAAAAAGAACCCTCATTCAATGGGTACGTGGAGCAGTGATTCAAAATCTACTGTTATAAGTATGCCAAATGATGACTTTTTTGGTAATGAACAGTCAGTAACCATTGAGAAAGTGGGTGATGTTAAAATTGAATTTACAGCAGAATCGGGTGAAGTTAAAATTCTGAAAGACAAAATAAGCCTTCTGCATCGGGAGATTATTGATGCTTCTGTTATGTCTAAAAAAGCTTTACGCAGCTTTTTAGGTGAGGCGATTGCCCGGGCGAAAGAGAATGACTTATTGTTCTCAGTGCACTTAAAGGCAACCATGATGAAAGTTTCTGATCCAATTATTTTTGGTCAGGTGGTAGAGGTGTTTTTTAATGAAGTTTTTGAAAAGTATGGTAAGGTATTTCAAGAGCTGGGCATTTCTGCTAATAATGGCTTAGGCGATTTGTTTGCTAAGCTTGATAAACTGCCTGCTGAGCTTAAAAAGGAGATTGAATTCGCTATCAGGCACTGTTACGACTATCAGCCGGATTTGGCGATGGTTAATTCAGATAAGGGGATTACTAATTTGCATGTGCCTAGTGATGTGATTATTGATGCATCAATGCCGGCGGCCATTCGTACTTCCGGACAAATGTGGGGGCCGGATGGTAAGCAGAAAGATACCTTATTTACAATTCCTGATCGTTCTTATGCTGGTGTTTATCAGGAAACAATTGATTTCTGTAAGAAGCATGGTGCCTTTGATCCGACAACGATGGGAAGTGTTTCGAATGTTGGTTTAATGGCTCAGAAAGCTGAAGAATACGGATCGCACGACAAGACTTTCCAAATGGAGACAGCAGGAACTGTTAAGGTGATTGATGCTGATGGAACAGTGTTGTTGGAACATAAAGTCGAGGAGGGCGATATTTGGAGAATGTGCCAGGTGAAAGATGCGCCAATTCAGGATTGGATTAAGCTGGCTGTAAAGCGTGCTAAGGCAACGGGTGTTCCGGCTGTTTTCTGGTTAAATGAAGATCGTGCACACGATACAGAGTTAATTAAAAAACTAAACCGATACCTGCCACATCATGATATAAGCGATGTCGAAATTCATATTTTGTCGCCAGTAGATGCTACTCGTTTTTCATTGGATCGTATAAAGAAAGGGCTTGATACTATTTCAGTTACAGGTAATGTTTTACGTGATTATTTAACTGATTTATTCCCAATATTAGAAGTTGGTACTAGTGCAAAGATGCTGTCAATCGTACCATTAATGAATGGCGGTGGCTTATTTGAAACAGGAGCAGGAGGTTCAGCTCCAAAGCATGTACAGCAGTTCGAGAGCGAAGGGCATTTGCGCTGGGACTCATTGGGTGAGTTTCTTGCACTGGCAGTTTCGTTAGAACACCTCAGTTCGGCTAGTGGCAATGCAAAGGCACAGATACTGGCAGAGACGCTTGATGAGGCAACCGGATTGGTGCTCGATAATCGTAAATCGCCATCGCGTAAGGTGAATGAATTGGATAATCGAGGAAGTCACTTCTATTTGGCAATGTATTGGGCTCAGGCTTTGGCAAAACAATCGGATGATATGGAGCTGAAAGCCAGGTTTGAAAAGATCGCCAAAGAGTTGGAGTCAAAAGAGCAGATAATTGTAGATGAGTTAAATGCTGCTCAGGGCGAAGCTCAGAATGTAGGTGGTTATTATGCTCCAGCTCTTGAGTTGGCAGCGAAGGCCATGCGTCCGAGTTTGACATTTAATGCAATTATAGATGAAATGTAGGTTGTAAAAAAAAACAAAGCATATTTCAGAAAGCCTTGGGTCATATACTCAGGGCTTTTTTGTGTTCGTTAACCACATAATAGCTATGAGTTCATGTCTAAATCAGACTAAACGTGTTAAACCTAAAGGTCATGAAATTGTTATGAAACAAACCTGATAAATGTGGTACTATGAAAAAAATTGCAATTGAACTTAAATGGGGAGTCATCTTTTTTGCTGTGATGCTTTTATGGATGGCGTTTGAAAAGATGATAGGCCTTCATGATGAGCGGATAGACAGACATCATATTTTAACTAACTTCTTTGCCATACCTGCTATATTGGTATATGTGCTTGCTTTAATAGATAAACGTAAATCTTTAGGTGGAAGGATGACCTGGAGTGAAGGCTTTTTAAGCGGTTTAATTATAGCTGTAGTTGTGTCTCTGTTAAGTCCAGTTGGTCAGTATCTTACGCATGAATTTATGTCGCCTGAGTATTTCCCTAATGTTATCGCATTATCTGTTGAACAAGGTAAGCTCACTCAAGAGCAGGCAGAGACCTATTTTACTTTAAGCAACTATATCAAGCAAAGTATGATCGGAGCTGTTTTTATGGGAGGAATCACTTCTTCAATTGTTGCATTGATTGTAAAAAAGAAGTAATCTTGGTATAATTTACTATTTAGAAACAAACGTAAAGTTTTCCATACTAAGTTTGTTTTCGCCATTATAGCGATAAGCAGCTAATCGTCCTGCATTTGCCACACATGTGTCCACACAGCAGATATTCTTTGTTGGTATGAGTATACCATTTCCAATGCAGTAATGGCCAATGAACACGATGGGCTCATCTTCGGTGTAAACTTTAAAGTCTTCGATTAGTTCGTTGGGGATGGTGTAATTGGGAAGTGAGAATTTGTTTCCATAACTCAATTCTTTAAACGTACAGCTATTGGGTTTTATCCACCATTTTACCCTGAAATTATCCCGTTTAATATTGTTAGAATCTTTTAAAACTAAGTCTTTGGGCATGTTGAATTCAATGCCTTTTATTGTTTGAGTGAAGGCTTTGTATAGCTCTGAATCTGGCTCTATAGTACTTTTTAGATAACTCTTTTTTAGCTTTCCGTTTTTATACAGTTTGTCAAGTTGTGCGATATGGGCATCATTCCAATAGGCATGAACAATTCTGATTTGACCCAAGTTGAGATATAATGGCAGAGTACGCAACCACCTTATATCTTTATCCAATGCACCGTTATTTCCAACGTATTCACCTGCAAATCGATCCAACAGGCGCTTGTTATTGTTGCCTGGTACTCTAATTGGAAATCCATCTTTATCTTTAGAAAAATAACAAATGGCATTTATCTCGTGGTTACCAAGTATGGCCAGGGCATGTCCCGCAGTCGTCATATCTCGAATAATATTAATGACACCTCTGCTGTTTGGGCCTCTATTGATAAAATCGCCGATAAATATTGCTTTTCGCTTTTTGTGTTTCCAAGTGCCATTCTCAATAAAATACCCTAACTTGAGTAATAGTTTCTGAAGTTCAATATGGTAGCCGTGAACGTCACCGATGATATCGTAACGGTCATCAAAGGTGTTATTCATATTGTTGGTGGAATTCATTTATAGCATTTGAGTATTTGGTACTAAAATAGGAGTTTTATTCTATTCGTTGAAATCAGGACGTTTATTTGGAATGATTTATTCTTTAATTATTACTTCCGTAAAGTGATTATTATATAATGATAAGTAGTTCATTAAGCTATGGTAAAAAGAATAAAATGGGGAATAATAGGTTGTGGTGATGTTACAGAAATAAAGAGTGGCCCTGCATTTAATAAAGTAAGTGGGAGCAAACTTCATATGGTTATGCGCCGGAACGCAGAAAAGGCTAAATCATATGCAGAACGACATCGCGTGCCCCAATGGACTGACAATGCGGATGAGTTGATCAATAATAAGGATGTAAATGCCATTTACATTGCCACACCTCCCGGATCGCATGCTGAGTATGCAATACAGGCAATGAATGTTGGTAAACCGGTGTATGTGGAAAAGCCAATGGCGGCTAACTATAAGCAGGCAAAAGAAATGCTTGACGTTAGCAAACAAATGAAAGTTCCATTATTCGTTGCTTATTACCGCAGAACATTGCCGGGATTTCTTAAGGTGAAAGAATTAATCGATAATAAGGCAATTGGACAGACATTGTATGTAAGTATTCGTTTAATTCGTTCTGCCAGTAACAGGGAGCGATCAAACAGAAGCGATTTTTGGAGGTTGCAAACAGAAGTGTCGGGTGGTGGATTATTCTATGACTTGGCCTCGCACCAATTGGATTTTCTGGATTATTTACTCGGCCCTATTAAAGAAGTGTTTGGAGTAGCAGCCAACAGGGGTGGGTATTATGCAGCAGAAGATACGGTAAGTGCTTCCATGCAATTTGAAAGCGGTGTTGTTGGTAATGGAATCTGGTCGTTCGTAAGTGCGGATGCGGCAGAGGAAGATTTAATGGAAATTGTCGGTACCGAAGGTAAAATTGTTTTTTCGGGTTTCAGGCATGAACCAATCATACTATATAGTGATGGTGAGAAAATAGAATATCCTTACCTTAATCCGGAAAATATTCAATATAACCTTATCAAACAGGTGGTGGAAGACATACAAGGGATTGGTTCCTGCATCAGTCCGGCAGATAGTGCAATCAGAACAAATCTGATTATGCAAAAGATCGTTGGTGATTTCTATTCAAACGTATAAGTATCTGATAAGTATATCAATGCATTATTTACCTGCAAGTAAGCCTTCAAGTCGCTTAATTTCATCCCGGTATTGGGCAGCCGTTATAAAATCAAGATCTTTAGCTGCTTTTTGCATATCTTTTCTGGCTTTCTCTATAGCTTTCTTCAATGCATCACTATTCATATATTCAACAACCGGATCTGCTGCAATATCGTTCTCACCAGGTTCGATATAGGCTTTGGCCTTCGTGGAGCTTTCTATTATAGAACCTGTTTTTTTATTGATCTGCGTTGGAGTGATTCCGTTAAGTTCGTTGTATTGCAATTGCTTCTCACGGCGATATAAGGTTGAGTCAATCGTAGCCTGCATGCTTTTGGTGATTTTATCTGCATACATTATGACTCTGCCATTGAGGTTTCGGGCTGCACGACCAGCGGTTTGGGTTAATGATCGTTCAGATCGTAAGAAACCCTCTTTATCAGCGTCTAAAATAGCCACTAAAGATACTTCTGGCAGGTCTAGCCCTTCACGAAGTAAGTTAACCCCAATTAATACATCAAAAACGCCTAATCGAAGGTTTTCCATTATTTTAACACGCTCCAAAGTGTCTACGTCGGAATGAATATATTCACATTTTATAGACAAACGAGTCAGATACTTGGTAAGTTCCTCGGCCATACGCTTGGTTAGGGTAGTCACTAAAACGCGCTCATGCTTCTCGATTCGATCATTTATTTCGTTAATCAAATCATCTATCTGGTTCTGACTTGGACGTACTTCAATCTCCGGATCAAGTAATCCGGTAGGTCTGATTAATTGTTCAACGACTATTCCTTCTGCCTTTTCAAGCTCGTATTCAGCTGGGGTGGCACTTACATAGATGATTTGATTGACAAGTGTTTCGAACTCCTCAAATTTTAAAGGCCGGTTATCCATGGCCGCAGGAAGTCTGAAGCCATATTCCACCAGATTTTGCTTGCGTGACTTATCACCACCATACATAGCTCGTATTTGAGGTATTGTTACATGGCTTTCATCAATAACAATTAAGTAATCATCCGGAAAATAATCCAATAAACAGAAAGGGCGTGTGCCCGATTTGCGGCCATCAAAATACCTTGAATAGTTTTCTATTCCCGGGCAATAGCCTAATTCACGAATCATTTCTAAATCATAATTTACTCGTTCATCAAGGCGCTTGGCTTCCTGTTTTTTATTGTTCTCGTTTAAAAATGCAAGATGCTCAGTCAAATCATCTTGGATATTTTTAATTGCTTCTTGCGTTCGCTCTTTTGATGTGATAAAAATATTGGCAGGATATATAGTGATCTGATCAAGCGAATCAACACGCTTGCCATTCTCTGGGTTAAATGTCTCAATAGCTTCTATATCGTCTCCCCAAAAGATGATTCGGCACGCATAATCGGCGTAGGCAAGAAAAATCTCAACAGTATCTCCTTTTACTCTGAAATTACCTCTTTCAAACATAACCTCGTTGCGCGAATACAAACTATCGACAAGCTTTCTTAGAAAAACATTGCGTGACAACTGATCGCCAACGCCAATAGTAATCACTCCCGCATGGAAATCCTCTGGATTACCAATGCCATAAAGGCAGGAAACCGATGAAACAACAATGACGTCTCTTCGCCCTGATAAAAGGGCAGAAGTGGCACTTAATCGTAGCTTTTCGATTTCGTCATTAATCGAAAGATCTTTTTCAATATAGGTGTCCGTAACTGGCAGGTAAGCTTCGGGTTGGTAATAGTCGTAATACGAAACAAAATACTCTACGGCATTGTCTGGAAAAAAGCTTTTAAACTCTCCATAAAGCTGAGCGGCCAGCGTTTTGTTATGAGATAAAATCAGAGTGGGCCTATTTACAGATTCAATTACATTAGCAACAGTAAAGGTTTTTCCCGATCCGGTAACACCTAATAATGATTGGTGCTTAATATTATCCAAAAGACCATTGGCCAGTTGATTAATTGCTTCAGGTTGATCTCCTGTTGGTGCGAAATCGGAAATTATCTTGAAATCCATATAAATAAGCTAATAAGGTGCGAAAGTTACCGCATTTTATAGCATAAAAAAAGAGTTGCCAAAACAACTCTTTATATTATTTGAAAGATAGTGCCTACCTTCTTTTTCTTCTTTTCTTGTTAATTGATTTAATATTTTTCTTTGATGACTTTTTGTATTGTGAACGAGTTTTTAAGTATGCCTTACGGTTATACTTAGGAGCATTTTTCCATCTGCTATCATCAATTAGGAAAGTAACACCCACTGAAGTCGTGTAATAAAAATCATTAGACTCCGTTTGTTTCACTCCACCACCTGGTAATTCATACTCTTTATGTGCGTCTAGTTCATCAGAGAAAGGTACTGTTCCGATGGCTTCAAGATTAATACTCAGCTGAGAACTTATCCAGTAGGAAATTCCAAGGCCTCCGGAAACGGTAGCTGTAACTCCACTCGCTTCATTCCATACATCGCCATATTCAAAATCAGGAAAACCATTGCTATATACACCCCAATATTTGGTAGCATTGTAATACAGAGCTCCAACTTGGCCTATGACATATGGATTAAAAGATCGTTGTTTAAAATATCCTAGAAGGATATTCAAAGGCCTGAATGAAGCTCCAAAATTTAATTCTGTATAAGCATTATCAAACCATGCATTTTTTACTCCATCATCAGCAGCAAATTGCACACCACTCATTTTACCCCCCATGATAGAGACACGTCCAGATAAGTAAGTGTTAAGTTCTTTTTCAGCAACCGCACCAAGAGTGATATGTGTTCTTCCCTCATCAACGAAATCACCATAAAAGTAGTTGGCTCCGGCCCGGCCAGTAACACTGAAACCTTCCCAGATTCTTGGTTTACGTCTACGTTGAGCTTCTGATTCGGGTAGGATGATCATACACAACGCTATTATTAAAATAAAGTATCTAATTGATAACGGCATTCGAATGTGCTTTAATTTCGATGTAAAAATGTGAAAAACTTTACGATTTGAAAAATCAAAAGTTCCGAAAGTTGCAATAAACATTAATCTAGAGGCAAAAATATTTACAGAATGCCTTTTTTTATAAGTAAATGCCTTGAAATATTTGACAGGTGTTATCTGTAATTATTCCAGATAAGGGGTGAAAAAGTTTAATTGCCCTTAATTCTTTAAGAGATTCTTGAGATTATTAATGTTTTTGTCTGAAATAAAGTTTTTTGCTTCGGGTGTATACAAATAATCAATTTCTTCTTTAAAAAACTCCTCAACCTTAGGTCTTACAACTTTCATGGTACTATTTAATAACTTATTCTGCTCAGAAAACGATTCATGTAATACGACCATAGTACTTGGTAGCCACCTGGATGGAAATTGAAGCTCCTGATTAGATGCTTGTTTTATTACATTTATTTCTTCTGCAATAAGGTGAAGTATTTGTTTAAGTGACTCATTGTTATCACTTGATAGATTATTCTGTTTTAACCAGCTGTTTATTTTTTCTTTGTTAGGAACAATTAGCCCACTAGTATAAGGGTTTTGGTTATTGTGTAACATAAATTGATCAATAAACTGACAGTGGTCGATAACGGCTTCTTCAATACCTTCAGGGCTATACTTTTCACCATCAGCACCAATCAATAAACTTTTGAAACGACCGAGTACATAAAGGTAGTTTTCGCCATCAAGATACCCTAAGTCACCAGTATAAAGCCAATTGTCTTTGATCGTTTCTTTGGTTGCTTCTTCGTTTTTCCAATACCCTTTCATTACATTTTCGCCACGAATTACGATTTCCCCTTTTTCACCAAGTGGAAGTTCCTGACCATCAGGATCACATATTTTGATCTCTAAATCATTAACGATTTTTCCTGAGGAGCCCATTTTATGATATTTGGGCGTATTAGCCGAAATGATAGGAGATGCCTCACTTAAACCATAGCCTTGATACATAGGAATGCCAATAGCATAGAAAAAGCGTTGCAATTCAATATCTAGTAATGCCCCACCACCTATAAAATATTGCAAATTGCCACCAAAACGTTCTTTTATTTTATTGAAAATAATGGATTTATAGAATGTGTAAATTGGTTTAGAGAGCCATTTTAAGCCACCACCGGCGTTTTTTCCATCGCCGTTGTACCAATAGGCAAATTTTAATCCTGATTCAAAAAGGGACTTAGCAAATTGACCTTTACCCTGAATACCTTTTTCAATGTTCTTTTTAAAGTTTTTTGCCAATGCAGGCACACTCATTAATATTTCAGGTTTTATCTCCTGCATGTTTGTGGCAAAATTCTTTAACGTCTCATGCTGGTTTCTTCCAATTTGTACAGATGCAATAGAAGCCCCTTTGTGCATAAAAGAATACAGCGAAGCTGTATGTGCAAAGGCATGATCCCACGGTAGTACAACTAATGTTTTATAGTTTTGTGGGATGTTGATATAACTGAATGCTTGCTCAACATTAGCAGTGTAATTTCTATGAGATAATACAATGCCTTTAGGGTCAGCAGTTGTGCCGGATGTGTAGCAAATGTTGGCATGTGTATCAGGAGTAACGCTTGAAATTCTCTCTGCTAACACCTTGTAATTGTGCTTACTAAATTCAGTGCCGGACTCAATTACCTCATGGATAATTGTTTCCTCTTTGTGCATCTTGTCAACCTCGTCTAAAACAATAATTGTATTTAGAAATTTTAGCTCAGACTTTACTTGTCTTATTTTGTCAAGCTGATTTTTAGATGTTATAATAGTTTCAGCTTCTGAATGATTTAGTCTAAAAACTAAATCAGCATCAGCTTCTAATTTTGTAGAAAGTGGAACGTTGATTGCTCCAATATGCAGAATGGCCAATTCTGAAACGAGCCATAACTTTCGTCCTTCTGATAAAAGTGCAACCCGATCACCTTGATTAATTTTAATTGATAAAAGCCCATTGGCAACTTGATGAACTTCTTTTTGAATGTCTTTATAAGAATAGGCAATAAAACGATCTTCTGTTTTTTTCCAGATTAAAGGGTTGTTGGCATACTGATCAACACTGGTATTAAAAAAATCAATTATACTCTTCATAGTGGTATTGCTTTTACAGGCTATAAAGTTACTAAGAAAATAAAACATTAAAGTATGTGTGCGAAAACGACCACTATTTGCTTATAAACGAACAATTTAAATGGTTAGTTTTAAATTTATTTGCTTGTATATTAGAAAAATGGAAAAGTTGGCAAAAATATTGCTGGTTTTGCTTAGAAGAAAAATCGTAATAAACCTGATGACCATGAAGAGATATGCAATTGTTCTGTTGTTATGCTTTACAACAAGTGTTTTTATGGCTTTTTCTCAGGATACTGAGAAAATGGATAATATGGAGTGTTTAAAAAACTACTCATTGTACAAAGAGGCTCTAAAGAAAAAAATGTATGATTACTCCATTGATGCCTGGCGTGTAATGTTTGAAGAATGCCCAGATGTAAAAATTCAACTTTATTCAGATGGAGTAGAAATTTATAAACACTACATAAAACAAGCAGATAATGATGAGTCAAGACAAGCCTTAGTAGATACTTTGTTAATGATCTACGATCAACGTATGCAATATTTTGGTGATCATCCAAAGTATCCATCGGGTTGGGTGCTTGGAAGAAAAGGACTTGATATCGTAACCTACAGGCGTCATCAAAAGAGTTCTTTAATGGAAGCATTTGATTGTTTTGAACAATCCTTTCAGCAGCTTAATACAAGAATGGAGCCTATGGTTGCTGTAAATTGGTTGCAGGCAACAAATGCACTGGTGAATACCAATGATTTAGATTATAATAAGCTCTTAAGTGTGTATTTTAATGTTGATGATGTTCTATCAAACCATATCTCCAAACAGCAATCTCAGCAGAGAGTAGCTTTGCTTAAAAAAGTTAGTAATACATGCACAGAGATACTGATAAAGAGTGGGTATGATGATTGTGGTGCTTTAGAGTCGGCTTTATTGCCTAAATACGAATCCTATAAAGAGAATCAGGAAAAGCTCGAACGATTATTGAAGTTAATGGTGGCGTTTGATTGTACTGATGGTGAATTATATTCAATGGCAGCTGAGCAAAACTATAGGCTTAATCCTAATGCTCAAGCAGCATATTTATTGGCCAAATACTTTGTCAGGCAAGGCAAATTTGATAAGGCCAAAGAGTATTACCTAAAGGGAATAAGTCTAGATCCGGAAGGTGAGTTACAGGCGCAGTGCTTTTATGAGTTAGCGGTTATTACCTTCTCACACTTTAATGATAGTCGTGAGGCTAGAAAATATGCCAAAGATGCTTTACAAGCAAGAAGTGACTGGGGTAAGCCGTATATTCTGATTGGAAATATTTATGCTCAGGAGAGTGCTAAATATGGAGATAATGACTTTGAACATCAAACGGTTTATTGGGTAGCAATTGATCAGTTTAGAAAAGCCAAAGCTGTTGACCCGGAGTGCTCACTTGAAGCTGATAAGCAGATTAAGTTGTATACGCAGTATTTACCAGATAAGGAGACAGGCTTTTTCCATGGGATTCAGGAGGGTGATAGTTATACTGTTGGTTCATGGATTAATGAAAAAACAAAAGTGAGATATCGCTAAAATAGAGTGGCAGGAAATAAAAAGCGCATCAAGTTAATACCGATGCGCTTTTTTATTTTCTATTCAGCCAGTCCAAATTTATAAACGGTTGTTTGTCTGTATGTTTCCCCTGGTTTAAGAATGCAAGAGGGGAATTGCTTTTGATTAGGGGAGTCGGGAAATTTTTGTGCTTCCAGGCATATGCCAAAGTTTTCATCGAATTTTATATCATCTCTTTTAAACGAACCATCCAGGTAATTTCCGGTGTAAAGTTGAAATCCTGGTTCGGTTGTATAAAACTCTAAAGCGCGTCCGGTACTTTCATCAACGATTCTGGCCCCAAGATTGAGGTCACCATCAAAGCCATTTATTACATAATTATGATCGTAACCCTTGCCATCAACATCACCAATGCGATCGCCAATTTTTCGAGGTGTTAAAAAGTCCAGTGGAGAATCATTAACTGAAACGATTTCACCAGTAGGAATATCATTTTCATCTTTAGGCGTGAAACTATCTGCGTAAAGCACCAATAAATGGTTCTTTACATCGCTATTCATATTCGATAAATTAAAATACGTATGGTTGGTCAGATTAATAACTGTTGTTTTATCTGTAGTTGCTTCGTAATCAATTACTAGTTCATTGTCGAAGGTTAGTGTATATGTAACTTTAACTTCTAAATTTCCAGGAAATCCTTCATCCATATCATTAGAGTTTAGAGTTAATACAACACCGGTACGCTTAGGTTCCTTGAAGGTTGACATTTTCCAGACTTTCGTATGGAATCCATTAGGACCACCATGAAGTGCATTTGGACCATTATTGCAATTAAGTGAATGCTCATGTCCATCAATTGAGAATTTTCCATTTTTAATGCGATTGGCATAGCGTCCTATGATTGCTCCAAAATAAGGGCAATTTTCGGTGTATTCTTTATTTAGGTATTCCTGAATTGAATCGAATCCAAGTGTGATTTCATAGAAATTCCCTCTTCTGTCCGGTGTTTTAATGCTGGTAATCATCGCACCGTAGTTGCTAATGGTAACTTGCGTATGTTTTCTGTTTTGCAAAACAACAGTTTTGACTTCCTGATTCAATTCTTTTATGAATTCTGCTCTTTCATTAATAACCATAAGCGTGTTTTTGGATTTTAATCGTAAAAATAATGAAAAATGTTAATCTTATTTTTAGGGTTCGTTGTTTGAGTGATGAATGTGTATTGAGAACTGATTCAAAAGCTTATAAATTATTCGATTTCGATTAGAAATAAATTTATTTTATAACTAGTGAAAGAAAGTGTTGTTAAATGTTAAAATATGTCTATATTTGCATCTAGTTATACTTGACTACACAAGTCCATATTTGATGGACAATTTATAAGCGCAGGTAGTTTTTTGGTTTTAGAGAGAAGAGGTTATTCAATTGAATAACCTCTTTGTTTTTATAATTGTGATTGCAGAATAGTTTTATCTTTTTGAAATAAAAAATGCCCCTGAACTTATCATTCAGAGGCATCTTTATAGCTGTTGATGTTAATTAGTCTTTTTTAGACGAAAATAGAGTAGGCTTAAATGTAAGCTGAACCCATGCCCAACTGTTGCCTGTATCATTTTCTGGTACACTCTTGATGAAGTACAAAGCATCGGATGCAAACATATGAGAATAACCAAAGTCAAGCTGAACCTGTCCTTTGTGTGAATAGCCACACCACAAGTCTAATTCAGTACCAAGTCCCTGATCGTAACCTTCAATTTTGCCATCTGCGCTAAAGAAATGAATTGCACCATTAAACTTAACTTTACCAGGCTTGAAATTACCTTTTAAATAAATGTCGTTCAAACCAACATCATTGCCGTGATTACCAACATAGAAATAATCCATAAAACCGTTGAACTTATGGTTGGTTCCATAAAGAGGCGCGAAGGAGTTATTTTTATCTGTAACACTTTGATCAGTACCCGATAATAATTCATATCCTGCACCAATGTTGGCTTTATCTCCAAGTGCCATCATGGCGTCAAGTGAGAAGTTGATTGCTGATATCTCTTTTCCAGTTACATCATCCCCAAATTGGTAATAAAAGTTACCAGCCAATTTAATGCCTGCTAGTTTTGTTTTAATATGTGTACCAAGTGTGCTGCTGTAACGAATCCCTTGATCTGTCATTGCCAAATCTTTCCAATATGGCTTACCGTTTCTTAGATATAAAACACTAGCTGAATAATTATCACCTTTATGATTTAACCAAAGAAACTGCATGGCTTTGTATGCATCCAGGCCATTGTAAATGTTGTCATGCAAGTTTGAGTTATGGTAAGCCAAACCAAAATGTACATTAATATCACCAGTATATTTAAATAAAGCCACATCATGCGAGCGTGCTTGTTGCGCCCATCCAACATTACCTAATATACGATGGTCATCATAAGCTAATTCCTGGCGACCAGCCTTAAGTGAAAATTTATTGCTCATAAACCACTCAGCCCATGCCTGATGGATGTATGTTTGGTTGTTTCCGTTGGTTGTTAATTGAGCTTCTTCACCCCACTTACGTACATCCTGAAGTACAAAACCCAAGGCAAAAGCTTCATTTTTAAAATCGAGATTTAAGCGAGTTCTTTGACTTGTGATAACCGATGCATCCTGACCTTCCATTGCAGGTTGTTTCACACCATGGTTATATTCCGTTCTTGGGCGAACCTCGGCCGAAATTTTGACTTGCGCATAAGTTGTTGCAGCAGCCATTAAAACAACGGCCAGTGCAATTGTATTTTTTAATTTCATAAAATTCATTTTTAGTTTGATTTAGCCACTAAGATTTTCTGTAGATAAAATGAATTTGACTGATTCCAGTCAGTCTTTGAATTGTAGTTATAGGAAAGGTGTTGCCAAATGATTATGGCAACACCTTATATTTTTTACTTCATGCTAACAGCATATCCGTCCTCACGTTTCTTAGCTTCTTCTTTCCATTTAGGAAGAAGATTTTTCAAGAAATTATCTTTCTCTTCCTGTAATTTTTCAACAGGTAAGCCGATGAATTCCTGAGCTTTTGCTTTCGTTGTGATGTCTGGATAAGGCACTTCCTCATTGTGACCTAAATCAGCTAATAAACGAGCTAGTTTAATACGTCCTTCCTGAGCAACAGTTATACCTGTAGAAATAACACGGCCGGTTTCAACAGGAGAGTGGAATGAACCACCATGACTCGCTGCAGCGTAATCCCAGCGCCACTGTGCATGACGAATATCCATCAGGATATCTTTCATTTGCTGTTCTGTTGCACCAAGATCCCAGGCAGTTTTTGCTTCAACGTGCATACGTACGATTAATTCTTCAAGCTTATCACGATTTTCAATGATACGATCCTGACGCTCGTATACATCAGCAACTAATTGAGCTGTTTCTTCGCGGTGACATACCTGACATGAATTAGCTACATTATTTAAAGGACTCTGGATATGGTGATCGGTGAATTTAGTACCACCTTCACTCTTATAAGGCATATGACAATCGGCACAAGATACTCCACGAGAAGCATGAACACCAGTTAAGTAAACTTCATAACCAGGGTGCTGAGCTTTTAGCATTGGAGCTTTACTCAATTTGTGTGTCCAGTCAGCAAATTCAATTTCATCATAATATTCTTCCATTGCTTCAACAGACATACCTTTATCCCATGGGAAAGTCAAATAAGGAACACCTTTAGCATGTTCTGTATTTTTATTGAAATAATATTCAACGTGGCATTGTGCACAAACCAATGAGCGCATTTCCTGGTGTGTAGCATCATTAATGTCTTTGCCCATTCTTTCGAATGCTTCAACTAAGGCCGGACGCGTGACTTTAAGGTTCATAGTCTTAGAGTCGTGACAGTCAGCACAACCAATGTTATTCATTACTTCAGGGCCTTTTTCATCCCATTTTCCTTTATAGAATTCAGCTGGTCCCATTTCGGCCATTAATCTTGGTACATCCGGGCTTTTACATGTCCAGCACGTACTTGGCATAGGACTGTGCTTATCTTCTGTTGGACCACCCGTACGAAGTGATTTATGCAGATCTTCAATAGCGTACATATGGCCGCGTCCCTGGTTATAATCTTTTGCGAATCCGTAACCTGCCCAAAGAACAACCAAACGAGGGTCGACTTCTAACATGTCTATCATGGTACTACCATTGTATTTACTGGCAAAAGTAGTGTCTTTAGTACGCATGTAAGATTGATATTCTTTTGGGAAGTTTTGACCCCAAACTTCATTTCTTGGCTCAGTAGGTGAGTGCTCCACTTTAGGTGTATAAGCAAATACAGCTTCAGCTCTTCGTTCCATTACAGAAGAAGCTAAAAGACCTAATAAAAATACTACAACGATAGTTAGTAGAAATAAAGCCCAGCCTAGCCAGGGTTTGTCTTTTATTTGTTCACGAATAGGTTTCATATCAAAATAGATTTTGTGAATAGGTTATTCATTATTTAATTCTTTAAGCCAGTCTGGCAGAGGGCTCTCTGGTACCGGGACTCTGGCGTGAGGTACACTTGATAGGCTGTTAACGCGGCCATGCGGTGTTTCGCGATGACACTCCCAGCAAAAACGATCATCAATGTTTTGATGCACGTCTGGTTTATGTGCCAATAGCTTGTCATCAGTAATTAACTGCTCATGACAACGAATACAGTTTTGCTGAACAACTTGCTGACCTTCTTCTTTAATGAAGATGACTTGAGGCTCAGCGCGCATGGTAAACACGGAAGCATGACGAAGTCCATCTTTGGCTTTAAAATAATATGTATTTAACACATTATCGTGCGGAACGTGACAGTCGTTACAAGTAGCAACTTCACGATGCGCACTGTGGCTCCATGTAGCAAATTGCGGTGCCATGATGTGACAATTGACACACGTTTTAGGATCATCCGATAAATAGGAGTGAGCCCGGGACACATAAAATACATAGAAGCCTAATCCAAAGAATATGCCGGTAAGCAGTATAACCGGGACCTTCCAGTGTTCTGGCGGCTTAAGAAAGTCGATAAACTTTTTTTTCATATACACTGATTTAGATTAGTACGGAAAAGATAGTGGCTTTAACATTTTTAAACAAACAATTAAGCATTTAAATACTTATATATATTTATTCTAAATAGCTGATATTGCTTGTCTTATATAGAAAAGCCTGCACCTCTACTTGAGATGCAGGTCTTTACTTTATTGAACATCTAAAGTGTTCATTATGAATTTAGTTAATCCAGTTTTTCATGTCCTCCTCAACGGAACTGATACCTGATATTCCGAATGTTTCAACCAGGATGTTAGCTACATTTGGCGAAAGGAATGCTGGTAATGTAGGCCCAAGGTGAATGTTCTTAACACCAAGGTGTAGAAGTGCCAACAGAACGATGACAGCTTTTTGCTCGTACCATGCGATGTTGTAAACGATTGGCAGATCGTTAATATCTTCTAAACCAAATACCTCTTTTAGTTTAAGCGCGGTAACGGCAAGGCTGTATGAGTCATTACACTGTCCTGCATCCAACACGCGTGGAATTCCACCGATATCACCAAGCGGTAACTTGTTGTATCTGTATTTAGCACATCCAGCTGTTAAGATAACAGTATCGTTTGGAAGTTCTTGTGCAAAATCAGTGTAGTAGTTTCTGTCATTCATACGACCGTCACAACCAGCCATCACAACAAACTTCTTAATAGCACCACCTTTAACAGCTTCAACCACTTTATCGGCTAATTGAAGTACCTGATTGTGAGCAAATCCACCAACGATTTCACCAGTCTCAATTTCTGTTGGAGCAGCACATTTTTTAGCATGCTCAATTACTGCAGAGAAATCTTTTGCTTTTCCATCTACTCTGTCCGCAATGTGAACACAACCATCAAAGCCAGATGCTCCGGTTGTATATACGCGATCTTTATAAGATGCTTTTGGAGGAACAATACAGTTAGTGGTGAATAGGATAGGACCATTAAATGTTACAAATTCTTCGGTCTGTTTCCACCACGCGCTACCATAGTTGCCTACAAAGTTCTCGTACTTCTTGAACTTAGGATAGTAGTGAGCAGGTAACATTTCACTGTGTGTATACACGTCAACTCCTGTTCCCTGGGTTTGCTCAAGAAGTTCTTCAAGGTCTTTTAAGTCGTGACCACTAATTAGGATGCCTGGTTTCGTTCCAACACCAATATTTACAGCAGTAATTTCAGGATTACCAAATGATTCAGTATTGGCTTTGTCAAGCAATGCCATTACATCAACACCAAACTTACCACACTCAAGTACTAATCCTACCAACTCATCTGCTGAGATTGTTTCA
Source organism: Saccharicrinis sp. UBA6048 (assembly GCA_002429115.1). Lineage (GTDB taxonomy): Bacteria > Bacteroidota > Bacteroidia > Bacteroidales > Marinilabiliaceae > Carboxylicivirga. The sequence goes on along the minus strand of DIYS01000110.1, from coordinate 12,385 downwards.
GAAAGTGTTGCTACTAATGCTTTCTTAGCAAATTTATAGATGGAGTCATCTTCATAACCTAGATTCCAGGCATGCTCACCATAAGCAGCCATACCTTTTAGACCATAGGTAAGAAGTTCTTTTAATGAACGGATATCTTCATTTTCAATAGAAAGGATACCAATTAATAATGCTTTCGACTCCATTTCATTTTCGTCAGCAGCTCTGAATGTAGCGCAGTCATGAAGATCCTTTGTTTCAACCTGACCTTTAAGTCCATCTTGAATGGCGTATCCTTCTTTAATTTTTGCGACTATTTTATTACGATCAAAATTGGCATTTGTAATTGTAATAAATAATGAATCAATAATGTATTTGTTGGCAACAGCAGTATCAATTCCTTTTTCGTCTGCTAATTGACTAAGTAACGCAACACCTTTAGTTGTGTATAGTAATAGGTCTTGAAGATTAGCTACATCGGATGTTTTTCCACAAACACCTTTAATTTCACAGCCTGTTCCTTTGGCTGCTTCCTGACACTGGTAACAAAACATACTCATGATTATCGTTTTTTAGTTATTGATTTATTTTATTATAAATTATTGTCTTTTAAAAAAGTGAGAAATGCCTGATAGGGTGACTATCCCCTTGTAAACTGGACGGTTTTGACATTTCTCACTTCGCTACCTAACCCAATATTTTTAGGGTGAGTTTTTTTGAAATTGGCAGAAGCTTTATGTTGCTTCTGCCAAATCCGATCCCCCTTTAGGTTAACTCACACCCATTCTTCTTTTAATATTTCTCCTTCCAGAGATACAACAGCCAGCTTTAATGGAATCTTCCTGTTGGCTTGTTCCACGGCAGTTTTGGCTTGCTGAAGTAAACCACCGCAACAAGGTACCTGCATAATTGCTACCGTAAGCGTGTTGATATGAGCCTGATCAATCATTTGAATCAGCTTGTCCACATAAATATCCTGATTGCTATCTAGTTTAGGACATGAGATACCAACACTTCTACCTTTTAGGAATTTGCTGTGGAAGTTACCCATGGCAAAAGCCACACAGTCGGCAGCCAATACCATATCAGAATCCCTGAAATAAGGTGCCATAGGATTGACCAGGTGCATCTGAACCGGCCACTGGCGTAATTCAGATGGTGCATCTCCACTGTTAGTAGGTACCGGTGCCGTATTTGGTCGTTCTATTGAACGAGCTGCCGATCCCGGGCAACCTCCGCTAGTCGGAGCAACAGAAGCACGTTCTATCACTTGTGGCGCCGAACCCGGACAACCACCTCCTGCATGCCCTGTTTCCAATATTGATGGTTTAGGCTTTTCAGCTTTGGCAGTTTCGGGTTGATGCCCATGTACTTCTTTTATGACATCATTTAATGGAAAGCTAAGGTTGGCTTCATTTTCCTTTAACCAGCCTACCGCTTGCTTTAAAAATGTGAATTCATTATGATCTTTCAGGTGTTTTAAATGGGCAATAACAGTATTAATACCTTTATCAACCATTATTTCCATCACCTTAATTTCATTATAAGGTTCTGCTTCGCGTTTCTCGATTTTCATCGCATCTTGCGGGCAATGATTCAGACATGCTCCTAATCCGTCACACATAAGGTCGCTTATCAATCGGGCTTTGCCATCAATAATTTGTAATGCACCTTCGTGACATGAAGGAATACATACTCCGCAACCATTACATTTATCTTCGTCTATTTTTATTACGTCTCTAATCATTGTTCAAGGTTTTTATCAAATTTTACATTGCAAATGTAGACGAGTTTTGAAATGTAGGCTGTAACATATGTTACAAAAACGGAAATATTTTATAATTTGGTACAAAATTACTCATTTATGGAAATTCTAACGCGATGTCCTTTATTTAAAGGTATTGATATTAAGCAACTAAGTCAATTGATGGACAAAGTTCCTCATCAAATAAAAAAATATGCGAAAGGACATATGATTGCACAAAGTGGTGACGAGTGCCATTCTTTAATGATCATGTTAAAAGGTAGTGTGAAAGGGGAGATGATTGATTATTCGGGCAAGGCAATTAAGATTGAGGATATTGAACCGCCTAAGCCACTGGCTATTGCTTTCCTGTTTGGAGAGAATAATACCTGTCCGGTAAATATTGTAGCCAATAATTCAGTTGAAATGTTTGTTCTGCCTAAAGCTTCAGTTATTAGTTTGATGCAGTTAAGTTCATCATTTTTGACGAACTTTATGAATATGATCTCCAGCAAGACACAATTTTTATCTGATAAAATACGCTTTCTTTCTTTTCAAACGATACGTGGTAAAATAGCTCATTATTTATTACAATTAATAGGTCCGGTAGAAGGAGAGATTATGCTCCCAAAAAGCCAGGAGGAATTAGCTAATATGTTTGGGGTAACACGGCCTTCTCTTGGTAGAGCTTTGCGCGAACTTCATAATGAAAATATTATTGAGGCAAAAGGTAAAAGTATCAAGATAATGAATCGCGACTTATTAATAAAGCAACTGAAAAAGGCATAGCAAGCAATATGGATAAAGTCGTTGTATTAAGTTGTGAGCATGCAAGTAATAAGGTATCCGATGCATTAAAGAAATACTTTGATGGAGCTGAAAATGTACTGAATTCGCACCGTGGATATGATCTTGGGGCTGAAGAGTTGTATGATTTGTTTAAAAACGATCATATAGCATATTGTCAGACTGCTACGGCCTCTCGTTTGGTTGTTGATATCAATCGTTCGCTTCGTAGAAGAACCCTATATTCGGAATATACAAAGGCATTGCCCTCTATTTTGAAAGAGCAGATTTTAGAGCAGTTTTATTACGGTTTTCGTCGACCATTTGAGGAGAAAATTATTGCACTTTGGAAGGCTGGATGTTGTGTGTTGCATGTTTCAGTTCATTCGTTCACGCCTGTTCTGAATGATGAGATACGACAAACTGATTTTGGAATTTTATATAATCCGGAACGGGAAAAAGAAAAGGAATTTGCCAAAATATGGAAACGACAATTGGCTGTAGTTTTACCAGAGTATAGAACACGTTTTAATTATCCATACAGAGGTAAGCCGGATGGGCATGTACGTTACTTTAGAGATCGGGAAACGGAGAAATATCTGGGAATAGAATTTGAAATGAATCAGAAATATGCCAATGATGCGGCAATTAAAGAATCTATCGCCAAAGCTTTTAAAAATGCGATAGAACAGTGGCTAAAAATTAAATGAAACAGCGCAACTTGGTTATATTTGTTACTTCATTCAACCAGAATTTAGTAGACAGATGATAAAACTAAACAAAAAGTCGTTGATCAGATGGAAGATATACATCGACCGGGCAAGGATGTATATTGGTTACATTCAATTTTTAATGATTGGTTTTGTATTTCTAGAATCCTACAAAGAAACCAGTTGGGGACAATTGGTTTTCGATAATTTATATTACTCAATACCGGTCTTGTTTGCCTTATTCATTCTTCTCCAATTAATTCTCGGGCGAATTGATACACTATTGGGCTTTCGGGAAGAGGAGATGAGAAATGCATCGGCAACTAATCCGGTAATGCGCGAATTGCTCAATAATGTAAAAGACTTGCAACAAGAAGTGCGGGAGCTTAATAACAAACTAAATAATAAGAATAACCAATAATGAATTCAGAACAACTATTCTATATTATCATTGCCATTGTAAGTGCACAATTTGTTTTTGATCAATGGCTTGATTTTTTAAATCACAAAAAAGTAGATTCGAAAATACCACAGGAGCTTGAAGGTATTTATGATGAGGATAAATATCAAAAACAACAAGCTTATAAAAAGGCCAACTATGGCTTTGGATTGTTGAGTGAGATAGTCAGTTTTCTTGTTATGATATTGATGTTAACCTTAGGTGGTTTTGCATTAATTAATGGCTGGGCAGTTGAATTGACCTCGAATATAACCATACAATCATTGGTGTTTTTTGCAATAATCGGTGTAGGATCATCAATAATTAGTCTGCCATTTAGTATTTACGGCACCTTTGTAATTGAAGAGCGTTTTGGCTTCAACAAAACAACGCCAAAAACTTTTGTGCTTGACATGCTTAAGTCAACTTTGTTGTCAGTTTTAATAGGCGCGCCATTGATGGCTTTGGTCATTTGGTTGTATACAATTGCAGACAATTACTTTTGGTTGTATGCCTGGGCGGTAATCAGTGGTTTTACCATTTTTATGACCATGTTTTATACTTCCTTGATATTACCCTTATTTAATAAGCAAACGCCACTTGAAGAAGGAGACTTGCGAGTTGCTATTGAAGAATTCTCAGAGAAAGCTGGCTTTAAGTTGGACAATGTTTTTGTCATGGATGGCTCCAAACGTAGTACAAAGGCCAACGCTTTTTTTAGTGGATTAGGAAGCAGGAAGCGAATTGTACTGTACGATACATTGATTAATGATTTAGAAACAGATGAGATTGTTGCTGTTCTGGCTCATGAAATAGGTCATTACAAACTAAAACACACATTGTGGGGCACTTTCTTGGGCGTAGTTCAAATGGGGATTATTCTGTTTGTATTTGGACTGGTAGTTGGTTCACCGCTATTATCAGCTGCTCTAGGAGTTAACGAACCAAACTTCCACATTGGTCTATTGGTATTTGGTATTCTTTATTCTCCTGTGTCTTTTATCGCTGGTATTTTTATGACGATACATTCGCGTAAAAATGAATATGCAGCAGATGCTTTTGCCACCAAATTTGGTTTAGGAAAAGCGCTGATTTCCGGATTGAAGACCATTTCAGCCAATGCATTGAGTAATCTTACACCACATCGTTTGTATGTGTTTTTTCATTATTCACATCCGCCACTGTTACAGCGCGTGAGAGCAATAAGTAAAGGCAAGTCATAAGTGGTTAGTTATTAATGATTAGTGGTTAATGATTTAGTAATAAACTTTGAACCCTAAACTCCAAACCCCTCAACCATTAAACTTTTCAACATATAAACTCCTCAACAATATTATGCAGGTAGAGATAATTACAATAGGAAACGAGCTCTTAATTGGCCAGGTGGTCGATACCAACTCCGCCTGGATGGGAAAGAAGCTTAATAATGCCGGATTTGATATTGTTCGTATAACATCCATTCAGGATACCGAGCAAGCCATATTAAATACACTTAAAGAAGCCCAGGAGCGAGTTGATATTGTTCTGTTGACGGGTGGTTTAGGACCAACAAAAGATGATATTACAAAAGCCACATTGGCAAAATATTTTAATTCCCAACTCGTGTTTAATGAACTTGTGTTTGAGGATGTTAAACGTTTTCTAAAAGGGCGTGTTAAAAATATTAATAAGTTGAACGAAGGTCAGGCTTATGTGCCAGAGTGTTGTGAGGTAATTTCCAACCATGTGGGTACGGCGCCTATTATGTGGTTCGAACAAGAAGGGAAAGTAGTTGTGTCGATGCCTGGTGTGCCTCCTGAAATGAAATTGGCCATGGAAAGGGAGGTTGTCCCTCGACTGGAAAAGAGATTTGTGACACAGAAGATAATTCATAAAACGATTCAGATTGCTAATATACCGGAGGCTGTTTTGGCAGAAATGCTTGAGCCGTGGGAGCATCAAATACCAGAATATATTTCACTGGCTTATCTGCCAAGTCCTGGTAAAATACGCTTAAGGTTAACTGCAAAAACCAATAATGAAATCGGCGCCTTAAGTGAGATCGAGAAGCTGATAAAGCAGCTGTATGAGATCGTTGGGGATAATATTTTTAGTGAAGAAGATAAGCCTGCGCAGGTATTGTTGAGCGATTTGCTTCGTGAAAATGGAAAAACATTAGCTGTAGCAGAAAGTTGTACAGGGGGCAATATTGGTCATTTAATAACATCGATACCAGGAAGCTCTGCGATTTTTAAAGGTGGCGTAATTGCCTATGAAAATAGTATTAAAGAGCAAGTACTTAAGGTAGATAAGAAAGATCTATTATCGCATGGTGCGGTTAGCAAGCCGGTGGTTGAGCAGATGGCAAAAGGCGTAAGGGAGTTAATGCAGTCGGATTATGCCATAGCCACTTCAGGTATTGCCGGGCCGGATGGAGGTACAGAAGAAAAGCCTGTGGGAACCGTTTGGATTGCTGTAGCAGGTAATTTTGGAGTAAGAAGTGAATGTTTTAATTTTGGTCGGTTCAGAGATCGAAATATTCAACGTTCGTCAGATATGGGACTGATCATGTTGCTGAAGGAACTAAAAAAATAAACGATCGATTATAGGATCAAAGGGCTCTCAGCTTAACTTGTACCTCGGTAATTAAAGATGCGAGCCCAATTAAAGAAGATTAGGCTCGTATCTTTATTTACAGCTTACTTATTAAGCTACAATCCTTAAAATAAACGTTTAATTTTGCAGGATGATAATGGATTTTGATCAGAGGCAAAGAAAAAATGAAAAAAGAGCAGAATTATATGTTCCGTTATTTGTATTATCCGAGAAAAATGCCTTATTTTGCGCTCTGTTTGAAAAATGTATCCGAAAAAAACTGTTGAGCGATGTCAAGAGTATGTCAAATAACTGGTAAATCATTCATGGTGGGAAATAATGTTTCTCACTCGAAAAGAAGAACCAAGAGAAGATTCGATATTAATCTTTTCAAGAAGAAATTCTACTTACCTGAAGAAGATCGTTGGGTAAGCATTAGAGTGTCTGCTGCTGGATTGCGCATGATTAACAAAGTTGGTTTGTTATCAGCCCTTAAGCAGGCAAAAGAAAAAGGATTTATTGCTAACTATTAATAAGGAGTAGAAATGGCAAAGAAAGCAAAAGGTAATCGCGTTCAGGTGATTTTGGAGTGCACTGAGCACAAAGAAAGCGGACAACCAGGAACAAGCCGATATATTACCGTAAAGAATAGAAAAAATACTCCTGATCGCATGGAGTTAAAAAAGTATAATCCGATTTTGAAGCGTGTAACTTTACACCGCGAAATCAAATAAAACTGATTAACCATGGCAAAGAAAGCAGTAGCATCATTGCAGAAAGGTGAAGGTAAAGGTCATACTAAAGTGATCAAAATGGTAAAATCTCCTAAGACCGGTGCTTATTCGTTCCGTGAAGAGATTGTAGCTAACGAAATGACAAAAGAATTTTTCAAGAAGTAATTTTTGAAAACAACTTATAACTCAAAAGCTTCCTTGTTTCAGGGAAGCTTTTTTGTTGTTATTGGTTGGTAGTAATAATAGTTGCTAAAAGCACATCTAATGACTAAAATCTACTGACTACTGACTAATTACTAATTAACTATTTTATATCTTTAAGCCCTTAAAATTTTAAATACATGGGTTTATTCGGAAGCTTTACTAAAGCAAAGAAAGAAAGTCTGGATAAAGGACTGGCCAAAACTAAAGAGAGCGTATTAAAAAAGCTGACTCGTGCTGTTGTTGGAAAAACAAAAGTAGACGATGATGTGCTGGATGAATTGGAAGAGGTATTGATCACTTCAGATGTTGGAGTTGATACGACCCTTAAGATAATTGAACGCATTGAAGAGCGTGTGGCGAAAGACAAATTCTTAAGCACCTCTGAACTGAATGATATTCTTCGTGAAGAAATTGCTGACCTGCTTGCTGAAAATGAAAGAGGGGATGCCAGCGAATTTGATTTGCCCAAGAGTGATTTGCCATATGTAATTATGGTGGTTGGTGTTAATGGAGTGGGTAAAACAACAACGATTGGTAAACTGGCTAATAAATTTAAGCAATCGGGTAAGAAAGTTGTACTAGGTGCTGCGGATACATTCCGGGCGGCAGCCATTGACCAGTTAGTGGTTTGGGCTGAGCGAGTTGACGTACCTATCGTGAAGCAGAGCATGGGTTCAGATCCTGCATCGGTGGCATTTGACACCTTAGAATCTGCTAAAAATCAAGGAGCAGATGTAGTGATTATTGATACGGCTGGCCGTTTGCATAATAAAGTGAACCTGATGAATGAGCTTTCGAAGGTGAAGCGCGTGATGCAGAAAATAGTACCTGATGCACCAAATGAGGTACTTTTAGTATTGGATGGATCGACCGGGCAAAATGCATTTGAGCAGGCCAAACAGTTTACCTTAGCTACAGAAGTGTCTTCTTTGGCTATTACCAAATTAGATGGAACGGCTAAAGGCGGTGTCGTAATTGGCGTTTCTGACCAGTTTAGTATTCCGGTAAAATATATTGGAATTGGAGAAGGAATTGATGATCTGCAAGTCTTTAATCGCAATGAGTTTGTAGATTCTTTATTTAAATAAAATAATGCGGCGTTGCATGAACATTTTTAATGCTTTACGCTTATTATAATAAAATATTAATGATGCCATCTTTATATGCAGCAAGCTAATAAAGATGGCATCCTTTTAAGCTGAGAGTTTATTGCTAAACTTTCAACTTATAAACTCTTAAACTTTTTAAAGAATGTCTGTGCCAAAAGGAAAGAAAGTAGATGTTGTAACCTTGGGGTGTTCCAAAAACCTTGTGGATAGTGAGTTTCTGATCAAGCAGTTTCATGCCAATGGCATTGAAGTGGCGCATGATGCGGAAAACCCTGATGGAGAAGTGGCAATCATTAATACATGCGGATTTATTGGCGATGCTAAAGAGGAGTCGGTGGATACCATTCTGGAATTTGCAGAAGCTAAAAAGCGCGGTGATATCAAGCAGTTATATGTGATGGGCTGTTTGTCGGAGCGTTACCCAGGACAGCTGAAAAAGGAATTGCCTGAAGTAGATAAGTTCTTTGGTAAGTTTGATTGGAAGAACATAGTTAGTGAAATAGGGGCGACGTATCGACGTGATTTAATGAATGAACGATCGCTGACCACACCCAATCATTATGCATATCTGAAGATTTCCGAAGGCTGTAACCGCACTTGTAGCTATTGTGCTATTCCTATTATTACCGGTAAGCATAAGAGCCGTCCGGTAGAGGATTTGATAGATGAAGCAAAGCGATTAAGTGATAATGGCGTTAAGGAGTTGCAGGTAATCGCACAGGATTTATCTTTCTATGGCTATGATTTATACAAAGACTATAAACTGCCACACCTGGTAGATGAACTTTCTAAAATAAATGGTATTGAATGGATTCGCCTTCATTATGCATACCCGGCAGGATTTCCTTTGGATGTGCTAAAAGTGATGAATGAAAATCCAAAGGTTTGTAATTACCTGGATATCGCCTTGCAACATATTAGCGATAATATGCTTGAGTTAATGCGTAGAGGGGTAAGAAAAAATCAAACCTACCGATTGATCGAAGAAATGCGTAAGCAGGTGCCTGATATTCATTTGCGCACAACATTTATAACAGGTCATCCGGGTGAAACCGAGCAGGACTTTAAGGAGATGGAAGCTTTCGTTAAAGATGTGCGTTTTGAACGATTAGGGGTATTTCCTTATTCTCATGAAGATGATACTTATGCCTTTAAAAAATACAAGGATGATGTGCCTGAGGAAGTAAAGCAGGAGCGTGCTGATCGTATCATGGAGATTCAAAACAAGATTGTTAATGAGCAGAATCAGGATAAGGTAGGAAAAACGCTGAAAGTCATTGTAGACCGGGAAGAAGGTGATTACTACATTGGCAGAACTGAATATGATTCACCAGAGGTAGACCAGGAAGTATTACTGCATAAGGAAGAAAATACGGAGCTGACCATTGGTGATTTTTATAATGTAGAAATAACGGATTCAGAAGACTACGATTTGTTTGGTATAGCAAAATAAGCTCGATATAAAATGAAGTAACGCCCGCATTGATCAAACAGTGCGGGCGTTTTAGTACATAAAATGCTTTTCTTTCGCTTATATCAAATATGTTGTCGAATATTCTGCACAAATAGTCACATAAAGTGCTAATGTGACTACATGATTTCCTATTGCATGCAAATAATCTGATACTGTCGGGTCATAATTTTCATTTGTAACCACATAAAGTGCTCGTGTAGCCTCATAAAGTGCTCGTGCAGCTTCATAAAATGTGCATGTAAGCCTGCAATACCTTTTTATGTGCCAACATTATCAGATTATGCGGTCACATTTGAGGTTTATGTGCCTGCGCTTGCGGATTTCCACTTGCTTTTTTAATTCTTGTATGACAATTCTTCATTTACAAGCATTTTAGTACATTAGCATTTCAACGAATTAAATTTAACCTATCTATGAAGAAAATTGCTTTACACTGGAAAATCATCATTGGACTTTTTTTAGGGATTGTTTGGGCCATACTATCCGGGTTTTTCGGATGGAGTGAGTTTACGACTAATTGGTTAGCTCCCTGGGGCAGAATATTTATCGACTTACTAAAGTTAATAGCCATTCCGCTCGTATTGTTTTCCATAATTGGTGGCATTATTGGTTTGGGCGATCCTAAGCAGTTGGGTAAGATGGGGCTACGAACCTTGTTATTGTACCTTTCAACTACAGTTATTGCAGTTTCTTTGGGTTTATTAATCGTGAATATTGCAAAGCCGGGTAAGTGGATGGATGATACTGTACGTATGGAAAACAGGATCGCCTATGAGCTTTGGGCACAGCAAGAAGGTCAGGTGATACACGATGATATAAATGTGTTGGATGATCCAGCTAATAAGGCACTGATTTCTGAAATTGCAGAACGAAGAGGGTATGACGAAGATGAAAGTGTTCAGTCGAGATTAGCATTGGCTGAAAACCAAAAGGATAGTGGCCCCTTAACCTTTATTGAAGATATGGTGCCCGACAATGTTTTTGGTGCGATGTCGGATAATACGAACATGTTGAAAATTATCTTCTTTGCCCTGTTTTTTGGTGTGGCTTTATTGTTTGTACCTGAGCAGAAGGCAAAACCAGTGATTAACGTGGTGAACGGTTTGACTGAAGTATTTCTGAAAATGGTTGAGCTGATTATGAAAGGAGCACCTTTCTTTGTTTTTGCCCTGTTGGCAGGAATAGTAACTGAAATGGCAGGCGATAACCCGGCAAAAGTATTTGAGCTGTTTAAAGGATTGACATGGTACTCTTTGGCGGTACTGGCTGGCCTGTTGCTGATGGCATTTGTGGTATATCCAAGCATTATGAAACTATTCGTAAAGCGATTATCATTCGCTGGCTTTTTAAAGGGAATCAGTCCGGCGCAAATGCTGGCATTCTCAACCAGTTCAAGTGCTGCTACACTGCCCGTGACATTGGAGTGTGTAGAAGATAATTTAAAAGTTGATCCTAAAGTTTCAAGTTTTGTGTTGCCAATTGGTGCAACGGTCAATATGGATGGAACCAGTTTGTATCAGGCTGTCGCTGTGATGTTTTTGGCACAGATGCATATGATTGAGTTAAGTTTTGCTCAACAGCTGACGATTGTTCTAACGGCCACTTTAGCGAGTATTGGTTCGGCAGCTATCCCAAGTGCGGGATTAGTGATGCTAATGATTGTATTGAGCTCTGTTGGACTTAATCCGGCCTGGATAGGCATAATTCTGCCTGTAGATCGTATTCTTGATATGGTACGAACTGTCGTAAATGTGACTGGTGATGCATCTGTTGCAAGTGTGATAGGTGAGGTGAGTGGTGATGATTCTGTAGATATTGAAGATGTAGCTGATAACTAATAATGAAATAAAATCTTTAAAGACTAATGAGAATCCTTCTATTTATAACCTTAATTATTTGCTCACAGCAATTAATTGGACAGAATGATTCAATCATATTTTGGGATGAGGACAATAAATTAACGAAATCTGATTTTAAAGGTAGTGTAATTGATTCAATCAAAACTAAACAGTTTGGAATAACTCCCACGGCTGTGAGTTTTATTGGCTTATCAATTATTTATAAACATGTGCAAGGAAATCTTCAAGTTTCAATTAAGTCTTATTTTGATAGAAATAAATCGTTTTATAGAGATTCAATAGGTAAGTCAACTTTAGATCATGAGCAGTGTCATTTTGATATTTCTGAACTTTATGTGAGGAAGATGAGAAAAAAGATTTCGAATTTAAAAAGAAAAAATATCTACACAGAAAAGGCATTTAATGCTGTTATTGATAGCCTAAATGTTGAACGCTATAAGTACAATGACAAATTTGACTTTGACACCTTCTATGGTTCAATAGAATCTGTACAAAATGAATGGATTGAAAGGATTCAGTCGGAATTAAATGAGTTGAGTGATTTTAAGTGCACTATAGCTGATTAAGAGGCTAGAATATCTTATTTTATAGACAATTCGAGGTAGTTAATATTGAGCATAAATCAGTCTAAAATTGGCTAGGATTCGGTGTTTTATTAATTCATTAAAAAATCCAATCAATGTCGCGTAATTCCTGATTTACACATGGTGTATTCCTTCGTAACTTTATTCTTACTTAAAAGACAAAACTATGGTATCCGTCTCCACAATAAC
>DIYS01000080.1 GCA_002429115.1 Saccharicrinis sp. UBA6048 | reverse complement strand
ATAAGGCAATGCGCGCTTTGCTTAAAGGATTGATTATTAGTGTGAATGTCTGTGTGAGCCACGACGCCAGTTTCTGTGTCGTCGTTCATCCCAAGGCTTGTTCATAAAACCTCTAAACATCTTATCCAGCATTTCACGTTGTTCATCCGTTTTACAAACGGCTCTCATTTTTCTTATATGCTTGTAGTTGATCTCTTCTACAGTGCGGTGCTTATCTGCTAATTCATCCAACAGCGTTTTAACAGTGCTGTCTTTGTGATCTGTCGTTAGCGTTAACTCCATTAGTTGTCGTTTCAGACTATCGACTTCGTTTTGATACTGATACATGCGCTTCCCATGTTCTTTCCATAAGCGGTACATATCTTCAAATTGCTCGTTGTCAACTCCGGCTTTTTCTCTCAGGTGATGACGCATCTGGTCGCGGTGATCTTCCTTTTTATACTTGTAATTTTTATAGGGTCTATGGTCATCATCTTTTATAAACCAAACTCCAAGAATAGCCAGGTTGCCTATTAAGAATAGCCCCAAAATAATCCAGCATATTTTGCAATTACGATTCATATTATTCATCCGTTTGGTTATCTGCTATAAACAGTTCATTATTATAATAATCGTACCAGTTGGTTTGATTTTGAATGGTGTATACTTCTGACCATTCGCTGTTTTCTGTGCTGCTGCCGATATTAGTAAAAACTATCAGCGCATTGGTAACAAAGAATACTAATGCCACTGCGGCGACAGCAGTAAAGGCAACTTTGATAAATTTACCAGCCGGTTTAATTATTTCACTTGAAGTAATATCAGCCATTACTCTGTTCACAAAGTCAGCAGATGGCTGATAGTTATTAATCCTGTCCAGATTAATTAACTTATCCACTTCATCGGTATGTTTCTGCTTGTTCTTCATAATTAACACTCAGTTGTTTTGACGATTTCTATTTCTTATTCCTGCTCAATGGTTAATAAATTTCTTCCTTCTTATGTATTAATAGTTCCTTCAGTTTTCGTTTGGCCCTAATCAACAATGATTCAACGGATGAAACACTTGTATTCATTGTGTCTGCTACTTCCTGTTGGCTCATACCATCAATTTTTGATAGTTGAAAAGCAACTTTTTGCCGTTCTGGCAATTGATCAATGGCCTGCTCCAACATCCTGATTTGCTCTTGCCTGATTAAGTCATCATCGGCCATTTTAGAATTAGTGACCTGGATGTTTTCCAAATCTGTTTTATCAACAGAAGTCACCAATCCGTTACCCCTTTTTAATCGCTTTTTCTCCCGGATAAAATCCAAGGATTTGTTGACCGACAAGCGATATAGCCAGGTGGAAATACTGGCATCGCCCCTAAATGAATAAATTGACTTATAAGCCTCAATAAATACGTTTTGCGCAATATCCTCAGCATCCTGAGGAATGGTAACAAATGACAGGCAAATATGTATGACACGCTTATGATGCGTCTGCACCAATTGCCTAAAGGCATTTGTGTCGCCATCTTTAACTTTTTGTATGAGCAATTTATCGCCAGTCATTTATTCGTTTCTGATTATAGGACGATCTTAATTAAAGTTTCCTGCGCACATTTTTAATTTTCATTACCCGGATTATGTATTAGAACTTCGTTATGAACATTGAAAGCGCAATAAAACAGGGCTTTACTGAAACGAGGCATAGCATCGTTCTGTTGAGTTGAAGTGAAGCAACGAAGTGGCTTGTTTTGAAGTGATTTCAATGTGTAATAGATTTTCTAATGCATATTCCGGGTTAAAGTTAGGTGATTTTGTTTGACTTGTGGGTTAATTATAATGCATGGAGTAATAAGACTTCGCTTCGGAGCTCTGATTCTCTATATTCTTAATACGTAGCGCTTCGCACCACGCTAATAGACATGGCACCGTTGGCACCAATAAATATCTAATGCATAACATATTTCAAGAGCACCAACGGTGCGTTGTCCAATAGCCATGTCTGCAGGGCATGGATTTTAGAGCGCCAACGGTGCGATGTCTAAAAAATTACCTATTTTGTATTAAAAACAACTGACCATGCCACAATCCCTAGTTAAAAATTACATTCACATCACCTTCAGCACGAAAAACAGACAATCAAACATTACAGACTCTATTAATAATGAACTTTATAACTACATTGGTGGAGTTTGCAGAGAATTAGAACGCCAGCCCATTATCGTTGGCGGTGCTAATGATCATATTCATTTATAAGTGAACCTTTCTCGAAAAATTGCCCTAATGAATTTAATTGAGAAGGTTAAAAGTCACTCGTCTAAATGGATAAAGACAAAAGGTGAGGAATTTCACAACTTCTATTGGCAATACGGTTATGGTTCGTTTTCTATAAGTCCCAAACATATTGATGTGGTAGTCCAGTACATTAAAAACCAAGAAGAGCATCATAAGAAAGTTTCATTTAAGGATGAATATCGCAAGTTTCTTAAGGAATATGATATTGATTTTGATGAACGATATGTGTGGGATTAATGATAGACTACGCTCCGGTGGAGCTCTGATTCTCTATATACTTAATACGTAGCGCTGCGCACCACGCTAACAGACGTAGCACCTTTGGCGCCAATGAATATCTAATGTATAATACCCCCTTGAACGCCGTCTATTAGCCATGTGGAAACCTCCAACTTTAAATGCGCTTAGCAGGATTCGCGCGGGAGCGGGGGCTGGAAATATAATATGCTCTTTTTGTAGTGCTGTGCACTACTTAAAATACAAAAGCCTGGTACACTTTGCACTAGGCTTTAAACTATATGTTAGTTGTAAACTAACTTTTAGAAGCGACATAGCTGAAAACTATACCGAGCCGCGTTCGTCATTGTTAGGAACTAAGGCGAACTAGGTAATAGAGGCTAATCTTATAAATCATATTATGAATTGTACTTTAACTGGAAAAAACGGTGAAA
>DIYS01000074.1 GCA_002429115.1 Saccharicrinis sp. UBA6048 | reverse complement strand
ATCACTTTGATCGGCATCTCCATCCATAAATCGATACCCATTTATAATCCGTGTCTTTATCTGAGGGATTATAATTACTAATAGTTGTATTGGTTAAACGACAATTATGTGCTAGTTCCGATGAATTCTTCCTAAACTCAACAACAGCATCATTATTTCGATAGCCATTTTCAAATCGTAATCCATCAACAGTTAAGTATTCACCACAAATCACTAATTGTGAAGCACCAGTAAGAATTGTTTCATTTTCCGATTCAACTGTTAAAACAATATTATCATCAATGGTCCCCTTACCTTCCAATAATAATTCTTCGTCAGTCCAGTTACCAGATGATAACCTAATTGTATCTCCAGGCATTAAACCTGGGGTAATTGCATTAAGTTCAGATGAAGAATTAATCAGGTAGTTTTTTGCATTAACCTGAACAGAAAGCTGTAAAGTGATAATTAATAAGCATATACGAACAAAAGCAAAAGCCTTGTTTATTCGCATTGTGTACTTATAAATACTCTTTACTAATCTTTTCATTTTATTCAGGTTCTTTAATCAGCAATTAGTGGTCATCTCATACAGTTTGAACTTTCAAAATATTGACACACCAACCAACTGGTCGACCAATTTATGTACTATATTATTTCTAAACAAATTTTAACATGAATTTCTTGATCGTACAATTCCATAACATCTTGATTTATTTGCTCACAAGCCAATAAACAAAGGGAAGTTAAAGCTAATTTAGAACGATTATTAATATACATTTTGAGATTAACAACTGGTCGACCAAATTAATTGATCGCTTAATGACATTTAAATTGATTTATTTACCTAGCATATACGGTTAGTTAGACACATAAATATAATATGACTCTGACAACTTATTCGTACTCGAAAAATATAAAGAAACAACTATGATCATTCCTGCGATCTAAAGGCATGATTTTATTCACCATCCCTTAACTTTATCTCCAATTCAACATTTATTATCTTGCGACAGAAATATTAACGACTTATAAATTAATTCACTCAAACAAAATGAGATCATTCTACTATTTAATTGCGCTGGTTCTTGTTGTTGGTTGCAGCCCTGTTGAAAAACAGCTTGACAATCCATTTCTGACAGAACTGAATGCTCCGGTTGATTATGCCAATGTAACAGCCGATGATATCACTGAATACGTGCAAATAACCCTTAAGGAAGCAGATGCTAAAATTGAAACCATCAGGCAATCTGCAAATCCTGATTTCAATTCGGTTTTTGCAACATTAGATGAAGTAGTAAATTCTGTTACCATTGCATCTAATCGATCGTTTATGCTGTATTGGGTTTCGCCTGATTCACTATCAAGAGTAAACGGTCTGGCAGGTAACAGGTTGATGGATTCATTATCTAATGCATTTTATTCTGATAAGGTTATTTTCAACCAAATGATTCGTGTTAAAGAATCGGACGAATACAAGTCCCTAAAAGAAAACAGAAAGCGCCTTGTTGACAATCTGATACTGAACTTCGAGCAATCAGGTGTTAATCTGGAAGGAGATAAAAGAGAAAAGTATCTGGCACTAAAAAAGGAAATCAATCAACTGACTTCTGAGTATTCCAATAATATGAACACTGCAATACCAGTGCTTGTATTAGACGAAGAAGGTGCTTCAGGCTTGCCTGAGAATTTTAAAAACACTTACCGGACAGCTGACAATAAATATGAAATACCGGTAATGAACGCTACCAAAGGCCCGGTAATGGGTAATGCCGCAAAAGAAGAAACCCGAAAAGCTTATTATCTGAAGTTTAACAAAAGGGCAGCAGATAAAAACCTGGCAATTCTGGATCAGCTGGTTCAAAAGCGTCATGAATTAGCTAATATTATGGGTTATGAGACTTACGCACATTATAACCTGTATCCTAAAATGGCTAAAAATCCGGAAACTGTTTGGACATTCATCAATGATCTGGCAGATCGTGCGAAGGTAAAAGCCAAAGATGATCTAAAAGAATTGAGCGCCCTAAAGAAAAAAGATGGCTCAACCATAAAAGGCAATCCATTGAAAGTTTGGGATGCTTCTTACTACACCAATGAGATATTAAAGAACAAATACCAGGTGGATCACGAAGCCTTAAGGGCTTACCTGCCAATTGATCAGTGTCTGAATGGTGTCTTGGATATTTATTCTAAACTGTTTGGTCTTCAATTCAATAAAGTGGAAGATGCTTCGGTATGGCACGAAGAAGTGGATATGTACGAAGTATTTGAAGAAGACCAATTAGTTGGCCGTTTCTACCTCGACCTGTTCCCGAGACCAAATAAAGAATCGTGGTTTTATGGTGTTGGACTTAAATCAGGTAAAATGACCGAAGCGGGTCTTGAAGTACCAACTAATATGCTATTAGGTAATTTTACCCGACCTACAGAAACTTTACCTTCACTACTTAGTTTTAAGGAGTTGAACACCTTATTCCATGAGTTTGGACATATTATTGATGGCCTTTCATACAAAGGAGAATTTGCTCTGCAGGCTGGTGCCAATATGGACTTTATTGAGTCGATGTCACAGATTTTTGAGAATTGGACGATGGACTACGAGATGTTAAGCTCATTTGCCAAACATTACGAAACCGGAGAAGTATTGCCTAAAGAATTATTCGACAACATGGTGAAAGCCAAGAACGTTGCTTCGGGTTACAAGGCTATTTCATCACTTCGTAACTGTTTCTACGATGTGAACTTGTACAATAAGTACAATCCTGAGGTAACTCTGGATACTGATGAGTTATGGAAGAAAATTGATGAAGAAATGGGCATTATGGATATCTACGTAGAAGGCACACATCCACAAGCAGCATGGATTCATATTAATACGCACCCTGTTTATTACTATGGCTATTTATGGTCGGAAGTATATGCGCAGGATATGTACACACTATTTGAGAAAAACGGACTGACAGACCAGACTACTGGTAAGCGATTCCGTGAGTTGATTCTATCAACCGGACAACAAAGAGACATCATGGAAGCGGTTGAAGAATTCCTTGGTCGTCCTTCTAATAACGAGGCTTACATCAAAAGCTTAGGATTGAGCTAAACTGTCGTTTGACAAAATAACAATCAGTTGATACTGTATTGCATTTAATCCCGGTAGAGGTTCTATCGGGATTTTTTATACCAATATTGCACCTCAAAGTCACATTGCATTCAGTATTTTGGTAGAGCAGTATAAAGTGATAAATTAGCTATTGCTTAAAACAATTGAATTCATTGATTTTCATTCCTCTGAATGATGAACTAACACCATATAAATGATTAAAATTAAATCTGCTTTTCTTCTGCTCTTTAGTTTGTTAATTATCTTTCTGCTCATTATTCTGCTGGCATTTTTTGGTTTGCTTAAAAACCGTAAAGAATTTGGGAAGAGCCAGATGGGCCAGTTTCATTCGATTCAAATAAGCGACCAGATGCAGGAGCGAAATGAAGATTTAACCTTTAATTGCTTCAATTACATCATCACAGGTGACACAATGTGGCAGAATGCCTATTGGCAAGTCAGTAACTTATCTACCTATCGATTTCCGGCAAAACAGCGAGGTTTTGAACTCCTTAAGGACAGCTTAAAAAGATTAGGATTTGGCGATGATGAATATGTAGTGCTGGAAGAAGCCATTCAGCTGGCTACCAAACTGAACGAAATGGAGGCTGCAGCTATGAAGCTTATTAATGATGATATTGATTTAAGCATTGATGAACGCCGATCACAGGCATTAGAAATTCTAAGTGGAGTGCAATATCTTTCAACAAAGCGTGCGTTGATTCATGTCATTCAGAATTTCGAAAATCGAATTGAAGCACAAACCAATCAACAATGGCAAGCCAATATCAAAGAAGGTTTTCGTTTATATAATCTGGTACTATGGTTCCTTATTAGTGTTATCTTATTTACACTCATTGCTTTTTATTTGATATGGCAAAGAATTAAACGGGAAGAGAAGCAAGACATTCTTTTTAAACAAGGTGTTGAAAAGCTTAAAGTTACTTCCGGTAAATTGCTAAAAAGTGAAGAGCGCTTTACGCTTGCCGTTAAAGGAGCCGAGGCGATTATCTGGGATTACAATGTGAAAGAACAAACGCTACACTGGTCACCCGAGGGACTTAAGCTGTTTGGCTTCGACCAAAATGAAATTGATCCATCCATTGAATTTGTATATAAGCGCATTCATCCGGATGACCTGGAACGATATAAAGAACATGTGACAAGTCACATCGAAAAGGATACACCTTTAAACATTGATATCCGCCTTTATGACAAAAGTAAGTCTCTAAAATGGTACCGTTGTCGCGCTTCATCCTCCAGAGATGAACAGGGAAGATCAACGCGGATTGTAGGTATTTTTACCGATATAACCGAGAGTGTGAAGCGGGAAGAAAAGCAGATGAATGCCATTCTGGAAACTGAAGACCGGGAACGAAGTCGCATTGCCCGGGATATACACGATAGCATACAGCAAACCATGTCAACAGCCTTGCTTAACTTCGAAAAGGTACGTGCATCCGTATCAATCGATGACGAACAGATGGCTAACAAGTATCAAACCGGGTATAGCTATCTGAAAAAAGCCATTACAGAGAGTCGTACACTCGCCCATAACCTGATGCCCAAAGTGGTTGACCAAAATGGTGTTGCACCAGCCATTGAGGCTTTGGTGGAGGCATTAAAGGACTCTGGCTCCACTGATTTTACCTTCTATCACAATTTGGGAGAACAGCGTATGCAGCTCGCTTATGAGATGACGATTTATCGTATTGTGCAGGAAGCCGTCAATAACGTGATAAAATATGCAAAGGCAAAAGCATGTACCATCCAATTATTGAAGCGAGATGAACTGGTTACTTTAAGCATAGAAGACGATGGCGTTGGTTTTGATAAAGAACAAACGAATGATACCTTTGGAATAAATAGTATGCGAACCCGGGCTGAAGCCATTGGTGCTTATTTTGAAATTGAATCAACGCCGGGACACGGAACGCAATTATTATTGGAACTAACAACATAAAAATGGGAGCAATTAAAATATTATTGGCCGATGATCATAGCATGATTCGCCAAGGCTTAAAAGCATTTCTTGATAAAGACAAGTTCGAGGTACTGGCTGAAGCCAAAAACGGAATAGAAGCCTTGGAATTATTGAAGGAAAATGAAGTTGATGTGTTGGTGACAGATATTATGATGCCCAAGATGGATGGTATTGAGTTGTGTAAGCAGGTTAGTTCTTATTATCCTCAAATTAACATTCTTGCATTGACGATGATGAATGAAAACTACAACATCAAGAAAATGCTGGGGGCCGGTGCCAAAGGATATATTTTGAAGGATTGTACCCAGAACGAATTGCGAACAGCTATAGAAACAGTTCACCAGGGGAAAACATATTACAGCCAGGAAGTCACGGATATTATAATGGAAGGCTTAAGCGCCCAGCCTGTTCCCAAGCAACGTTTGGTAAACGAAATTCCATTAACCAAGCGCGAAACGGAGATATTACATCTGATCTGTAAAGAAAAAACAAACGTAGAAATTGCAGATGAACTATTTATTTCCAATCGAACAGTTGAAGCGCATAAACGCAATTTACTGGATAAGACAGGTTGTAAGAACATAGCCGGCCTGGTGTTATATGCGGTCGAACGTAAATTATTCGATGATTTGTAGACGTATCTTTCAAATAAGTGTTTCACGTATTTTTATCACTTAAGTGCTGCCCTCATAAGTAGCTGCTGCATACCCTGCATCTTTGTAATGTAAGTTTTCATTATCCACTTAAAAATTTAGAAAGATGAAAAAGTTAAGATTTTTATTCGCAGCAATGGCCTTAGTAGCCACCATGAGTTTGGTATCGTGTAATAACGATGATGATCCTCAACCAGAACAACCGGTTCAGCCTTTACCACCGGAAAATATTGAGCAACCTTTACCGCCTAATATTGAACCGCATTAGGAACTATCATTCTGATATTTATGGATAATATCTGAGTTTACACTTCCCTTCATCAACAAGATGAAGGGATTTGTGCTTTATACAAGAAAATTCCCAACTACGCGTTTCACGTATTTTTGCTACTTAAGTACTCCCCTCATAAGCCGCAACAGCATACCATGCATCTTTGTAATGTAAGTTTTAACCCGGATTATGTATTGGAACTTTGTTATGAGCATTGAAAGAACAATAAAACGAGACTTTACTGAAACGAGGCATAGCATCGTTCTGTTGAGTTGAAGTAAAGCAACGAAGTGTCTTGTTTTGAAGTTATTTCAATGCGCAATAAGATTTCTAATGCATATTACGGGTTCATTATCCACTAAAAAATTTAGAAAGATGAAGAAGTTAAGATTTTTATTCGCAGCAATGGCCATAGTAGCCAGCATGAGTATGGTATCGTGTAATAACGATGATGACCCTCAACCAGAGCAACCGGTTCAGCCTTTACCACCGGAAACTATTGAGCAACCATTACCGCCAAATATCGAGCCTCATTAATATGCATTTACGTTTAAGCAATGAAGGAAATTAATTAACATTTGAGTGCATGGTGATTCGAATATTTTTAACTTTAGTTCGAAAATCTATTTTATTACATTTCCATTTAACAACTTGATACTACAAATTATGAAAACGAAATTATTAACAATACTAACCATGTTACTTTCTACAACATGGGTCTTTGGTCAGAAACCAAATATTGTTGTAATCACAACCGACGATGTGGCACCTATGGATGTTTCTGCTTATCACAGAGGATTGGGAGCTGTAGAAACGCCAAATATTGATCGTATTGCGAAAGAAGGTTTGATGTTAAGTGATTTCTACGCACATCCAAGCTGTACTGCTGGTCGTGCTGCATTTATCACAGGTCAGTATCCAATACGAACTGGGCTTACATCTGTTGGTCAGCCAGGTTCACATTTAGGCATGCAGCCCGAAGATGTTACGCTGGCAACTTTATTAAAGGATAAAGGCTATGCAACTGCTCAATTTGGTAAGAGTCATGTAGGCGATCGTAATGAGCATCTGCCAACGGTTCATGGTTTTGACGAGTTCTTTGGAGTGCTTTATCACCTGAATATGATGAATCAGCCTGAGCAGCCAGAATTTCCAAAAGATCCAAATTATCCCGGACGTCCACGTAACGTACTTTATACCAAAGCAAGTGATGTTGATGATCCAACTGTTGATCCTCGTTTTGGAAAAGTTGGCAAACAAACTATCGAAGACCGTGGAACTTTGTTTGCCAAGCGCCAGGAAACCTTTGATGATGAGGTTTTAGATGTTTCTATCGATTGGCTGGAGCGTACTCAAAAAGAAGGGGATCCATTTTTCTTGTGGTTCTGTCCAACCCGTATGCACCAGGAGATTTTTGTGAGTGATGAATGGGCTGGCAAAAGTGGTCATGGTAAATACTCCGATGGACTTCTACATATGGACTACCTGATTGGTGAATTATTAGATAAACTGGATGAAATGGGCGTTGCAGATAATACGATTGTTTTATTTACATCCGATAATGGTGTTAACCTGTCGCATTGGCCGAGTGCCGGAGCTGCCAGCTTCAGAGGAGAAAAAGGAACAACCTGGGATGGAGGACTTCGTGTACCAATGCTGGTTCGCTGGCCAGGAAAAGTGCCAGCCGGTGAATACAGCGGCGAGCTATTTACTTGTGAAGACTGGTTGCCAACCTTGATGGCAGCTGTTGGAGAGGATAATATTATTGAAGAATTGAAGGAAGGGAAAAAAGTAAATGGTAAAGAGTATAAAGTTCATATTGATGGTTATAACCAAATGGATATATTAACTAAAAATGGTAAATCCAACCGTCGTGAGTTTTTCTACTTTGGCGAAAATGATTTAAATGCCATCCGTGTTGATCAATGGAAAATACACCTGGCAACCAAAGACGAATGGCTAAAAGGACGAGATGAACTACCCGCAGGTATGATTGTCGATATAAAAGCTGACCCATACGAAAGGTCTATTGATGCACCCGGTCACTTCTTATGGATGAAAGAGAAGACATGGGTATTACCTCAGATAGCAGCCCCTATTATTAAGTTTGGGAAAAGCATGGAAGAATTTCCGCCTCGACAGGCCGGATCTGGTCTGGGAATGGATGCCATTATGCAACAAATAGAGAAGGCATCACAAGCAAATGATTAATAAGATTAATTGTTACAAAAAGACTGTCCCGATTTTATATTGGGGCAGTTTCTTGATACACGTTCTTAAAAAAGAGAGTGGAATTGCATATCCACCCGATTGAATTTAATATCTACCCTGTTGGCCACTTCATCGTTCCTATGGAAGCTTATATCCATCCGCTTGAAGTTGATTTTTAGCCGATGGAGCGCCTTAGCAAGTCGATTATCTGACAAATCAGAGTTATTGAAACTAAAAATCAAGCCAATTGAACGGTTTGCAATGCCTCTTGAATGGCATATTAAGCCGATGGAGATCAAATTTCAAGCCGATGGGCGGGTGAACCTGGTCGATTGGAATAAAAAATTGCCCAGATGGATTATTGACGTAGGCCTC
>DIYS01000195.1 GCA_002429115.1 Saccharicrinis sp. UBA6048 | reverse complement strand
GGGTGTCTTTCGCACAAAACAGGTGAGGCACTAAAGAACAGGCTTCTTCAATTCTTGTGAAACTTTTTTTTCATAATAAGCCATTATAAGGCCAATAGAACTTGCAAGTCAACGCACTTTAGCTACCTTTAGGTTTAGTGCAATAATGTATATAAAAAATTAATGGAATTATTTGGTATTCAAACTGAATAGACCGCATTAACTCTTGTTGTTTTATGATGTTTTTGAACAAGTCATTACCAACTTTTTAATTACGTAATCGTTATGCAAATTATAATCGAATAACCCATATAGTCTGAATTTATATGAGCATAGAATCAGAAAGAAAATTTAGAGAATCAATCGGATTCAAGGATAAAATTGTTTACCACTATTGTAGCATTGAAGCAATGTATGGTATATTATCTAATAAATCTTTTTGGTTGACTTTCCTTGAATCATCTAATGATTCGACAGAATTGAAATTGGGAGAACAGATTATTAAGGAAGCTATAGAAGAACTTAAGAAGGATTATCCTCGTGGAGAGCATGATGAAATTCTTAATAAGATTCTTTTTGCACCAAAGGATAGGAAATACAACAAGCATAAACCACGATTTAGGTATTATGGATTATCCCTTGTTGAAGATTCTGATAGTTTAACACACTATACGATTTAGATGAGCTGCAAGGGTAGATGCTCCATTTCCATCTATGTACATTTTGAATATTAACCTCACCAAATCAGCTTCATCCTCGTCAATTAAGATTTTCCCATTATCATCAGTTTTATAGCCTAAAGCGAAATACCCGCCTAGAGAATGCCCCTTCTCTGCTGTGCGAGGGACTGAGGTAATTGTTCTGTGCTTTATTCTATTTAATTCTGATTCTGCTAATTGTGCAAAAATTGTTACTGTCAAGTCTGATTGTTCAATAACACGACCTTCTTCATCTAGCATCTTACATCGAGGAGATAGAAAATGAACATTGATACCTTGATTAGTAAAGTGTTCTATAGCATTATTGATAATTTTCTTTTTCCTTCCGAGTCTCGAAATTTCGTCAAAAACAATATTCAGTTTACTTTTATTAGTGTACCTTTCAACCACCTTCAGCATTTCTCTATATCCAGGTCTTTTCTCGACCTCCACAGAACCACTAACACTATCTTTGAAGTCATCAATAACCGCCATATCATTCTCCTTACAATATCTAATTAGAGGTTCTAATTGACGGTCAATATCTTGGCGTTCTTCCGAAGTACTTACTCTTCTGTATAAAATGGCTTCCATTGCTATTACATTTGTATCTAAATGTAATAACAAACAAATGAATACACAAATCTATATTCCCACAGCCCCAGGATTGAGATGAAGTAAATTAAACTGCTTATCGTAAATCACTTTTAGGATATGAGAGTGCCCCGAGATGAAGAGTTGCGGTGGATTCTTAGCTAATTCATTTTTGATTCCCACAAAGTACTTTCCGGGATATCCCCCAATATGGGTCATCCAAACATCCACCTGCTCACATCTGAATCGCTCATGCTCGTTAAGCTCCTGCCTGATAACACGATCATCTATATTCCCCCAAACGGCGCGTACCTTTTTAAATTCTTTTAATCGATCCAGCACTTTGATATCTCCAATATCTCCGGCATGCCATATTTCATCAACCTCCTTAAATAACTCCTTAAAGCGCTCATCAAAAAATGAATGCGTATCAGAAATCAATCCTATCCTTGTCATAAGCTGTTTAAAATGTCGTAAATCATTGCCAAATCTACCCTAATTTTAATATTTTTAAGCAACCAAGAATGTTCAAGTATGCCCATTAAAGATAAATTTTTTAACCGCGACATCAGTTGGCTATCATTTAACCACCGTGTTCTGGAAGAAGCTAAGGATACCTCGCTCCCTCTTTTTGAGCGACTTAAGTTTTTAGCCATCTACTCCAACAACCTGGATGAATATTACAAGGTTCGCGTGGCAGAATATCGCGATGCAGCGCAGCATCCTGAGGGCTATCCTGACATACCTGATGCAGGACGTATACTTGAGCAAATAAACACCATTGTAGGGCAACATTGGATTGAGTTTAGTAAAGTATTTAAGGGGCAGATTCTACCACTAATGCAGAAAAATGGCATTATACTGCATCTGGATGAGTACTCCGATAAGAAAGAGCATTTAGCCTTTATCGAACGCTTCTTTCAAACCGAACTAATACCCTACTGTCAACCCGTATTGCTTAACAAAGGCACCCGTAGTTTTATGCGAGATAATAGATTGTATCTTGCCGTGAAACTCTATCGAAAGCGAAAAAAAACAGATAAGAAGGATAAAACAAGACGACCTCGATACGCACTTATCAAAGTGCCGACGAACGATCACCAACGTTTTATTAAATTACCACAGGTAGATAACCAGCATCACTTTATGTTTCTGGATGATGCCTTACGTTTTGGGCTATCCGACCTGTTTCCCGGATACAATGTTGTAGGAAGCTGGGGGGTGAAAATAATGCGTAATGCCGATTTGGGTATTGAGGATGAATTTTGGGGTGATCTGGTTGAGAAGATTCGAAAGAACCTCAAACTAAGAAAAACAGGGACACCGGCTGCGCTTTATCACGATCGTGCTATTCCGGATGATGTCTTAAAATTTCTGATGAAATCCTTTGATATCAAACCTATTGAGCTGGTTGAAACCGGCAGTTATCAGAACCTGCATGACTTCTTTTCATTTCCAAACCCATTTGCTCCGGCACTGGAGTGGCAAGCACCAACACCAATAAAACCATTTGAGCTCGAAGAAGCTGGTTCAATGTTTGAAGCTATCAAGCGCAAAGAGCGGATTTTGCACTATCCGTACCACTCGTTTGATTACGTGATTCAGTTTTTGAGAGAAGCAGCAACTGACGAAAAGGTTGATGAGATAAAAGTAACACAGTACCGTGTTGCCAGTAACTCAGAAGTTGTTGGTGCGCTTATATTTGCTGCTCACAACAAGAAGAAAGTAACTGTTTTTGTAGAGGTTAAAGCCCGTTTTGACGAGGCCAACAACTTGTATTTTGCCCGCCAGATGGAGAAAGCCGGAATAAAGATCATCTACAGTATTCCAGGCTTAAAAGTACATGCTAAGATGGCATTAGCCATTCGCAGGGCTGACGGAATAAGGAAACGATCGTTCGCCTACTTAAGCACTGGCAACTTTAACGAAAAAACAGCTCGATTATATGCTGACCACGGTTTTTTCACTTGTAACGATGCCTACCTTGATGATATGGAATCTCTGTTCCGCTATTTGGAGGATCAAAGTGTAAAACCAAAACTAAATAAGCTCCTAATTACACAAATCAATTTGCGTCGAAGCATCATGGAACGTATCAACCATGAAATTGATTTGGCGAAAAATGGTAAAGACGGATACATCTTACTGAAGATGAATGGTATCCAAAATAAAAACTTAATCAACAAACTCTACGAAGCTAGTCAGGCCGGTGTGAAAGTTGATTTGATCGTCAGAGGGGTATGCTGTTTGGTTCCCAACCAGGAATACAGCAAGAACATTCGTGTTCTGCGATTGGTCGATAGCTACCTGGAACACGCGCGAATTTGGGTGTTTGGAAACGACAATAACAAACTGATGTTTCTATCATCGGCCGACTGGTTGAACCGAAATATTAATCGCCGTATCGAAACAGCTTTTCCAATTGAACAACCCGAACTCAGGGATGAGATTCTTCACATGCTTGAGTTGCAGCTAAAAGACAATGTTAAAGTGCGTGAGATTGATGAACATTTAAACAACGTCAGAATTAAAACAGATGACAAACCATTGAGAGCGCAGCAAGCTTCCTATGAATATCTGGCCAAGCTCGATCAAATGATTAAAGAGCAGGCATTAACTTCATAATTCATTCATCCAGATGACCATTCAGGATCAGGTAGAAGCAAGTTGTTAGATGAAGTATCAAGACGATTCTCATGATGTAAAGAACTCCATATAAATAGTGAACGAATAGTAAAGCGCAATGAAAACAATTATATTAGTCAGACACGCTAAAACCGAGCAGCTTGGTTATATGAGCTCAAAATCCGATTTTGAACGAGAGTTAAAGCCAAGGGGCTATACCGATACTAAACTGATCACCTCAGATATGAATAAGCGAGGCATAAAGCCTGACCTAATCGTCACCAGTAAAGCAGCACGAGCCACACAAACAGCAGAGTTAATGGCTCAGGACTTTGGCATTGAAAAATCAGAACTCGTACGCAAGCAGTTTATTTACGATGGCTATACGACTTCTGAATTCATCGATTTTCTGGGGCAATATCAAGAGCTTAATGATTCCATTATGGTAGTGGGCCACAACCCTGAAATCGCCATGATGGCAATAAATTTGTCAGGTAGTGATTACTTGCATTTTCCAACAGCTGCCACCATTGCTATATCATTCGATACAAATAACTGGAATGAAATCAATGTTCGGGAAGGTAAGATTGAATGGTTCATTACTCCAAAAGACTTTAAATGACACGTTTTATCCAAAATATAAATACCCATATAGAGTTTTACAAGCCCAACACCCCCATCCAGCAAAGCCTATTTTGAATTTTAGTTATTTTTAATTTGTCTAAATAAAAACTTTGGCTATATTTGAGAACGATTACCAGTAAAAATTAAGTCATAGCGAAATAAAAATGCCGTTCTTCAAATGAGGAACGGCATTTTTTATAATATTGAATTCTTAATATCTAAATACTAGCTAATAACGCCCGAACCGATCAACTCATCTTTATCGTACCACGATGCAAACTGCCCGGCCGTTATGCCTCGTTGAGGCTCATCAAACACCAGAAACATTCCATTCGCGCGACGATGCAATATACCTAACTGCAATGGCTGACGGTACCTGATTCGTAAATTTAGGCGACGAGATTCTCCAACGGCCATTTCCAGATCCTTACGTACCCAGTGAATTTCATCCGGCAAGATTTGTAATACTTTTCTAAAAAGTCCGGGGTGTTGTTTACCCATTCCTGCGTATACCTGATTATATTCTACGGATGTTCCAATAATAAACAATGGCTCCGGAAAGCCACCAATATTCAGCCCTTTACGCTGACCAATGGTATAAAAGTGAGCGCCATTATGGTCACCAATCTTCTTTCCATATTTCGGATGAAAAGCGTAAGGTTTTGATAGTTCTTCAAGAATTTCATCCGATGGATTTTCATCATCCGCTAATTTCCAATCACGCTGAAACAGCTCACTGTCTTTATCAATGATAAAAACACGACCTTTTTTAGGCTCCAGCTTTTGCTGAAGAAACACCGGTAAATCAACCTTACCAACAAAACAGATGCCCTGAGAATCCTTCTTATGCGCGGTTACCAAATTGAGCTCATTGGCAATTCGTCGCACCTCAGGCTTAACGATATCTCCAATTGGAAATAGCGCTTTTGACAATTGCTCCTGACTTAACTGGCATAAAAAGTAGCTTTGGTCTTTATTATCATCGCTTCCCGCCAATAATCGATGCACTTCTTTACCATCCACAATAACCGTTTCTTTCCGGCAATAATGACCAGTTGCCACATAATCAGCTCCAAGCTCGAGGGCTTTTTCAAGAAAAACGTCAAACTTTATTTCACGATTACAAAGCACATCAGGGTTGGGTGTTCGTCCACGTTCGTATTCATCAAACATGTA
>DIYS01000003.1 GCA_002429115.1 Saccharicrinis sp. UBA6048 | reverse complement strand
AAACGGGAGATGGTCAATTATTATAAGAACAAAAAACCGCCTTAGAAAACTAAGACGGTTTCATATCAATAAATTGCACAACCTTATTTTACAGCAATAAACTCTTTATAGATCTTTGCTCTATCTGCAAGCTTGCCTAATAAGTTTTCTATATAAGAAGCATCGCCCACTCCTTTATCAAGCTCACGTCCTTTTGCTAAAGATACCTTAGCAGCATCATAATCTTTCAAAATAATATATGCCATTGTTATATTATAGTATGCAGCAGCTGTAGCTTTTGGATTCATCCTTGCTTTTTTACTATCTTCTTTAGTCGCAATCTCTTTCTCCATTACAGCTATAACATTCCTTAAATCGACTTCAAAAGCTGAAATATCCTGTCCGTTCCCATTGCTAGTTTTAACAGATGCCTTAAGTGTTTCAAAGCTCGCATTAAACTCATCATAGTTAAATTTCTTAGCTTTTATTTTAAAGCCAACAGCACTAAGATTTTTAACAGGAAAACCATGTTTATCATTAACTTTTTCCACAACAGCGCTCACTCCCTCAGATAATATACTTCCCTTTTCTTCTGACATTTTCTTTTTATAGTCTTCGAAAGCAGATTTCGATGAAGAATAATCTTTACCAATTACTTTCTTAACACCACTATAGTCGGTTTCATAGATAACTTCTCCACCCTTATTCTTAAGTGTTAGCAAATACTTATATTTAAAGCTATTGGAATAATAATAAGTAGTTACTGTTGATTCCACTCCATCCTTTTTAACTGTCTTCTTCATCGTATTACGCTCGTATTCACCTTGCTGAAGGCTATACTCTTTAATGAAGAAACTAAGATCGTATTCTTTATCTGAACCAACCTTCTCAAACCCCTCAAATTTAAACTTATTGATTATTTCATCTCGCCTGTAATCATCACCACTTGCACCTTCTGCATCAACAGTGTAAGTCTTATACTCCACATTTAAAGGTTCTGCAGGATTCTGTACATATTTCAGCCACCCCATGCTCGTCCTATCTTTTTTCTGAGCATTGACATTCAATATACTTAGTACAGCTAATAATAATAAAGTAACCTTTTTCATTTTCTTATTTTATATTGGTTTGTAATTAAAATTCTAATATTATAAAGATGCAGTCTTTAAAGTATCCCAGAATTGTCCTTTGACGACATAGGACTCGTTGTTATACGTAAATGAAAAATCAATAGTAAACTTGTAATCACCCTCTTCTTGTGAAACCTGAACACTCCCTTGTATATTACTCATCTGACTTTCTTTTATCCGAGTACCACTTATAGCTTGGCCTCTTTCATCATAAACGACATCAAAACCAATAGTAGGCGTAGAGAATACTCCCTTCTTATAACTATAACTATACGAATAAGTCCCCTCTTCTAAACGCGTTGTTGAATTAGACTTAATCGTAAACAAAAAGAAAGCTCGTGACTTGTCTAATTGATCACATATTTTTATGTCATAATTACGATATGTAATCTCACTATTCGTTCCATCATCATCAATATATCCCAAAGGAACCTTATATTTTTCACCATTTACTTCAAAATAATTCTCAGGTCGTTCTTCATCTTTAGTACATCCTGAAAATAGCATTACCAAAAATGATAAGATAAAATAAAAGTTTTTCATATGAATATAAGTTTTATATCACAACAAATATATACTTAACAATTGAATAATTGTTTCGAATTATCGATATTATTTTTAATTTACACCCATGTTTTATTACAATTATTTGACGAACATATTTTTATCATTGATGTAATAATAAAAAAACCGCCTTAGAAAACTAAGACGGTTTCACTGAATATGCCTGTATGTTATTGATACTCTTCTAAAATACCTTTTACATCTTCAGCAGCCACACGACCGTAAACTTTCTCGCCTACAGTAACTACTGGTGCCAGACCACAAGCTCCAACACAACGCAAACAGCTGATTGAGAATTTACCATCCTCGGTAGTTTCACCAACTTTTACATCAAGGTGACGCTTGAATTCGTCCAATACTTTCTCTGCTCCACGTACATAGCAAGCTGTACCCATACAAATTGAAATTGGGTGCTCACCTTTTGGAATCATTGAGAAGAAAGAATAGAATGTTACTACACCATAAACGTGTGCAACAGAAACATTCATTTCGCTTGCCACCAACTCCTGAACTTCTGCAGGCAGATAGCCAAACAATTCCTGAGCAGCATGAAGGGCGTTTATTAATTCGCCTCCCTCATTACCAAGCT
The DNA here is from genome assembly GCA_002429115.1 of Saccharicrinis sp. UBA6048. Lineage (GTDB taxonomy): Bacteria > Bacteroidota > Bacteroidia > Bacteroidales > Marinilabiliaceae > Carboxylicivirga. The sequence goes on along the minus strand of DIYS01000003.1, from coordinate 2,436 downwards.
CTTTACATCTTTCTTTTAATTCTTCCACCTTACCGGCGGGTAATTTTATATTTGCCATTTTTCTATTTTTTAGTAGTCAGATATGAGTAGTGAGTAATAAGACAGAGTCAATCTCACTACTCTGTACTTTGTACTGTGTACTACGATTAGATTTCAACCTTTTTTTTCTTATCGTAATAGTGCGTGTGAAGCAACTCATGAGATTTATGTCCACAAGGCTCACCTAAGAATTCAGAATATAATTTCTGGATAAATGGATTCTCGTGCGACTTACGAAGCACTTTACCTTTGTCTTCATCGTAAATAGCCTTCTGACGCTTCTTCAACACTTCAACATCACCGTGGTGATATGGCTGACCACCACCACCGATACATCCACCAGGACATGCCATAATTTCAATAGCATGGAACTGTGATTTACCAGCTCTGATATCTTCTAATAATTGACGAGCATTACCAAGTCCGTGAGCAATACCAATATTGATTGGAAGACCATCAAAATCGATGGTTGCTGAACGAATGCCATCAAAACCACGTAATTCTTCAAAATCTACTTTTGGAAGAGGCTTCTTGGTGTGCACCTCGTAAGCCGTACGAACAGCTGCTTCGATTACACCACCAGTAGTACCGAAGATAACAGCAGCACCAGTTGATTCACCTAGTGGCTTGTCAAAATCATCTTCTTCCAATGCTTCGAAGTTTAAGTTAGCGTTACGGATCATCTGAGCCAACTCACGCGTAGAGATTGACAAATTAACATCCGGATCACCGTCTACCTTGAACTCATCACGAGCACATTCGTATTTCTTAGCCAAACAAGGCATAACTGATACAACCACTACATCTTCACGCTTCTGCTTCAACTGATCAGCAAAATAAGTTTTAGCGATAGCACCAAACATCTGCTGAGGCGACTTTGCGGTTGATGGAATGTCAATCATATCAGGGAACTGGTGCTCAAAGAAGTTCACCCAACCCGGACAACAAGATGTTAAGATTGGTAACTTCACATCTTTATCACCAGCTAAATGCTTACCTAAGCGACCTAGCAACTCAGTACCTTCTTCCATTATGGTCAAGTCAGCTGCAAAGTCAGTATCAAATACATGATCGAAACCTAACTTACGAAGTGCTGAAACCATTTTACCAGTTACCAAAGTACCTGGCTCCATGCCAAACTCTTCACCCAATGCTGCACGAACAGCAGGAGCTGTCTGAACGATCACTGTTTTCTTAGGATTAACGATGGCATCCATTACTTTAGCTGAGCTATCACGCTCTGTTAAAGCACCTGTAGGACAAACAGCCACACACTGACCACAGAAAGTACATGCCGAATGGTCTAAGTCCATTTCGAAAGCTGGCGCTACAACCGATTCGAAACCACGGTTAACAGCAGAAAGCACACCAACTGTCTGTACTTCATTACATGCTGTTTCGCATCGGCGACACATGATACACTTCTCCATTTCGCGAACGATAGCAGGTGACTCATCACTCTTATAAGAGTTCTTCTCACCCTGGTAACGTACTTCGCGAATACCCAGATTCTGTGCCATTGTCTGTAATTCACAATCGCCAGATTTAGAGCAAACCAAACACTCAAACGGGTGATCAGATAAGATCAACTCCATAACTGTACGACGGGCATTTACCACACGTACAGAGTGTGTTTGAATATTCATTCCTTCTGAACACTCAGTTTTACAAGCTGGTGCAAGGTTACGACGACCTTCTACCTCAACCACACAAACACGACATCCGCCTGGCTTATTCTCAATGTTCATATCGTGCAGCTTCATATGACATAAGGTAGGAATATCCACCCCGATGTTTTTAGCTGCCTCTAAGATGGTAGTGCCTTTCTCAACAACTACCTTTTTATTATCTATGCTTAATTGAACGATTTCCATTCTTCTATCTTTTACTGTTCAAAAACTGGTTTGGCTATTGAATGCTGATCGCACCAAACTTACATTTTTCATAACAAGCACCACACTTGATACACGTCTCCTGACTGATTAAATGAGGCTCTTTCTTATCGCCGGTAATCGCATCAACCGGACAAACGCGAGAACACAATGTACAACCGATACATTTCTCTGCTTCAATTACATACTGCATCAAAGACTTACACTGACCAGCCGGACATTTACCTTCTTTCACGTGAGCTTCATACTCATCAGCAAAGTTCTCCATTGTAGAAAGAACCGGGTTAGGTGATGTTTGACCTAATCCACAAAGAGAAGTATCCTTAATTACATTACTTAAGTTGCGCAATAAAGTCAAATCTTCTTCTGTTCCTTTTCCTTCAGTCAATTTGTCAAGCATTTCGTACAAACGCTTGTTACCAATACGACATGGAGCACATTTACCACATGATTCTTCAACTGTAAAATCTAAATAGAATTTAGCTACAGAAACCATACAATCGTC
>DIYS01000056.1 GCA_002429115.1 Saccharicrinis sp. UBA6048 | reverse complement strand
GTCACCCGGAGACCCTTACTTTCAAACAGTATCATCAGGAGGTGTTTCTATTTGATTCGATTCTTTAAATGGCATTTCTTAGGTTTCTATTATCATAAGGCACGATGGACTGCTGTGGGAGCGTAAAGAATTTTACCCTTACAATCTTTCCAAATTGAGCTGAGCCAAAGTGTTGTATTTGTTTTTAATTTTCCATTTATAAAGCAAAATCAAAGAATTGGCGGTGTTCAATTACCCAACCTAACTTCCAAATTCTCACGGACGGCAATTGTTTTATACTATAGTATTAGCCGCCATATTATTTATTTCCATTTCCATTCAAGGTCAATATTTCTTTTGATTCCATACTTTTCAACTACAGAACTTAACCAAGTTTCAAATTCATGCAAGTCATTAATTCTAGATTTTGGTACTACTAGTCCCAAACCAGGATTGAGTCTAATGAAGAAATATTTTCCGATTTCGTCAATCTCTTTAACTGTTTCAACTTTTATTGATGAGCTTCCTTTCTCATCAGTTGTGTTAATTACCGTCTCTGTCAATTCTATAGTAACCGCAGGGTCACGGTCTGATTTAAAGTTCTCCTCAACATAGGAACGATAATGCTTTTCGTATTTTTTAACTTCATATTTAGGATAGAATAAATACCATAGAATTCCAATAAGCACAAAGGTTATGCTAAGCCCAAGCTCTCCGACAAAGAATATTATTGCAGAAAGTATTAAGTATACTATTGGAACTCTATATTTTACAGATTTTCTTTTCTTTTTAATCCTTTCTGACTTAGAAGCTATATAAAGTTGAAAAGTAACATGATCTTCTCTTTCCAGTTGAAATTCAAGTTTCATCATTTATGGGTTTAATTATATTGTAGCAATTTTCCAATATGGCAGCTAGCTTGTTTTTAACACGCAATGACCTTTGTTTCAAATATATAAAAAAGTATAGCGCAATTGAACAAGAGAAATGTCCAGGTGAAAGTTGATTGATTATATCGGAAATGAGTAGTGTGCATTATTTTCTATCGTAAAACAAAATTCAAAGGTACTTCTATATATACGCCGATATTGTGGCCATTTAACTGTGCTGGCACGAGTTGTCGTATAGATGCGATGACCCTATAAGCTTCATCATCTAATAATGGATCAACTCCCTTTACAATTTTAACAAAACCGACTTCACCTTTACTATCAATTACAAATTGTACTACTACCTCACCTTGAATGCCATTTTCCTGTGCTTTTACAGGATACCTCATAGTAGCACCAATCAATTTGCTAAAGCCACTTTCTAATTCCCAATCACATTGCCCGGTGATATCACTATCTTCGCGACTAAGCTTTGGAGCAACAAAACGATCGGCTTGATCAAAGTCCAATTGGTTATTTGTGATGTCAAATTTGTAGTATCCACTTGGCTTGTACTGACCATAGGTGACTTTGTTATCTGAACGCCAAATATGCCAATCTTCAGATGTTTTATCCTTTCTATATTCATTATGCCATTGTAATTTTGGGTTCTTAATTTTCCAAAGCCTAACAGTTTTTATTGAGTCATTTGTATACTGTGTCTCTTCAATATATTTAGCGACACTTTCTTCAACTGGATTTTTCGCTTTCGAATTTTTAAAGTATCGATACTCAGTACGTTGTTGAGCGTTAATGTTTATCAAGGCAAAAAACGATAATGCTATAACAATTATTAGTTTCATGTTAGGTAGTTTATGTTATTATAAGTGGTGATTTTATAGTTGATTTAGTGAATGTTGTTTTAAGAGTTTAGTGTATTAGATAACCTGTGTTATTCTGTCAGCACTAATCAATTGGAATCTGCTCACTTTTCTGCGGTTTGTTGGCTGTTGCTATTTATAATAATGGTAAAAATTTCTTTTTAATCTCTTTTTCAATTTGTGAATAACCGAAACGCTTTAAAAAATCAATCTCGTCTATCAATATGTCTGTTATCTTAATTGATTTTCCAGAGTTCATAATTATTTCCCAATATTTAAAATCACTCCAAGGTGCGCGACTACTCGCGTTCGCTTGATATTGTTTGATTCTTTCAATTTCGTTTTTAATATATATCTCCTTCGTACCATTACTTATAAAGATGAAATTATTATCATTCTTTTGAAAATATATTTTCAGGTTTCTGGATTTAATGGTATGATTAATTAATAGAACTATGCCTGGTAATGCAAATAATGTTACTGGAATTTGGAATATCATCATGTCTTTCAAACTTACATCCCATCCTTTTAAAAGTCCAAATAAATAAAAGGCAGTGGGCATAGCGAGAAAAATAAAAGAGAAAAGGGATTTTAATAATGCCTTTGAGAATTTAAAATAATATTTATAAAACCTTGGTTTCTCTGGATTAATTTGTACTAACTTATCTTTCTCTCTCGAGTTATTTATGAAAAAATATAAAATCCCTTGATTGGCAGTATATCGTTCTGTTTTTATTAGTGATATTAGCTTGTCTATTGAATTTTCATAATATATTTTTAACAACTCAAGTGTTTCAGTTTCTGTCTTTTGTAAAGCAGTAATAGATTTCCAGAAGGTCTTTTTGAATTTTAAATTAACATTAAAAAAAATCACCCCATTCCTTTTGAACCCATTTATTTCAAGATATTCACGGTTTGGTTTTATTATTTTTACTATGGGATAAGATATCTGCTCCTTTATGTTTTCAATTTTGCCTAGTTCTTTTTCCCAAGGAAAGCTTTTAAATAAACCTATGGTTTGGTTTAAGCTAAGCCGACCAACTGATTTGTACTCATTTTGGTCATAATTGGTATATTTTATTCTAACTTCCATTATACTTTCGATTCGGAGTCATTTACAGCTGAAATTTTTCTATATCGAACTTAAAGGTGCACAATACCTACCAATTAGCCAAGTATAATACACCTTTATATGTTAATCTATTTAGTGTATCGTAAGCCGAACAGACGCATTTGTCAATTAAAAGATGAATGATATTTCTTATTTTCTGAAGTGCAAATTCGTCAAATTGCTCTTATTATTTGTCTTAATTCGTGCCATTCACGATTCTATAATCAACGATTGCACAAAGTCTTATACGGGCAATACCGGCATTTATCTATATTCTCCACTGGCTGAAAAGGAATGTCCGGATTGTAAAGCGTGGTCAGCAACTCATCCAATCCAGCCTTAAATTCATCTCTTACAGGCTGCAGGATAATCGGCGTCTTGCTTTTCCGGTCTTTTAAAAACAATTGTGTGTTATAGGTCTTTTTAAACACATCACGCACCCAGATAACGCCCGGCTGAATGGGCGTTTGATCATGTCCTGTCTCTTCCAGTATCAGTGAGTAGAGTAGCGTTTGGAAGGTGGCCTTGTTTTTTTTGTGCTTATCACTATTAAACAGGTCACTGATTGAATTAACCGAAGCCTCCCCGGTACCCGTTTTATAATCCATCACCTTCAGCAGGCCATCCTTACTTTCAAGCCGGTCGATAAAACCACCGATGTTTAGCATTAGTGTATCATTGCTATAGGTGTGCTTTACTTTTCGTTCCAGGTCAACAATCACAAAAGGAGTACGCTCTTTTTCCAGCTTGAGGAATTGCATCAGGTAACGGAGGATCACTTCAAACACCATCACATTTTTACCATGTATTTCGGTAAAGGTGCTTTTCCCTTTTTCATAATCGGTGAGGTGGGTGTTAAAGCCCTCGCGAATCAGGTCTTTAATCAGCTTTTTGTTTTTTATCCACCCTTCAATTACCGCGGCTTCCACTTCTTTACCAATGTAGGGTTTATATAGGTTCTCCACCACATCGTGAAAGATAAGGCCAAAGATACGTGCATCGGCTTCCTCGGTAATTTCATCAGGCTCTTTAATACCCGCCACCTTCTGGTAATAAAAGCGCATCGGACATTCTATGTAAGTTGACAAAGCACTAGGGGACAAAAATTTCTCATTCCCGGCTTTGTACTTATTCAGCTCATCCATCACTTCTTTAGTTTTAGGAGCCGATGGCAGGGGAGGACTTAATAGTGAAACATTACCGGTGGATGTATGTGAGCTTAGCTGTGCATCAAACTCATATTTGAGCTGATACAGGTAACGGCTCATTTCATTCGATTTCATGCCTTGCGTACCTGTTGAGTAGAGCAATTCCACTTTCTTGGCACGATGGATAAGGCGGAAAAAGTAATACGAGAAAATGGTATCCTGAAACTCAATGGTAGGCAGATCAAATCCTGCTCGCAATGTCGCCGGAATAAAGGTATTGGGCGCTGATGTTTTAGGAAATACTCCTTCGTTCAAATCCAGGATAATCAACATATCAAAATCAAGGGCTCGTGTTTCGAGGATACCCATAACCTGTAATCCGGCCAATGGCTCACCTTTAAACGGAACCGTCTGAAAATCGGCCAGTTTTTTATACAGCTTAATCCATGTTTCAGGCGTGATATCTTCCTGCTGATTTTGCTCCAGCAAATCCTGCAATCGCACAATGCTTTTATGCAACGAAAACACAAACTCACGTTCGAGCAGTTTATCCTCCTGTGGCTGTAACAACTCATAGATCTTATCAAGGATACTGATGAGGTATTGCGCCAGTTCGCTGCCTGTGTTTACCTTGCCAAACAACAATTTAAAGAGCGGGTTAATATGCAGGTCTTTGGCTTTTACAAAGATGATATTTTCGCGTACCAGTTTTTTGTGCAGCGAACGGCAATCTTCATCTGCCAAAAGCGATATATACTGGTGCTGCAACACCGGCAATACATGACGGTGATAGAGCCAGACACCTTCTCTGCTTTTCCGCGCATTGCGCAGCATATCAAACAACAGGTTGACCAATCCAAAAACAGGCGTTTGGTTCAAGGGATAACCCATGGTGACATTCACCCGGTCAACATTTTCGGGTATACCATGGAGCGTTGGCATCAGCATGGTTTCATCGGCCAGCACCACTGCGGTTTTTAAATCACTTTCGTACTCATCTTTCAAAAAAGCATTGACCGACTTAAGCTGTTCTGTTGGATTGGCAACAGCGGTAATCGTTATCTCAGGACCACTTTCGTTAAGCGGTAATTGATAATCTCTTGGTGCCGGGTATCGGTTTTTGTTTTCGTTTAAGAACAAGCCTGGCCCTCTGCTCTGAAATATATCTTCTTCGTCCTTTTGCATCCATGGCGAATAATCCCAGATGAACTCGGCCAGCTGACGTTTCTGCAGCTGATTCATTACCTTCTTTTCTGCAGGGGTGAGGGCATTTAATCCAACAAAAACAACTTTTTTCCATGGGATGTCAAGTAGTTCGTCGGCTAGCACCTGATCGGCAATCTCGCGGTACACCATTCCTTCATAAGCCAGTGAATCGCTAATGAGTTGCTCTCTGAATGCTTTGTAAACTAAAGGTATGTGCTCCCAATTTTCGAGAAAGAAATTCTGGTGCGATGATAACTGATCGGCCTTAAAAGTACCCCAGAATGAGCGTATGGCCTCCAGCTGCTTTTCACTCAGGTGACTGTAATCGTCTTCCAGCTCTTTAAACGAAATTATATTGGAGAATAGCTGATCAACATTGACCAGGTACTTATCGATATCGTCAAAATCACCCAGAAACATATCGCCCCAAGGCAGAAATTCATCAAAGGTGGTGGTTTTACCACTTACCTTATTATACACCTGGTGCAGCGTGAATAATAAGGTGATGTTATCAGCCACAATGGATTTTGATAATGAACCAAAAAAATCATTGACCGTCATTATTTGTGGAGCCCATGAGGGCTTATCAACCAATTGCCTCAGGTGGTTGGTAAAGAAAATACCCGAGCGCTGACTCGGAAAGACGAAGCAATACTCTGCAAGGTCGTCTTTGTGATGATTATAATAATAGGAGGCTATAGAGTTAAGAAATCCTGATGTCATGTGTTGAGATTTATTTAAACAAAGATAGTAATAATAGTTTGCTAGTATTAAGTCAGAAGGCAGTAGTCTAAATCATATTTCTTTAAGTATCATTACAATATAAATACAAGTGTTTAAATTATTTGAATTTGAAAATCAGGGGATTACTATATGGTAAAGAACTATCAAATGAATTATTTCTTGGAAATATTTTTACCGCAGAGAAAAAGGAGAACACAGAAGGCATTACTGTTTTAAAGCCCCAAAGTGGGCGATGCATACCAGCGTAGGGTGAAGTGTAACGAAGCCCTACGTAACAATTCCGGATTTCCCCGGTGCAGCCACTACAGCTATAAGCCAGAGTCATTTTTATGCACCGGAATTTACCTCTGGTTATCATCTATTAGAGCAATTAATTCCTGTAAAATTTGTTTTGCCGCTGAGTAAAAGAACATACCGAGCGAAGCAGACTTATTATTTTGCCCAAATACTTCAAAGTATAAAATGTGACTTTGCAAATTTTCGATTTAATAGCCAAATTATTTTAACAAATAAAAACCTGTTTTAGAATAGCTCTTGCAGCTTAAAATAATTTTAACTTTAATGTCACTTATTTGTTTAAGGAGGAAAGAAATACAAAAATGTTTCTCACAAAGTAGATTTATGGATAAATATTCATTTCTGGGCAATAGTGAATTAAGTTCGATTGACCAGCTATATCAGCAATATAAACAAGACCCCGATTCGGTTGACGAATCCTATCAGAAGTTTTTTCAAGGCTTTGATTTCGCTCTTGAAAATTACCAGCAACCAAAATCTTCTGGTTTGGTTGATAAGGAGTTTCATGTGTTGAACCTGATTCACGGATACCGCCAGCGAGGGCATTTATTTACCAAGACAAACCCAGTGCGCACTCGCCGTAAGTACTTTCCTACATTGGATATCGAGAACTTCGAATTAACGGAAAAAGATCTGAGTACGGAGTTTCAGGCAGGAAATGAATTGGGGATTGGTTCGTCATCACTGACCAACATCATTGATCATTTGCAGCAGACCTATTGTCAGTCTGTGGCTGTTGAGTATTTATATATACGTCATCCTGAGGTGGTCAGCTGGTTGAAAAGTAAGATGGAAAGTGTTAAGAATACACCGGCCTTTTCACCAGAAAAGAAGCGTCTTATTTTTAACCAACTAAATACAGCGGTAGGATTTGAGACCTTTATTCATAAAAAATTCGTCGGACAAAAACGTTTCTCATTAGAAGGATCGGAAGCTTTGATTCCTGGACTGCATGCTGTTATTAATAAAGGAGCTGAGCTCGGTGCCGAAGAGGTGGTGATTGGAATGGCGCACCGTGGACGCCTCAATGTACTGACGAATATATTGCAGAAACCTTATCAGAATGTGTTTAAGGAGTTTGTTGGTGATGAGTATGAAGAAGGCATCTCTTTGGGTGATGTAAAGTATCACTTAGGCTATTGCAGCGATGTGGAAACAACGAACGGACAAAAGGTACGCGTTAATCTGACACCAAATCCGTCTCACCTCGAAACAGTAGCACCTATCATAGAAGGTATTTCCAGGTCGAAGATTGACCATAAGTACGATAAAGATTTTGATAAGGTAGTGCCGATTGTGATTCATGGTGATGCCGCAATTGCTGGTCAGGGTGTGGCATACGAAGTGGTGCAGATGGCACAGTTGCGTGGCTACAAAACCGGTGGTACCATTCATATAGTCATCAATAATCAGGTGGGCTTTACGACCAATTATCTCGAAGGTCGATCATCAACCTATTGTACCGATGTTGGTAAGGTCACGCGATCACCTGTTTTTCATGTGAATGGCGATGATGTTGAAGCACTTGTTTATACCATTGAGTTGGCCATGGAATATCGTCAACGTTTCAATTCTGATGTATTTATTGATTTGCTATCGTACAGAAAATATGGGCATAACGAAGGTGATGAACCTCGTTTTACACAGCCATTATTATATAAAGAGATAGCCAAACATAAGAACCCAAGAGATATTTATAAGCTCAAACTCGAGGAGGAGAAAGTCGTATCTAAAGAGGATGCGAAAAAAGAAGAAGTGAACTTTAATCAGTTGCTTGAAGAGGAGTTGGAAGCTTCAAAACAAATTAAAAAAGTGGTAATTCAGCGCTTCCTTAATGATGACTGGAATTCATATCGCTATTCTGAACCAAAAGATTTTGTCGAGTCACCTGATACATCGGTTAAGCGCAAGGAGCTAACTAAATTACTGGACCGCATTAACTTTCTGCCAGAGGATAAGAAGTTCTTTAAGAAGTTGCATAAGATCGTGAACGACCGCAAAAAGATGGTTGATGACGATCGTTTGGATTGGGCTTTAGGTGAACAATTGGCTTATGCATCATTACTCACAGAAGGTCATCCGATACGCTTAAGTGGTCAGGATGCTGAGCGCGGAACATTCGCGCATCGTCATTCTGCTTTAACGATTGAAGATACGAATAAGCGCTACCGACCATTGCAACATATTTCGCCGGATCAGGCACCATTTAAGGTTTATAATTCCTTACTATCTGAATACGGAGTGATGGGCTTTGAATATGGCTATGCTTTAGCTAAGCCAGATGGTTTAACTATTTGGGAAGCTCAGTTTGGTGATTTTTACAATGTGGCACAGGTAATTATTGACCAATATATTTCATCGGCCGAAGAGAAGTGGGGCTTGATGAATGGATTGGTGTTACTGTTACCTCATGGGTTTGAAGGACAAGGACCTGAGCATTCGAGCGCTCGTGTAGAGCGTTTTCTGTCATTGGCAGCACGCAATAATATGCAGGTGGTGAACTGTACAACGCCGGCCAACTTTTTCCATGTGATGCGCCGACAGCTGAAACGTGAATTCAGAATACCTCTGGTCGTTTTCACACCGAAGAGTTTATTGCGTCATCCAAAGTGCATTTCATCACTCACTGAATTTGAATCAGGTGGATTTAAAGAGGTAATTGATGATGATAACGTGGACGTACAGGATGTGAAACGTGTTGTGTTCTGTACTGGTAAAATATATTACGATCTTCTCGCACGTAAAGAAGAGTTAAAAGCGCGCGATGTGGCATTAATCCGCATGGAGCAAATGCACCCTTTCCCTAAAGAACAAGTGAATGCCATTCTGGAAAAGTACGATAATGCTTTGTTGCATTTGTGGGTACAGGAAGAGCCTGAAAATATGGGAGCGTGGAATTATATCCGCAGTAAAATGCCAAATATTGATATTGTACCGGTAGCACGCATCGCAAGTGGAAGTCCGGCAACAGGACTTAACGGATTACATGTTATTGGTCAAAATGAAATTGTCAATAAAGTATTTAAGTCTTGCCATTGCGAGCGCCAGTTAAAGTATTGTGGACTGCAATGTGTGGAAGGAAAGTCAAGAGCTGAAATTTTGAAACAGCATAAGTATTTTGAAGAAAAACCAAGGTTTTCGATATAGTAATTAGTCAGTAGTTAAATGTCGGTAGTCAGTAGAGGAAATATGGTCTTCGGACTTCAAGCTATGGACTTCGGACTAAAAATTGAAAGAAATGATTATTGAAATAAAAGTTCCTACACCCGGAGAATCAATCACAGAAGTTGAGTTGGCTAATTGGATGGTATCCGATGGCGATATTGTTGAGAAGGATCAGGAAATTGCAGAGATAGAATCAGATAAAGCCACTTTATCATTATTGGCAACGGAGGCTGGTAAAATTAAAATTTCAGTTGAAGCTGGAGAAACAATTGCCATTGGAGCCGTTGCCTGCTCTATTGATACAGAGTTTGCGGGACAAGCACCAAGTAAGCCAAGTGATGAAAGTAAAGAGGAAGATGTACCTGCTGAAACGACGGAAAGCGCTAAACCGGAAAAGGCAGAAGTAACAACAGAAGTAAAAGCTGATGCTACTTCTGATGAATATCCAAATGCCAAGGTGTCGCCGTTGGCTAAAAAGCTAATGGAGGAGTCGGATATCAAGGTGGATGATGTGATCAATGGATTAAAACGAATTTCTACCAAAGAAGTTGAAGCGATAAAAAGCTTGCCGGCTGAAAAAGAGTCATTTGGTGGTTCATCTGCATTTATTAATGCGAATGTGAGTCGCGAAGCTGATCGTCAGAAGATGACCATGTTACGAAAAAAACTAAGTCAACGACTCGTAGCTGTTAAAAATGAAACGGCTATGCTGACAACCTTTACTGAAGTGGATATGTCAGCGGTCATGAATCTGCGTAAAAAATATCAGTCTAAATTCATTGATAAGCATGGTGTTAAGCTAGGTTTTATGTCCTTTTTCATCAAGGCCGCGTCTTTAGCATTAAAGCATCATCCTATGGTAAATGCGATGATAGATGGTGATGAAATAGTTGTGCCTGAATATCATGATGTATCCGTGGCGGTTCAAACACCTAAAGGGCTAATGGTGCCGGTCATCCGTAATGTTGAAACTCAGACTTTAGATGGTGTTGAAATATCATTGAAAACACTGGCAGAGAAAGCACGGAAAGGCAAAATTGGATTGGAAGAAATGACCGGTGGGACATTCACCGTTACCAATGGTGGCGTTTTTGGCTCGATGCTAAGTACGCCAATTATTAATCCGCCACAATCGGCCATTATGGGAATGCACAACATTGTTGAACGACCGGTAGCAGTTAATGGTAAAGTGGAGATACGTCCGATTATGTATTTGGCCCTGTCGTACGATCACCGTATTATTGATGGAAAAGACTCTGTTGGTTTCCTGGTGAAAGTGAAAGAGATGATTGAAGATCCGGCGAAATTATTGTCGGGAGGTTTTGATCCGGAGAAAGCAGTTTTGGGATTGTAAAAGATATTTCAAGTAGTCACAGGTTTTTGCTTTTAAAGTTTGAAGGTAAAAATCTGTGATAATATTTTCTGATTCTAATGTTGCTTTTAAAAGCAATATTACTACTGATGCGTTAAAAG
>DIYS01000084.1 GCA_002429115.1 Saccharicrinis sp. UBA6048 | reverse complement strand
CAGGTACAGCGGTATACATGACTTCTTACTCTCGTTCGGAAGAAGGCCGTGCATGGGAAAAAGATACACCGGCACGTGACTGGTTATACCAAACACCGGAAGAGATATTGATCAAAGCATCCAACGGGGCTTCTGATTTCGGTAATAAGTTTGGTCAGCCAATGATTTGCGGTTCAGTGCTGACATTTGAACATTTTGAGAACCAAAAGAAATTTGCCTTTGATAAGGTGATCATGTTGGCTGGTGGTATTGGCTTCGGTCGTAAAGAGCATGCCATTAAAGCTGATCCTGAAAAAGGTGATAAAGTAGTCATCCTTGGTGGTGATAACTACCGCATCGGAATGGGTGGTGGTGCTGTATCATCAGTAGCAACTGGTGAGTATGATAACTCTATCGAATTGAATGCCGTTCAGCGTTCAAATCCAGAGATGCAGAAACGTGCCATGAATGCTATCCGTGCTTTAGCTGAATCGGATGAGAACCCAATTGTTTCGATCCATGACCATGGTGCAGGCGGACACCTGAACTGTTTGTCGGAATTGGTGGAAACAACCGGAGGTACCATCCATTTAGATAAGTTACCTGTAGGCGATCCTACATTGTCTTCAAAAGAAATTGCAGGTAACGAGTCGCAGGAGCGTATGGGATTGGTGTTGAAAGATAAAGACATTGAGAACTTAAAGAATATTTCAGCGCGTGAACGTGCTCCTTTCTACGAGGTGGGAGAGACAACTGGCGATATGCACTTTAAGTTTGAAGACGATAAGGGCAATGCGCCTATTGACTGGCAGTTGTCAGATATGTTTGGTAACCCGCCAAAAACCATCATGAAAGATGAGACAGCTGATGAGAAATTCGCCGCTGTTGAGTACGAAACAACCGAGATTGAAAAATATATAAGCGATGTGCTTCAGTTGGAAGCTGTGGCTTGTAAAGATTGGTTAACGAATAAAGTAGACCGTTCGGTAACAGGTAAAGTAGCCAAGCAGCAATGTGCCGGTGAATTGCAGTTGCCATTGAATAACCTGGGTGCTTGTGCCATCGATTATAAGGGCGAGAAAGGTATTGCCACTTCTATTGGTCATGCACCGGCTATTGGTTTGGTTGATCCTGCTGCAGGTGCTGTCGTTTCAGTAGCCGAAGCATTAACCAACCTTGTATGGGCACCATTAACACACGGTTTAAAAGGTGTGTCGTTAAGTGCCAACTGGATGTGGCCATGTAAAAATGCTGGTGAAGACAGCCGCTTATATCGCGCTGTTGAGGCGGTGAGTGACTTTAGCTGTGAGTTGGGTATTAACATCCCTACAGGTAAAGATTCCTTGTCGATGACGCAGAAGTACAAAGACGGAGACTTGGTGTACAGTCCGGGTACAGTGATTATTTCTGGTGCTGGTGAAGTGAACGATATCAAAAACATCGTTGAGCCTGTAATGGTAAAAGATACGGATACACATTTATTACATATCGACCTGTCATTCGATAGCCTGAAATTAGGTGGTAGCTCATTTGCACAGGTGGTGAATAAGCTGGGTGCTGAAGCGCCAACAGTAACTGATGTAGACTACTTTAAAAATGGTTTCAATATCATTCAGGAGCTGATCAATAAAGGGTTGGTATTGGCTGGTCACGATGTGTCAGCCGGTGGTTTGGTAACTGCTTTATTGGAAATGAATTTTGCCAATACGTCGTTTGGTGCAAAGGTTAACTTAAGCGATTACGAAGAAACCGATCTGATTAAGTTATTATTCAGCGAAAACCCGGGTGTGGTGATTCAGGTGAAAGATCTTGCTGCTGTTGCTTCTATTTTGGAGGCCAATGGTATCCAGTTTATGGAGCTTGGTCAGCCTGTTGAAGCACGTGAGTTAGTTATTGAAAACAGCGGTCAGGTATTGAACCTTGATATTGACAAGTATCGTAACGATTGGTACAAAACTTCCTACTTATTAGATCGCAAGCAGAGTGGTGAGAAGCTGGCTAAGGAGCGTTTCGATAACTATGCGAACCATGCTTTGAACTATAACTTCCCAACGGCTTTTACAGGTCAGTTAGATCAGTGGAACCTGGCATTAGATCGTAAAGAGCGTACAGGTATCAAAGCAGCTATCATCCGTGAAAAAGGGGTGAATGGCGATCGTGAGATGGCTTACAGTATGTTCCTTGCCGGTATGGATGTGAAGGACGTTCATATGACGGATCTGATCAATGGTCGTGAGACATTGGAAGATGTGAACATGATTGTATTTGTTGGTGGTTTCTCTAACAGTGATGTGTTAGGTTCGGCTAAAGGATGGGCTGGTGCTTTCCTTTATAACCCGGCTGCTAAAAAGGCATTGGATAACTTCTATGCTCGTAAGGACACCTTAAGTTTAGGTATCTGTAACGGTTGTCAGTTGATGGTTGAGCTTGGTTTGGTTTATCCTGAGCATGAAGAAAAGCCGAAGATGTTGCACAACGAGTCGCATAAATTCGAGTCGATCTTCCTGAATATGGAAATTTCACAAAACGACTCTGTAATGCTGAATTCATTATCCGGAACTAAATTAGGCGTTTGGGTAGCACATGGTGAAGGTAAATACCACTTGCCATATGCCGAGGATCAGTACAACATCGTTGGTAAATATGCCCACGAAACATATCCGGCCAATCCAAATGGCAGTGATTACAATGCAGCAGCTATCTGCTCAAATGATGGTCGTCATTTAGCGATGATGCCTCACTTGGAGCGTGCTATTTTCCCATGGCAGTGGGGTTACTACCCGGCTGATCGTAAAGGCGACCAGGTATCGCCTTGGATCGAAGCATTTGTAAATGCCCGTCAATGGATTGAAGCACAGAAGTAAGGTAGTGTTTTAGAAAAAAAGTTTATAGTGATATAGTAAACCTGGTAGGATTCAAAATCCTACCAGGTTTTTATTTATTATATGAGATCTGTCATTAGAGTTTGAAAATTCCTATATATCAGCAATGTGAGCAATTTGTTAGATAGAACGTTATTTAGTTATGTGTTACTCAAAAAAGTTACAAATTATCAAAACTTGCAAATTATGAATGTTTTGACATTAGTAAATAGTAATTTAGTGATATAGTAAACCTGACAGGATTTCGAATCCTGTCAGGTTTTTTTATGACTTGCGCCAGCATGAAATAGTCATTGTGGCTTTGCAATTAATTGCTGCACGCTGCAGCACGCTTTCGCAAATCTGTTATTCGCTGCTGCAGTCTGCAGCGGCCTTTCGCAAGTTTGTAATTAGCTATTTCATCATGGCGCAAGCAATTACAGACTTGTAATTAGCTAAAACAGGCTGCAGCATGCTTTTACAAGTTTGATATTTGCTGCTGCAGCGTGCAGTAGCCTTTTGCAGATCTGTAAAAAGCAATTTCATCGTGGCGCAGGTATTCCTGAACCTATAACACCAAAATTTTTTCTTCCTGACACTCAATCCAATCCAAATCGGAACGATAAATACCAGAGTTTAAATGATGGCCTTTTGCCCGAGTGTTTGTATTTTTGCGGATTACCACTTGCTAAACCGGTGAATGAATATGGCAGAAAGCGTTAGAGACTATATAAGCGATTCAATAGATTTTTATACTTCAGATGATATAAGCGGGGCAGGAACCAATTTATACAAAGAGGGTAAGGTGAGCCTTCAGTTGTATCAGCAGGCTCTGGATAACTGGATCTTCTCGGTGAAGGATACCAAGATGCACAAGGTGCAAATCAGGCATCTTAACAATCGCCAGATGGAGACCATGTGCAACTGTTCATATATCGGTGGACGTTACTGTATCCATACCGTTGCAGCTCTTTTATTTATCGCCGATATCGATGGGAATATTCAGCTGGGACTGGATAAGCGAACCGAGCAGGTGGGGCAACGTGCTGTTTCAGG
>DIYS01000136.1 GCA_002429115.1 Saccharicrinis sp. UBA6048 | reverse complement strand
TTGGGGTTTGGGGTTTGGGGTTTTGAGTTCTGGGTTCTGGGTTTAAGGTTTTAAGTTGAATTGTTGAGGAGTTGAAGGGTTGAAATGTTTATTTGTCGATCCGTCAAATCGCTGAATTGTTGAACTGATGATTTGTGGAATTGTCGAATTGCGGAATTGTCGCCCGTTAATTGGGAATTGATTAAACTATAAGAATGGGTTTATCGACGAGGGTCTGTTCAATAAACTGTGAATTATTTTAATAGTTTGCACCTTTATTGTACCTCTCCTTCCAATCAATCAGGCGTTTACAAAAAACCTGTCAGAATTTTGAATCCTGACAGGTTTAGAATATATGAAATAACAACGGGTATTAACTACGTACAAATACGCCAAGGGCTTCGAGCAGTTGTGGTTGTTCGTATAGGGCGACTTTGGCAATTGTGTAAAATTCGTCCATCCATTCTTTTAGTGCGAGTAGTGCTGCATTCTTATTTTCAGTCATATCCTGCGATTCGGCTAATTCTTTGTCGAAATGGGAACGCTTTACTAAAAGTTCTTCAAGCAAAGCCAGACATTCATCAACGATGGCAGCGGTGAGTTTGATCTTATCCATTTCAAGCTGCAAGGCCGAATCGTTTTTAATGGTTGTATAAAACAAGCGAACTTTATCAAAGAAATCGTTGTACTTGCGGGGAAAGCGCCCCTTTGCTCCTAATTTCACTAAAACTTCGGGTTGGTACTTAAAGAAAATCAATGCTTTATCGCGGTGCACCTTAAACTTTGCCCGCAACTCGTTAAAAGTTGTTGAGTATACCAATGAGGCCTCTGTTGATTCTTTATCTTCTTTTATGTTCTTGTCCCAAATGCTTTGGGTGGCATTGTAAACTTGTCGGCCTACGGCCACTTGCTCGTCCCCCATTCCATAATCGGCCAAAGCTGCTTTAATTGCTGGATTTGTTTCGGCATTGGTGATGGCGGTACGTGTGTTTTCTAAAAACTTTGATTCTGAAATAAATAATTTTGTTGCCATAATACTGTTTTAAAGGGTTATAAATAAAATTATTACTGACAATTGGTTACCATACAATCCTTGATCGGGACAACACGCTCCTTAACCGGTACCAAAGGCTCCTTAGCAGGTTCCATCGACTCCTTAGACGGCACCATGCACTCCTTGAATGGGGAGATTGGCTCCTTATGTGGTACGGAGGATTCCTTAAACGGGGAAATCGACTCCTTGGCTGGTACCAAAGGCTCCTTGGGTATGAAGCTAGATCTATTAAAAGCGTGGTTGAGCTTAATGGAATGGTCAGTCAAGTAATTGAGCGTTGAAAGATTATTATAAACGATGCTGATCAAGTGAATGCTGTTTTTCAAATTAAGATTGTATGAAAATAACACTCTCTTACATAAGCCCTGACAAGTGGTATAAAAAACTATATAAGCAGCAACAATTACCACATAAGTGGTACCATAGCTATGGATAAGTGGTTACAATGCGGGCTTCAGTTGCTTTAAAAATTCGGGAAGATTGCGCCTTGTAATAGAAAATTGAACGCCACTGGTAAGACTTACTTTGCCCGATGCCTTAAAATAGGCTGTCGAATATTTGAGATTGATAATAATATTACGGTTAATACGCACAAAACGATCAGACAACTGCTGTTCAATATTTTTTAAGGACTCGCAATGTAGAATTTTACTATTGTCGCGGAGATGAATGGTGATGCTACCATCCTGATAATGCAGGTAACAGATGTGCTTGAGCTTTATGCTCTGTATCTTTTGTTGACACTCCAGCACCAGATATTTCTTTTTCATTATGTGTGGATTATGGTTCAGTTAATTAACAAATATATATAATTATCACAGTTCAGGAAATGTGTGGCTGAAATAATGATGGCATTTGCACCGGGTATTTATGTAAATTTGAAGGGTAAAGCCGAAGGAATGGATGTGCACGATACAAGGACATACCGTTATTTAATTACATTAAGAAATCCTTATCTATCTCACGAAGAATAATGTTAACACAATTACCAAGTTCTTTCTTAATTTGTTGGTCCCAAAAGCGAAGCACCGTCCACCCCATTTCTCTTAGGGCATTATTAGTTTCTGCATCGCGTTGTATATTTCTCTCTATTTTGGGAATCCAAAAATCACGGTTACTCTTAATGCATTTCTTTTTTTTCTCCCATTCAAATCCATGCCAGAATTCACCATCCACAAATATTATTAGCTTGTACTTGGGAATCACAATATCAGGTGTCCCAGGAAGTTTTTTGTAATTCTTTCTATATCGTATTCCTAACCCCCAAAGTACTTTTCTCAAGATAATTTCTGACTTGGTATTCCCCGACTTTATTTTCTTCATTAATTCTGAACGCTCAGAAGTCGTATAAAATCCGTACTTCTCTTCAAACCTTGGCACCTTAATAGGTGCTGACTTATACTTTTGCATCTTTTGCGTTCTTTTAAATTGAAAATATAACATCTTCTAAAAAAATTCAACTATTTTTGTAACCATGTGTAATGTTGTGTAGCATGGTTATGTTATTATGAAAGAGTATTATACCCTCTCTGAGGTGGCAGATTTATTATCGGTAAGCAAAGAAACTTTACGTCGTTGGGATAAGAATGGTAAACTTGTAGCAGTACGTGAGCCCATGAGCCAATATCGTGTCTATAAAAAAGAACAACTTGAGATATTCGATAACCTTGACTTCCTTTTCAACAAAAAAGACGATTCAAATAAAGTAGAACCACAAAGGAATTACACAGCTATTGAACTCTTTGCCGGTGCAGGCGGCCTGGCTGTTGGACTTGAACAAGCTGGCATAAGCTGTTTAGCATTAAACGAAATTGACAAATGGGCAGCAGAAACTCTTCGCAATAATAGGCCACAATGGAATGTCATTCAAGATGATGTGAAAAATGTATCTTTTAAAACATACAAAGATAAAGTTGATATTGTAACCGGAGGATTCCCGTGTCAAGCATTTAGTTATGCTGGTAAAAAATTAGGACTTAATGATGCCAGGGGAACTTTGTTCTATGAATTTGCAAGGGTCGTACAAGAAACTCAACCCGCGATCTGTATTGGAGAGAATGTCAGAGGCCTTTTAAATCACGACAATGGTAGAACAATTAAAGGAATGTTGTCAATATTAGATGAAATTGGATATACTGTTTTACCTCCAAAATTGTTAAAAGCTATATTTTATAAAGTACCTCAAAAAAGAGAACGAGTCCTTATAGTTGGCATTCGAAAAGACCTCGACTTTAATAAATTTGATTTTCCAAAACCATACAAAAAGATATTCAACCTTAAAGATGCCCTAAAAAAGGGGGAGCTATACCCTTCTGACGTCCCAACATCTGTTGGCCAAAACTATCCAATCAAAAAGAAAGAAGTTCTCGAACTCGTACCCCAAGGAGGGTATTGGAGAGATTTGCCAATAGATATACAAAAAGATTATATGGGTAAAAGCTTCTATTTAGGAGGTGGTAAAACCGGAATGGCAAGAAGAATGAGCTGGGAAGAACCAAGCCTTACATTAACATGTAGCCCTGCTCAAAAACAAACCGAAAGATGTCATCCTGAAGAAACCAGACCATTTACAGTTAGAGAATATGCCAGAATACAAACATTCCCTGATGATTGGCAATTTGCGGGCTCTGTTTCTCAACAGTACAAACAAATAGGGAATGCCGTACCTGTTAATCTAGCTAAAGAGGTTGGTTACTCTATTATTAAATTCCTTAATAAAAGCTTATAGCTCATCAAACCCCATATAATAACTGAAGTTGTCAAAAGTAATTTGATCAAAGATACCTCTATTTGATTCTGCACTAGCTGATTTCACCTCGGTTACCGCAGAATCATTACCCTGACTATCCTCATGTTCAATTCCTGATAAATAGTCCGATATTGCCTTCGGCAGAACCTTATATAATTCGAAAAATGCTTTGTCTTTGCCAGTTAACAAAGCATAAAATTTATCACCTGATATTTTATATACTCTGCTATGACTATACTCTTTCCCATTAATATCTCCTGACCATTTGTCACAGAAACTGTTTTTTGCCAAAATTTGTACCCAATAACATTTAGCTTTTTTATGAGAGTCAGCATATCTTGCCAGCTTCTGAAACAAACTCTCAGCAGCACTACTATTCATTGTATTGTGCTTATTTTTTATATCTGCAAACAAGGTATTATCAATAGCTTTTATATCATACCCACTTAAATTGCCAACTTCATAACCTTTAATTCCTCCAAGAGTCTCTTCATGAAAAGTACCAATCGAATTATTTATTGACTTGTCAACCTGTCGCAACATTTCATTTTGAAGCACCATTTCTTCTGACAAATCATTAAACTTTGCATCAAAAGTTAACTTGAAGGTATCCAGTTTATTGCTATACAATTTTTTCTTAGTAAAGCCAGCTTTTGCTTTTAAATATGATTTATATAAATTATCAATACATTCCAGCAAGTGCTCATCAGAAATAAAATCAAGATATTTATTCGCCATAATTAAATCTGTTTAGGTGTCCGCAAATTTAATTTTTAATATGATATATCTACCATTATTCAAATGCAATTTCTTATCTCTCATCATAATGTGACTCATAGTCCGTTGACTCAACTGTCCTATTTATCTAGTTTCGTCAACAAAAAATGCAAAATATTCTTTTTGAATATCTATATCGCGACGAAGACAATTATAAAGACTATGCCAGCGTAATTTATTCGAATCCTGATAATTTAAGCATCAAGCAAATTCAGCGAGTAATTGAGCACCACCTTATTGAGGGCGCTTGGTTTGAACCCGTCAAATGGGGAATTCCACTCTTTAGTTACCATCGGCATAATCCTTTTGGCATTAACGATTATATCTGGTACGAATTTGAACAATTAACAACTACTACTGCATCGGCTGTTGGGGGTTCAATTAATGATTTGTTGAATAGAATAGTGTAATCTCAGGATTTAAATGAAATAGAAAAAAACCTAACACTAACTAACGGTTCGCACAATAGCAGGGTGTAATTTAAACACCTCACCTCCCACGATGGCTATCGCGGCTCTCCAAATGCAATTTGGTTCATCAAGTAGCTTTTCTCACCCCTATCATCCCCTCAAAAGGGGATGTGAAAAGTGTTGGTTTACAATTCCGGCAATAATCAGGCTATTCAGATCTTCTTAATAAACAAAGTATTAAACCACTTATGCACCTTATCTAATTCGCCAATGGTAATTCAATGGTAAACACGCTGCCTTTATTGGGGGTGCTTTTAACAGCTATGGTGCCATTGTGCTTATCAACAAACTCCTTGACCAATAGCAATCCAAAGCCGGTGCCTGATTCGCCATCGGTGCCTTTGGCCGATTTGTTACTCGAGATTTTAAACAGCTTACTGACTTGCTCACCGCTCATCCCTACCCCATCGTCTTTAATGGCTATTTGCGTAAAGCGATGCTCTCCTTTGAATGTTAATTGTGCATCCACCGAAATGGTGCCCCCGGCATAGGTATATTTAATGGCGTTCGACAGCAGGTTTCTGATCACTGTTTCAAACATATTCTTATCGGCATACACCTCCACATCATCAGGTATATTATTTACCAGTTTCACGTTCTTCTTATTGGCCGCCTCATCCATTACCTGCAATACTTCTGCAACCATACCACTGGTCTTATGCATGGCGGCTTTTGGCGTTATAGATGTATTCTGTGCCCGTGCCCAGTTAAGCAGACTTTCCAATAAAGTAAGCGTGTTTTTTACACATTGATTGATGCCTTTGGCACATTGCAGCCGACTCTTCCGGTCCATCTCATCATCCAGCATCAGCAAATCGGACAAGCCCCAGATGGTGCTGATCGGATTTTTAATATCGTGGGCAATAATTCCAAAAAACCGGTCTTTGGTAGAGTTACTTTTATTCAGTTCTTCATTCACCTTTAAGGTTTCGGCATATAAGGTCCGTGTTTTATCCTGTTCGCGTTTTAAAAGGTAGTTGGATCGAAACAGTTTGAATCGCAGATTGTATTGTATGCGGTTAATGATGTAGCCGATCACCACAATGGGGTAAACATCGAAAATGGTAAAAAACTCTTTTTGTGTTGGTTGATAGAACACAAAGAGCAAAAAGGTAAATACCGTAATAGGCACACTATAAATCAGTAGCGTTATTCGTTTGTTTTGCTTGTTATCCATCGATATCAAAAACACCACCAGAATGACACCGGTCACACTGGGCGCCAGGGCCTCGTGATGCAGGTAAATCAAGCAGATACTGAACATCATCAGCTGAAGCACCATATAATTGATGGCAAACAGGTTGTTTTTCAATTTATTAAACTTTGTTTTTGAAACCAGGTGAAGAATAAGTATAATCGAAAGTAATACGATGGGTGCCAATCGCCACAAGGCTGCCGCCGCGTTTTGTCGCAGAAACCAATCGGAATACAGGTAATAGAGAAGTATAGAAATACAAATACTAACAATTAACGTGAGATGTTTGATAAAGGTATATCTCAAATAGCTATTAAAGTCCGTCCAAAGCTTTTGATTGTCAGTGATGTTCTCCATACCTTATAATATATCAATGGTAATACTTATCTCATTGCCCAGCCACGCCCTTTTGAGGAGACTGATCGATAGTTGTTCTGAAAAATCAACAGGTGCGTAACTATTCACCGGATGAATATCGGTTAACAAGCCCAAATGCATATAGGTGTAGGCGGCCAGTTCGCTGCAAAACATGGTGTCCAGACTTGTTTTCTTATGCAGTGCACGCCCAAGCACAGGATTTAAAAACTCATGCCAGGTATCCGGAAAATCTGCGTCGTGAATGGTTGGTATCAGTTCCTTAAACTTTTGCTTAAATGCGGCATCACGCTCTGTGTATAAATGACGTATCGAACAGTGACTGTCTTCGCCATGGGTAAAGTTGTATTTTAAGCGTTCTCTGAAATCCACCAGCATAGGTCCTGATTTGGCCACGCCTTTAATAACATCTTTCACATCTGTTGGGGTATCCGATTCCCAAAGTAACAGCTTATTGGCGCCAAGGTTAAGGCCGATGTCTTCCGATCTGACTAATATGCCTACATGAGAAAAATGACAACCTTCGATTGTTTCAATGCATCGGCTACTTAAATGGATGCCTTCCATCAACACAATATCGCCGGTTTGCAGATCTGCCTCAATAGATTTAAATCCAGTGGTTTGTTTTTTATATGCCATAGTTTTTAATAAGATTCTAAAAACACCCCAACTGTCACTAATAAAAACCAGTCTATCCGGAAATGGTATTTCTGAAGCTAATTATGTAGTGCTTTTGTCAGGGCTTATTCGACTTTTCGCATTAAATGTACGAATATTTTCTGCACGAGAAAGTGTATAGATGATAAGGCTTGAATTATTACCACTAAGCGAAGAACACTAAGTTCTTTCTTTGTGAGCTTTGATCCTTAGTGGTTAAATTTATAATTGGAAAGAAAATTTTATTGTACCGCTGAGTTCGCAGTGAACGCAGACGAAATTAAGAGAATTCACCTTTAAATTATAAAAACCAATATTTTTCTTTGTCCACGAATTACTCGAATTACACTAATTTTCAGTTCCGCTATTCGGAACAATTTGTGGGAGTTGGTAAATTGAAAATCAGCGAAGCTAAGAATACAAAGTTCTTTCTTTGTGGGCTTAGATCGCTATATGGGGATGCCAAAGGCGGGGTGGTATATCAAAGAATAAAACCACCTCCCCTCAGCAAAGCTGAGGTACTCCTCCTAAAATTCAGGAGGAGAACTGACTCCCATAACGCCTAATGAATGACCATGGAAAACGTCTTAAGTTAATAGTATCAGGTACAGGCGGGGTGGTATTTATTTTTTCGTCCGCGAATTATGCGAATCACACTAATTCTCAGTTCCGCTATTCGGAACAATTTGTGGGAGTTGGTAAATTGAAAATTAGCGAAGCTAAATATGTGGCTAAATGATAAAGTATCAATTTAATATTTATCACCTCATCGCAGAGGGTGTCCAAAACAAAGCTCGCTCATCGAGCGTAGTCGAGATGAGATTTGACTAGTGCTGTTAATCAACAAGTAATCACTTCGACTACGCTCAGTGAACGGATGCTTACAGTGTTTTTGGACACCCTCGACTGCAACTTGGAAGATAACAGGTACTTCTTTAACAACCTACTATACCAAGCTGCACATGAATGCTCCACCAGGAAAGCTTCCACCTAAAGCGGATGAGGGGAATTAAAGATTAGTGAAATTTGCGGATAAAAGATAAGTATTGTTCTATGCTTTACAGCTGACGCTTGAACCTGTCAGCCGTGTAAAATCACATTGATTTATGCATCGCAAAAAGCAACCTAAAATCGTTCTAATTAATTGTGTAAAGCACCTTGTTAACATTGCTTATTTTCTTATTTTTGCGTGAAAGAATTAAACGGATATAAATGAGTACTTTAAAAAAGGTAAAATCAGCATTGATTTCTGTCTTTCACAAGGACGGTTTAGATGAAATCATCAAAACACTACACGAACAAGGCGTAACAATTTATTCAACAGGCGGAACACAGGCTTTTATTGAAGGTTTGGATGTGCCATGCGAACGTGTTGAAGACCTGACCAGCTATCCTTCTATTTTGGGAGGTCGCGTAAAAACTCTTCACCCGAAAGTATTTGGCGGGATATTAGCCCGTCGTGATAACGAAGGTGATCTGGAGCAATTAGCTCAATACGAAATTCCGGAAATTGACCTGGTGATTGTTGACCTTTATCCGTTTGAAGCTACAGTTGCTTCGGGCGCTCCACTTCAGGATATTATCGAGAAGATTGATATCGGTGGTATCTCATTGATTCGCGGAGCGGCTAAAAACTACAAAGATGTGATCATCGTTCCGTCAAAAGATCAGTACGCTGATTTGTTGGCCATCCTTAAGGAGCAAAATGGTGAATCATCATTGGAAGATCGTTTCAAATTTGCTGCTGCAGCTTTTGGTGTTTCGTCGCACTACGACTCGGCCATCTCTAATTTCTTCAATCAGGATAAAGCTGATATGGAACGCATCAGCCTGAACAATGGCGATGTATTGCGTTACGGTGAAAATCCTCACCAGAAAGCAACCATTTACAAATACAATAACGTTAAAGAAGGTGCCTCATTGGCCAATGCCAATGTATTGCAGGGTAAAGCACTTTCGTACAACAATATGCTGGATGCTGATGCCGCCTGGAAAGCCGCCAGCGATGCTTATCATTCAGTGACTCATATCGAGGGCAAACAAGCTGTTTCGGTGGTGAAGCACCTGAACCCTTGTGGACTGGCAGTGACCAACGACATTATGAAATCGCTTGAGCTGGCCTGGGCCGGTGATCCTATCTCTGCCTTTGGTGGTATTATCTGTTTTACCGATACGGTGACTGCTGAGATTGCTGAATGGTTTGCTAAGCGTTTTGTTGAAATCATCATCGCTCCTGCCTACACAGCTGAAGCATTGGAAATATTTGGTAAGAAGAAAAACCTTCGCTTACTGGAAACACCTATCAAGAATGAGATAACCGGTGAGAAACTAATTCGCTCGGTAAGTGGTGCTATCCTTGTTCAGGATGAAGATGAAGGTGTAGATTCTGATTTCAAAAATGTGACCAACAAGCAATTTGATGCTACCAAAATGGAATTGGCCAAGTTTGGTATCACCGCTTGTAAGCACTTAAAAAGTAACGCCATTGCGGTAGTGACTGAGCAGCCCGATGGTTCATTCTGGCTAACGGGTGCAGGTATGGGACAACCAAACCGTTTGGACAGTATGCGTCAGTTAACCATGCCACGTTTCAATATGAAGGAAGGTGTTGATATTGCCAATTCGGTGGTGATCTCCGATGCTTTCTTCCCATTCCGCGACAGTATTGAAGCCGCCAACGAGTATGGTGTGAAGTACATTGTTGAGCCGGGTGGTAGTATCCGTGACGATGAAGTTATTGAGGCCTGCAACGAATTTGGCATGGCCATGTTATTCACAGGAAAACGTCATTTTAAACATTAAAATAAAAAGTTGAATGGGACTATTTTCGTTCTTATCGCAAGAAATAGCCATCGACCTTGGTACAGCCAACACCATTATTATCCACAATGATAAAATTGTTGTTGACGAACCATCTATCGTAGCGCTGAACCGTAAAACCGACAAACTGGAGGCTATTGGAGAGAAAGCCCGACAGATGCACGGTAAAACCCACGATAATATTTATACCATCCGTCCTTTGCGCGATGGTGTAATTGCCGACTTTAACGCGGCCGAGCAAATGATCCGTGGCATGATTAAGATGATTAATCAGAAGCCTCGCCTGTTTGCCCCTTCCCTATCCATGGTGGTTTGTATTCCATCGGGCAGTACGGAAGTTGAGATTCGTGCGGTACGTGATTCATCGGAGCATGCCGGTGGTCGTGAGGTACACATGATTTATGAGCCAATGGCAGCAGCACTGGGTATTGGCCTGGATGTGGAAGCGCCGGAAGGTAACATGGTGGTTGATATAGGTGGTGGTACTACTGAGATTGCGGTTATTTCGCTGGGTGGTATTGTAACGAATAAATCCATTCGTATTGCAGGTGATGACCTGACAGCTGATATTATGGAGTACATGCGTCGTCAGCATAATATTAAAGTGGGCGAGCGCACTGCTGAAGAGATCAAGATACAGGTAGGTTCAGCACTTCCTGAGTTGGATGAGCCACCACAGGACTTTATCGTTCAGGGGCCTAACCAGATGACGGCTTTACCTATTGAAGTACCTGTTTCTTACCAGGAAATCTCGCATTGTCTGGAAAAATCTATTTCGAAGATTGAAACAGCGGTATTGTCAGCATTGGAGCAAACACCACCTGAGTTATACAGTGACATCGTTAAAAATGGTATTTTCTTAGCTGGTGGAGGTGCTTTGCTACGTGGTTTAGATAAGCGTTTGTCTGATAAGATCAACATCCCGTTCCACATTGCCGAAGATCCGTTACGTGCAGTGGCACGTGGTACCGGTATAGCGCTTAAGAACCGTCATAGAATATTGCCATATTTGATTAGATAAAAATAGTCAGTAGATATTAGACAGTAGTCAGTATATTAAATAAGACAATGAGATGTGAGATACAAGTAATGAGATAAATTTTTTAATTGAACAAATCTCACCTCTCAATTCTCATTGCTCACTTCTATATAAAATACTGACTACTGACTTTTTACTAACAACTATAGTTGCATGAGAAATTTTTTCCGCTTTATTGTAAAATACCATTTTGCTATTCTCTTTTTTATTATTGAAGCAGTTTCTCTGTTGTTAGTTCTTAATTACAATGCTTATCAGCGTTCCACCTTCCTGTCTTCGTCGGGCAGTTTTACAGGTGGCCTCTATCAAAAATACAATTCGGGTGCCGAATACCTGATGCTACGGGAAATTAACGAAGATCTGTCGCGCGAGAATGCTTACTTACGTAGTAGTCTTCCAGAATCATTTAAGGCATCACGCGATTATTTCAATGTTATCAACGACAGCACCAGTCAGCAGGAATATCTATACCGATCGGCACGGGTGATTAACAACTCAACCAATCGCCGCTTTAACTACATCACCCTGAATAAAGGCAAACTGAACGGTATTCATCCAGAGATGGGCGTGATAT
Organism: Saccharicrinis sp. UBA6048; assembly: GCA_002429115.1. Lineage (GTDB taxonomy): Bacteria > Bacteroidota > Bacteroidia > Bacteroidales > Marinilabiliaceae > Carboxylicivirga. The sequence goes on along the minus strand of DIYS01000136.1, from coordinate 33,193 downwards.
CGAATCGTGGTGCGGTTGGTATTGTCAAAAACGTATCGGATAACTATGCAACCGTTATCTCAATAATCAACACACGACTTAAGATATCGGCCAAGTTAAAAGCATCCGGTTTCTTTGGTTCACTTGAGTGGGATGGCGACTCGTATCAGCATGTTTATCTGCATGACATCCCTCGACACGCCAATGTCAATGTGGGCGATCTGATTGTAACCAGTGGGTATTCATCCATCTTTCCGGAAGGCATCTTACTGGGCAATGTAGACCATGTTGAGCTGGAGAAAGGCGCCAGTTTCTATCGCATCAGGGTTAAATTATCCGTCGACTATAAAAACCTTGCTTTTGTAGAGGTTATTGATCACATCACACGTAACGAACAAGTAGAATTGGAAAAGGAGACAGAAGATGATTAGTTTATTGCCACGTTACCTATTTAATTTCGTTTTCTTCACCCTGATACAGGTGTTGGTACTCAACAATATCCAGTTGAGTGGATACATCAATCCTTATTTATACATCATTTTTATATTAACGCTGCCGTTTGAAACTCCGGGCTGGCTATTGTTACTACTTGGTTTTACCTCGGGTATGGTCGTTGATATTTTCAGCAATACACCGGGCATGCATGCCTCAGCAACGGTATTCCTGGCCTTCTTACGTCCGTATGCCTTACGACTGATGGCACCTCGTGATGATTACCAACCGGGCTCCATACCAACCATGGGCTACTATGGTTTTTCATGGTTTATGCGCTACTCCATCCTATTGGTACTAGCTCATCATCTGTGGTTGTTTTTTATTGAAGTGTTTTCCATAACTCATTTCTTTTCAACGTTCCTACGCGCTGTCAGCAGTACATTTTTCACAATGCTGCTAATTATTATATCTCAATTATTCAGTCAGGGTAAAAAGCAAGGGAGGTAAGCTGTGGGAGGAATTAATAATCGCACCATACTAATTGCCATGCTGATGCTTGGGCTTGCGTTAATTTTTGTCACCAAGCTCTTTATTCTTCAGGTATACGACCCATCCTATAAATTTTCGGCCGAAAGTAATACCCGACGTAAGGTAACGCAATATCCATCGCGAGGTCTGGTGTATGATCGTAACGGCAAGCTACTGGTTTCCAATCAGGCGGTTTACGATGTTATGGTGGTACCGCGTGACATCGTAGCCTTTGATTCTATTGACTTTTGTGAGTCGCTTAATTTAAGCAAAGAGGAGCTGCGCGAACGTTTTGTGCAGATGCGACAGGATATCAGAAGTCGCAAAATCTCCACTTACAAACCTTCCGTCTTTTTTAAACAGTTGTCGGCTGAGCAATACGGCAGCTTCCAGGAAAAACTCTATAAATTTAAAGGCTTCTTCGTGCAAGGACGTACGCTTCGTAAGTACGAATATCCTTCTTCATCGCACGTATTGGGTTATGTTGGTGAGATCAGTGAGAAAGAGCTTAAAAACCAAACTTATTATACCCAGGGCGACTACGTTGGCATCAGCGGCATTGAGCAAACCTACGAAGAGGAGTTGCGAGGCCAAAAGGGCGAAAAATATCTGCTGGTAGATGTGCATGGACGCGAAAAAGGTGCCTTTAAAAGCGGCAGAGACGACATAGCCGCTATTGCCGGAAAAAATATCACGCTTTCATTGGACATTGACCTGCAGCAATACGGTGAGCAACTGATGAAGAATAAAGTCGGTAGTATTGTTGCCATTGAGCCTACTACCGGTGAAATTCTGACTATGGTATCGGCTCCCAACTACGATCCATCACTCTTAATTGGTCGTGATCGATCTGTCAACTATCCCGTATTGGCTGCTGATTCGTTGAAACCACTTTTTAACCGGGCTATTCAGTCGCGCTATCCGCCGGGATCAACGTTTAAAACCATCAATGCACTTATCGGGCTACAGGAAGGTACTTTAAAACCTTATACCACACACGAGTGTTTTATGGGCTATCATACCCGAGCCTTATCGGTCGGTTGCCACATGCACGATTCCCCGCTAAATTTATCGCAATCCATTCAGCATTCATGTAATGCCTATTATTGCTTTGAATTCAGAGATATATTGGACAACCCTAAATACGGAAGCATCCAGGAATCGTTTAATGCATGGAAAGATTACCTGGTTAAGTTTGGCTTTGGCTATGCACTTGGTTCCGATTTTAAAAATGAAAACAGGGGTTTTGTTCCCAATGCCGGCACCTTTGACAGGATTTACAACAGAAGCTGGAATTCACTGACGGTTATATCATTATCCATCGGACAGGGCGAATTATTAACAACACCTTTGCAAATGGCAAATATGGCGGCCATGTTAGCCAACAGAGGTCATTTTCTTACGCCCCATATCATAAAAGATATTGAAGAAACACCAATTGATGATAAGTATCGTGAGCTGCACGAAACAGATATTGAGTTGCAGCATTTCGCCCCTATTATCAATGGCATGGAGCTGGCTGTTTGGGGTGGTGAAGGAAGTACCGCACGCATTGCCCAGATACCGGGCATTTCTATTTGTGGAAAAACAGGCACTGCGCAAAACCCTCATGGTGACGACCACTCAATTTTCATAGCCTTTGCCCCTAAAGATGATCCACAGATTGCCATTGCCGTTTATGTGGAGAATGGTGGTTTTGGTGCCACATGGGGTGCGCCGATAGCCAGCCTGATGGTCGAAAAATATTTAACTGATTCGATACAGCCCAGAAGAAAATGGATTGAAAAACGAATGTTAGAAGGAGATTTAATACATGCCAAACAGAAGCAACAAGAGCATTGATTGGATAACGGTTGGCTTGTACAGCCTTTTGGTCATTTTTGGATGGTTTAACATTTATGCCGCCAATTATAACCCTGAACATCCCGTTTTTTTTGACACCAACAAGGAGTATTTTAAACAACTTGTGTGGATTGGTTTTTCCTTATTGTTTATTGGCATCATACTAATAACCGACAGTAAATTCTATGTCGAGTTTGCTTATATATTCTATGGCTTTACCTTACTACTGCTAATAGTGGTACTCTTATTTGGTAAAGAAATCAACGGTGCCAAATCATGGTTTGAGGTTGGTCCTATTCGTTTCCAACCTGCCGAACTGGCAAAAGTAGCCACCAACCTGGCGGTTGCCCGGGCACTGAGCCGCTATGGCTTTAGCTTTGATAAGTTTGGGGATCTGTTGAAAGCTGGTGCAGTTGTCCTATTTCCGATGCTGTTGATTCTACTTCAGAACGATACTGGATCAGCCTTGGTTTACAGCGTCTTTATCCTGGTGTTTTATCGCGAAGGATTAACAGGCTATATTCTGACATTTGGTATTGTGGCTGCCATTGTAGCTGTTCTTACCCTGATAGTTCCCAACTCCACTATTATTGGATTAATCATATTCAGTGTCATTGGTTTGCTTTACGTCAAAGGAGCACGATCAGCATTACTCAAAGCCACTATTGGAGGAAGTGTAATTCTGATACTGAGTTATGCCGTTTATCGGTTCAGTGATACCTCCATTGGACTGGAATATGTGCTGCTTCCAGCTATTCTGGTTTTTAGTATTTACATGCTTTACACCACTTTAGCCAAACGCATCAATAAGTTTGTTCCAACCTATTTACTGATCCTCTGGAGTGCGATTCTTCTGACACTTTCTGCCGACTACCTTTTTGAAGATATTTTATCAGATTATCAACGTAACCGAATTGACGTATTATTAGGTTTGAAAGAAGATCCTCTAGGTGCGGGTTACAATGTTAACCAATCGAAAATTGCCATCGGATCCGGCGGATTAATTGGGAAAGGCTACTTACAGGGAACACAAACCAAGTTCAATTTTGTGCCTGAACAATCTACTGACTTTATCTATTGTACCGTTGGTGAAGAATGGGGATTTATCGGATCAACAGCGGTCGTGATTTTATTTCTGAGTTTGTTTTTACGTCTGATTTATCTGGCCGAGAAACAACACTCAATATTTAGCCGAGTGTATGGCTATGGCGTTGCCTCCATATTCTTTTTTCACTTCGCGATCAATATTGGCATGACCATCGGATTAGCACCGGTAATTGGTATTCCTCTCCCATTTTTTAGTTATGGTGGTTCTTCATTATGGGGTTTCAGTTTGTTACTTTTTGTATTTCTAAAGCTGGATATTAACCGCAATGAATTGATTCGATAAGCTTTGAAAATCTTTTGACAACTTACTAGTTGAGCCTATCATTGCTTATTTTTTCAATAAATTGATAATGTATTCCTAGCAATAATCGCTTATAATCGATAGATTAACTAAATAGGGTTAAAAATGCTTAATCATTGTAAGCTATTTTTGACATTTAAAATACACAACACACATAACTAATTGATAATATTAAACTTCCACTACTTCTCAAATAAAAGTTTAACAATTTTGATTTAATTTTTAAATTTTGTACTTTTGCGGCACGTCATTTGTAATGATATAACCCCCCGAAACTTTCGGTCATGTTGCTGTGGGAATGGAGATTAGCAACGTTCAAAAATGATCGGTTTTGGAATAGTAACAAATGATTCCGCACCAAAATTTGCCGAATCAATAAAAAAGGAAATTGCTTATGAAGTATAAGATTTATGCGCTGCACAATTATCGACAAATTCCACAAATAGCAAGACTTTCGGAAGAAGATATCTTTAGCATTGAGGTGGTAGGAACTGTATTACCGTTTAAAACTAACAGTTATGTAGTTGACGAATTGATAGACTGGGATAACTATGCTACTGATCCTATTTTCATCCTTAACTTTCCTCAAAAAGGAATGTTGGAAGAGGAAGATTTCAACCACATGGCTGAAGTGCTTAAAAGCGGTGCCGATAAAGCAACCATAAAGTCTGAAGCAAATAAGATTCGTGAGAAGCTAAACCCTCACCCAGCCGGGCAAATGGAATACAATGTGCCTGAACTAAATGGGGTTAAGTTAACCGGTGTTCAGCATAAGTACGATGAAACCATGTTATTCTTCCCTGCTCAGGGACAAACATGTCATGCGTATTGTACCTTCTGTTTCCGCTGGCCTCAATTCACCAACATGGATGAAATGAAATTCGCCATGAAGGAAATTGACTATGTAATAGAATACCTGAAGCAACACCCTGAAATTTCTGACCTTTTGATTACCGGTGGTGACCCAATGGTTATGAAAGGTGCAATGTTAGATGCGTATTTAACAGCCCTTGTTGAAGCCAACATACCTCATCTTAAGAATATCCGTATTGGTTCTAAAACGTTAGGCTTCTGGCCTTACCGTTACCTGACCGACAGTGATGCAGATGAAGTACTAGGTGCCTTTAAGAAAGTTACCGATGCTGGTATTTCATTGGCCTTTATGGCACACTTCAACCACTACCGTGAGTTAGAAACTGAAGCTGTACAGAAAGCAATTATTAAGATACGTGAGACTGGTGCTCAAATTCGCACACAATCACCTCTATTGAATAATATCAATGCCAAGCCTGAGATTTGGGCAACTATGTGGCAAAAGCAGGTAAGCCTTGGATTAATTCCATATTACATGTTTATTGCACGCGATACCGGTGCTCAGAAGTATTTTGGCGTATCATTGGTTGATGCCTGGAATATTTTCCGTGGCGCCTACCAGAAAGTTAGTGGTATCTGCCGCACCGTGCGCGGACCAAGTATGTCATGTACTCCGGGTAAAGTTCGTATTGTTGGGGCTACTGAAATAAAAGGTGAAAAAGCATTTGTACTTGAGTTTATTCAAGGTCGTGAAAGCAATTGGGTTGCTCGCCCATTCTTCGCCAAGTACGATGAAAAAGCGGTTTGGATGGATGATTTAAAACCAGCTTTTGGCAACGAAGAGTTCTTTTATGAGCAAGAATTCTCTGATATGTTTTTAGGATAAAATTAAATCCATATATCTTCAAAAGCAGAATTACGTAATGTAGTTCTGCTTTTTTGTTTCAATACCAATAAGTTATATTTCAATCCTAAATATAATGCCATGATCCGACCACTATTTGAAGAAGAAGACTACAACAGTGTGAATTTCACTGAAACTTTGCTTAAACCCGGTGAATACGATAATTGTCTTTTCACCAACTGCATTTTTACCGGAGTACTATTGAGTGAATATCAATTTACCGAATGCCAGTTTATCAATTGTGATTTTAGTAATACCAATGTCAGTAATACACAATTTAAAGATGTTGAGTTCAAACAATGCAAATTGGTTGGTGTTCAATTCAACGAATGCAGCAAAACACTGTTTTCGGCCACTTTTACGGACTGTATGATGCGACTGAGTTCATTTTATCGATGTCAGCTCAAAAACTTCAGTTTTCAGAATTGTATGCTCCATGAAGTAGATTTTGCCGAGGCTGATTTATCAAAAACAAAACTGGTGAATTGTGATTTTAGTAATGCCTTGTTTGATCAGACGAATTTATCCAAATCCGACCTGTCAACCTGCATCAATTTCAACATCGATCCGGAGCGCAATAAGATTACAAAAGCCAAAATATCATCGGATCAGCTAATCGGTTTATTAGCAAAATACCAAATCACTGTTTCATCATAAAAACTAACACCTGAAAGATAGTTGCTAAAAGCTTTTTTCTACCTTTGCGCACACTAAATTCATGTCGTATGTCTGAGCGCGTTAAAGTTCTGGGTAGCATGGTGCTATCAATGATATGCTGGGCTTTTTCTTTTGTGTGGATCAAGCAAGCTTTCATCTCTTTTAATCCATTGACAATTGTAGTTTTACGCCTGCTGGTCAGTGCATTATTGCTATTCACCATATTAAAACTTAGTGGCCGACTTGTAAAATTGCGCAAGGCTGATTTTAAGTGGTTTATCCTGCTTGCTTTTTTTGAACCCTTCCTCTACTTTATGGGCGAGAGTTTCGGCTTAGAGTTGGTCTCTTCTACTGTTGGTGCCGTAATCGTATCTACAATTCCATTATTTGCACCAATAACTGATAAGCTATTTTTTAAAAGTAAAGTCAGCTGGGCCAATATCATGGGTATTTTTGTCTCGTTTGCCGGTGTGCTGCTGATCATTTTTAAGGATGACTTTTCACTGACTGCTCCCTTAAAAGGGATATTGCTGGTGTTTTTAGCTGTAATTGCAGCTCTTGGCTATTCCGTTGTTTTGAAAAAGATTCCAAGTCATTACAATTCAGTCAGTATAATTACCTATCAAAATGCCATTGGAATATTCTTTTTCCTGCCTTTATTTTTGATTTATGATGTTCCTCGCCTTGGAGAGCTTAAAATTACCTCCGAAGCCATTACGGCGGTAGTTTTACTAGCTGTTTTTGCATCGTCACTGGCCTTTATATTCTTTACTTACGGCATACGAATCATAGGCATTACCAAAGCCAATGTATTTGTTAATATGATACCGGTTTTTACGGCCATTATTGCCTGGTGGGTACTGGGCGAAATAATTACCATCCAGATGATGATTGGTATTGCTATCGTTGTCAGTGGTGTTTTTGTTTCACAAATAAAACTTAAAAAACGTGGTGTTTGATCCTCAAAAACTCGACCAGGAGGCTCGCAATAAAGCGAAGGAAAACAAAGCCTTTTTAGCGAAACTAAAAAAGAAGCGTCCGAAAACACTCGATGATGAAGCCCAGCGATTACACAAAGAAGTATTTGAATATACCGACTGCCTGGAGTGTGCCAATTGCTGTAAATCCATTAGCCCGATAGTTTTGGATCGTGACATCGACCGACTGGCCAACCACCTTAAAATGAAACCTAAAGAAGTTATCGAGCAATACCTGTTATTGGATGATGACGGCGACTATGTCTTCCGGGAAACGCCCTGTCCTTTCCTGATGCCTGATAACTATTGTATGGTCTACGAATCGCGCCCACGTGCCTGTCGCGAGTATCCTCACACCGATCGAAAGCGGTTTTATCAAATCACCAGCCTTACTTACAAGAATACATTTGTATGTCCGGCAGCATTTGATGTGGTTGAAGGTTTAAAACCAATTTTTGATAAGTAATTGTATTTTTTCATGTTTTTAAACAAAGCTTTTTGATCTATAGGTTACACTTATCCTTTTGCCTTCGCGAGTTACTTTTTGCTCGAGGTCAAAAACTAACGAAAAACCCCCAGCCTGAAATTCATTGGCAAGTTATTCTAAGTAATTATCATTTAAAATCGCCAATCAGAATTGACCGACAAGTTCAGTATCATTGATATTTCCTTTAGTCAAAAGCGATTGGCTTGAATAATATCAAATTATTACATTCGTTCGAATGATAATAACAAGAATCAACTAAGCCAATATATTTAGGGCTCATCCCCAACAACCATTTAACCTTGAACAAAAAATAAGCATCAACCACTCTCCAATCGAAACATAGTTTCGATATCGAATTAATCAGTATCATTTGTGGGCCGGAGTAAGGGTGAATTGATAATTATTTAGTAGATCAAAGAAAGAGTTCGCTTACTTTTTCGTTAAATTTATAATTTTCAAGAAATCGAAGATACATAAATGAGACTACCCTTTTGTTTCTGTTTGTGGCAATGGCAATTATTACGAAAAGCGAGTACAGAGCCAAATTAGCTTGAACTATGTCGAGTAACCCAATCATCTTAAAGAAAACGAAAATCTGTCTGATAAGACATTACATGTTTTATCCACAATATTTTCAAATTGATGTAAATTATTACAACAAGCAAAAGTGAACTAATTTCATTATTTGAAGTTAATTAACACTAAATTGATATTTTTGCCGTTTTAGGTTTTACGATGAAAGGAAGATTAATCATTTTTTGGTTTATTGGATTAATTATCTGCATGGCGGGTCGTTTGAGCGCACAACAGGCAGGCAGCAATACGTATGATTTCTTAAATCTGACCAACTCAGCGCGTGTGGGCGCTTTGGGAGGTAACCAGGTAGGTATGTCAATAAAAGATGTCAGCCTTGTGTTCCACAATCCGGCCAATCTTTCGTCAGAATTGCACCAGTCACTCACTTTTAACTATGTTCCTTATGTCAGTGATATAAAAATGACCTATGCGGGTTATGCGCATCGTATTGAAGGCATTGGAACTTTCGGAGCAAGTGTTCATGCCATCAACTATGGAACCTTTGACAGAGCTGATGTGGATGGAACTATCAACGGCACCTTTTCCGCCGCCGAATACGCAATTAACCTGAGCTATTCCAAAATACTTTCGCCAAAACTCACGGCCGGAATATCAGTTAAACCAATTATTTCTAACCTGGAACAATACAATTCTTTTGGTCTGGCTGCCGATTTAGGGCTTCTGTACCTCTCGGAAAACAACTTATTTTCTGCAGGCATTACCTTAAAGAATGTCGGTTCACAAATTACGACCTATAATGATACGTATGAACCTCTCCCAACCGACCTTCAAATAGGAATTAGCAAAAAATTGGCACATGCCCCGTTTCGTTTTTCATTGACAGCCCAGGACTTATTTGATTGGAAAATGAAATATACGGTTAAAGACGGTAGCGGGACTGAGATTGAAGAATCCGGTAACAATGGGAGCGGTTTGGATCAGTTAATGCGCCATATGATCTTTGGTATTGAGATCGTACCATCGGACAATTTCTATATCGCGGTTGGATACAACCATCGTCGCCGAAAAGAATTAGGCGTATCAGAAAAAATGTCAACAGCAGGGTACTCCTGGGGATTTGGATTCAGAGTGTATAAATTTCATTTTGCATATGGTTCAGCACGCTACCACCTTGCCGGATCATCAAATCACTTCAGCATTTCTACGCGTGTATCAAACTTCAAACGATAACAGATCGAATTTAAATTGCTTTTATGTCGTAGGCTGAAGCACTATTACACCATCATTTTCTAACATATTATCATATATGAGTTCTATTTTAGGGTTCAATTATCAGATTAACAAGTTTTACTGATTATTAGTATATCATATATATTTGTTTATTTTTGTGCCCTTGATAACAACCTACTTACACAAAAATAATCTATGGCTAATTTTCTAGTAGAAATACCGGATGAAAAACTGGATTTTGTAATTGACCTTTTTAAAAACATCGAGTTTATCGATTATCAATCCGTTAATACGGAACATTTGAATTCGTTGGCTAATGAAGCATCTCGAAAGAATAAAGAGTACGATCGCATAGCCCAGCTGGCAGAGCTTAGAAATACAATTAATACATTGCAATCGGCTCGGGATCAGGAGGCCGTCACTGAAACAGGTAGCTTATTCAGGTTTCCGCATGGCTCAGAAATTACGGCCATTAAACTATCTGGATTAAACCACTTATTGGCTACAATTGAAAACTATTACAGGATAAACGTTACAAGTTTAGAGTTTGTAGAAAATACAGATAGCAATAGCTACCAAATGGATAAATACACGGTAAATGTCTCATTACCTGATGGATCTCAATTAGCAGCTGGCTATTGCAATTCTATTTTAAATTAGTGATTATCAACTATGAAGTTAAGTCTGGCAAAGCATTAAGTTTGTTTGTCTTTTCGGTAAGGTGCAATCAGAATCCGTAATGACTGATCGCGTGAAAAATAGCTTTGTGCCCAATTCACAAAAATAAAAAAGCGGTTTTTCACTCCTACAATGGCCATCAGGTGGACAAATAACCATAAAAACCAGGCAAAACCACCCGAGAAACTAAATCCGGGAAGGTCAGCCACAGCCATTTTTCGACCGATGGTTGCCAGACTGCCTTTATCTTTATACTTAAATGGTTTCCATTCGCCAGATGATGTAAGGTTTCGCGACAGGTTTATTGCCTGCTGAATGGCCACCTGAGCTACTTGCGGATGCCCATCAGGAAAGTTCTGATCACTCGTCATTACACAGGCATCGCCAATGGCAAAGATCTGGTCAAATCCAGTCACTCGATTGTACTTATCTACTACAATACGGTTTCCTCTCGAATAAATACCTTCACCCAGTCCTTTCGTCTTTTTTCCGGCAACACCGGCAGTCCAGATTAAGTTTTTAGAATAAAAGGAACTTTGGTCATTTAATGTCACCTGATCGCCATCGTAATCGGCAATCGGTGTATTTAAACTCACTTCTACCCCTAAGCGATTCAGAAATTCTAATGCCTTATCCCCTGATTTTTCAGACATACCACTAAGCAATCGGGGACCAGCCTCATATAAATATATTTTCATGCGGCTAAAATCCAACTCCGGATAATCTTTTGGCAATACATAACGCCGCATCTCAGCGATTGAACCGGCCAATTCTACACCTGTAGGCCCGCCTCCGACGATCACAATCGATAAAAGTTTGGAATGTTCCTTTGGGTCCTCGGTCAAATTTGCCTTCTCAAAAGATGACAGAATTCTGTTTCGTAAATTAATTGCTTCTGCCGTACTTTTCATTGGCAGACTGTATTTCTCCAGATTTGTCGAGCCAAAATAATTGGTGTTAACCCCATTAGCCAACACCAAATAATCATAGTGAAGTAATCCAGCCTTTGTTTCTATTTGTTGTCCCTCTGTTTTTATTGATAGTAATTCAGTTGTTCTGAAGTGTAAATTAGCATGTGATTGGAAGATTTTTCGAACAGGAAAAGATATTGAACTTGGCTCAATACCTGAAGATGCTACCTGGTAAAATAATGGCTGAAACTGATGAAAATTTTGCTTGTCAATGACGACAACCTGATAAGCCGAACCACTTAGTCTTCGAGCCAGCTTTAGCCCTGCAAATCCAGCACCAATAATTACAACGCGCTTTTTGTTATTTCGGGGTAAATTAAAGTTATTTTCCATGATTGGTAATGCTATTTCCATCAAAACAGCACTTATCGCGGAAAGTTCTACGAAATGAAGAAATAAATCGTTAATTAATCTTAACAGGCAATTCCACTCTAGTCATGAGCTGTATCGTGAATTTTAATCTTAAATGTGAAGTACTTTTGAGCCACATAACTATAGCCGACCACAACAATTGTTGTCAGTACCTTCGCAATCGATGGGTTAATTTCAGCCACCTCAACAAACAGCTTAAGCAACACATAGTTTAGCACAATACTACCTAATACAGTCAGCCCATAACGAAGCAGTTGCACGCGCCCCCGCAGGTTGGACTCGGTAAACGTAATGTATTTCGATAGAAGAAATCCGCTTGTAAATGTAACAGGGAAAACAAACACAAAGGCGGCAATATGGGCACTTATTGCAACAAAACCCAGATGCACGATCTGCTTGCCAAGAACAAAGTTATAGGTCAGAATATAGAGTAGAATATCAAATGCCGTATTCGCTCCACCACAAGCGGCATAATTAAACGTTTGCCTGGGCAGATAGGATTTAAATGGCTTATAAAACCAATCCAGAACACTAATTATCAAGCTATGTATCATATGTTATTTGTCGCTCCCTGCACAAAACTAACATATAATTGATAAAGTGACTTTTTAATTATTGTAAGATTTGTTAAATGTGGAATAGAAAGGTTATTTAATGAGGAAAATTTCGAGATTAGAATACGCCCAGTACCAACCAGGTAAGCACAATTGCTACAGCTAAAAAGAGCGCAAAGTTTCTTAATCGGCTTTTTAGATTATACATTCTAAGCCTATGATTTGCCTTATCTACTAACTCTAAATTTATACTTCGTTTCTTTGTATGCATCTCTAAGGTATTGTTGGGTTGGTAAAAAAACAATTAAAGAATATGCTTTCATATTAAACCTCTTTAACATCAACACTCCTACATAACTGTTTTACAATCAATTCAAAAATTTTATTAAAAATAATAGTTATTGATATGACAACAACCTAAGACCATAAACTGTTGACGAATTGTTGATTTTTTATGACCAATGGTCTATTATTATAGACGAACGATCCATTGAGCTAATAGACTCACCTGTTATAAACGCCATGAAAATTGATCAATAAGATAATCTAACCTGTGTACAAAATCAAGTTATGAAGCAACTAAGCTGATGCTTTAATGCCATCTACTTCAACAGATTAACCAATGAAATTAGATCGAACTCATTTTTGTTTGGATACTTTGAACTGATGTACTCTTTGTTCATCATAAAGAGGCGGCTATTGAAGGTGTCCTGCGGATAACAATTGTCTTCGTTAAAGTACTCCTCATCCACCTTTAAAAAGTTAAGTTCACAGTGTGATAATTGCCATTGGTCACCCGTTTCATTCATATACAGCAAAGGATAGCCATGAGTTCGGCAGATAATAGGGCGAGCATCATAAATAGTACAACTGCCGTCTTTTAGAAAGAAGCACTTCTCCCCAACTGTTTCAGGCAATTCCTGATCAAGCACATCGGGGTATTCTTCTTGAACCTGCTTTTTTATATGATCAAATTCTATCGGAAAAACATCAAAATTAAGACAACACATATCACATCCCTTCTTGCAGGCCATATTCGATTTGTGCTCACTCCACAATTGCTCTGTCAGACCATCCACCTCATCTCGTAACTTCAAATATTTCTCCGTATTCATTCTTTCTAAAATTTAAAATGCAAAGTTAATAATCGCTGCTTTACTTTGGCAATACAATCCTTTCCACCTTAATTCCGCAAGCGTATTTTTTTAGTTCAACGATCATCTCTAAAAGGACTTAACTTATTTGATTGAATAAAAATCTGCGTCAGTCAGCGTAATTAGTGGGAAATAGAAAAACTTGTATTTTTAGGTTTCAAAAAGTTATATTCCAAATAAGAAGATTCATCTTACAGCTGCATTTTTTCTGTTTCCTGTTTACTTTATGATACCCTAAAATTGCCATATCTTAGCAGATTAATAAACGAACAACTAGAATGATTCAACACGACACTGCCCTACAATCCCTCGTATCTAAATACATCAATACGACCAATTGCAATGTATTTCTTACAGGGAAAGCCGGTACCGGGAAAACCACTCTTTTACGGAAAATTGAAAAGCATACACATAAGAATATGGCCATTGCTGCCCCAACAGGAATTGCGGCTATTAATGCCGGTGGCGTCACATTACATTCGTTGTTTCAATTGCCTTTTGGCGTCTTTATTCCTGATAACGCTGGTCTGGATTACGAAAATACTCGCACACTGGCGCACATTAATACACCACGCTCGTTGCTTAAAGGCATTCAGATGCATAATGTCAAACGCAACCTAATTCGCCAAATGGAACTTTTGGTGATTGACGAAGTGAGTATGCTGCGCGCCGACCTGTTGGATGCCATTGATGTTATCTGTCGAAGTGTAAGAAAGCAATACAATACTCCTTTTGGCGGACTACAAGTATTGTTTATCGGTGACATGCTGCAACTTCCCCCGGTTGTTAAAAATGATGAGTGGTCCTATTTAAGCAAATATTATCCATCACCATACTTCTTTGATGCCCAGGTTCTGAGAAATAACAAACCCATTCATATTGAATTAAGTAAAATCTATCGCCAGTCAGATCAAACGTTTATTAATTTATTGAATCATTTGCGTGATAATCAGGTTACGCAACAAGACATTCAAATACTCAATCAATTCTACCAACCCGATTTCAACCAACATAGTAATGATGGATACATTCAGCTCACCACTCATAACGCCATTGCCGATAAAAAAAATGCAGACTGCCTAAATGAACTGGATGGATCAATACATAGTTATAATGCCCAGGTAAAAGGCGATTTTAACGAACATCAATATCCGATTCATGATAAGCTCCAGTTTAAGAAAGGAGCACAAGTGATGTTTGTGAAAAATGATTTTTCGGGCCAACAACGGTACTTCAATGGAAAAATCGGAAATATCTCATCAATCAATAAAGATGAAATTAAGGTGAGCTTCAACGATGGTAGCGATCCGGTTTGGGTAGAACCTTACACCTGGGAAAACAAGAAATATGCGCTTAACAAAGAGACCAATGAAGTGGAAGAAAAGGTGGTTGGTGAGTTTATCCAATACCCCATCAAACTGGCCTGGGCAATCACCGTACACAAAAGCCAGGGATTAACCTTTGACAAAGCGATTATTGATGTTGGTCAGGCCTTTGCTCCGGGACAAATATATGTGGCACTATCGCGCCTTACATCACTCAATGGCCTGGTACTAAAAACGCCTATCCCACAAAACGGCATAGCGAGTGATGCGTCCATACGAAATTTTGCCAATCAGAAGTTGGAATCGGATCAGCTGTTGCCGCTTCTTAAAGCTGAGTCGCAGCGCTATTTTAACCATTTCGTGCTGCAGGCCTTCGATTTTACTGATTTAATGAACAGCCTGTACCAACATGTCAATTCATACAGCAAAGACGAAAAACGATCTAAAAAACAACAATACAAAGAGTGGGCTCAGCAATTGGCCGATGAAACAGAACCGCTTCGAAATGTCGCCAACAGTTTTAGAGCACAGGTACATCGAATTATTAGTGCGGCTAATGAAGACTATCTTATTGTTTTAAATGAGCGTATTGATAAAGCCATTGACTATTTTAACCCACCTGTTAAAAAATGCCATTCTGCAATCATCAATCACATCGATGAAGTAAACAAACTAAAAGGAGTCAAGAAATACCTTACGGAGCTTAAGGAGCTGGCAGCTAAATTCTACGCGCTTTTACACAACATGCATAAAGCAAAAGCACTACTTGAATCGTCGCAAAAAGGATTGGATGTCAACAAGGAAGACATTGACACCCCTGAACTCAATAAACAGCCAGAAGAGAAAAGTACAAAGAAAAAGCAGGCAAAAGAAAAAGCACCTAAAACTCCCAAAGTTGCCACCCACCTGGTCACATGTGCATTATACAAGCAAGGCAATGACTTGTCTGCCATTGCCAAAGAGCGAGGCCTTGTTAAGACAACCATTGAATCACACATTGCCCGATGCATTAAAGAAAACATACTTACTCTAAATGATTTTGTGGAGTTTGATGACAGGGAAGCAATTCAGAAGGGAATTAAAGAATGTGAATCCACAGGGCTTTCTGATATAAAGGAATTTTTAAAGCACAAATACAGCTATGCAGAACTTAAATATGTGCAAGCGTGGATGCAGTCAGATGGTGTACTTTAAACTCCACC
This sequence comes from Saccharicrinis sp. UBA6048, assembly GCA_002429115.1. Taxonomy (GTDB): domain Bacteria; phylum Bacteroidota; class Bacteroidia; order Bacteroidales; family Marinilabiliaceae; genus Carboxylicivirga. Next base: position 17,140 of record DIYS01000136.1, on the reverse strand, counting down.
TTCGCCAATTAGAAATCTAAGAATGAAAAGTTCTGACAAAGGTGGAGTTAACGGTTAAGGGAGTTGTTAGAAAATCAATATCAAAGTTAATGCGATTAATATCATCATCTGAAAAAGCAATACGAGGTCTGGAAAATCGGAACTCTTAATCAATCTGACGAGTCGTTTGGGTGTTGATTTATTCATAGCTTATAAAAGTTAGATTACTTGCTTTGTTAAGCAAATGTTATGCCTTAATTAAGTATTTTATCTTTAGATTGTTTCTAATTAACGCATTAATGTTTGTCATATAAACACCTGTTTAGCAATCCTTTTTCACAAACTTAAGAAAGATAATCTGAGATTAATTTCGCGATTGACCTTTGAAAAAAACAAAGCATATTTCAATGCTGGTCCTAACTTTTTGATTACACTCTGCCCATCCTTTATTGTAAGTTGCTCTATTTTTGGTGAAAAGAATTAACTAATATTGCACTTAATCTCCATTTTGAGGTGTACCTAATACTTTTCACAACAGTTTGATCGGATTAACTTGAATACAACAGAGAACAACAAAAGAATTGCAAAAAACACATTGATGCTCTACATCAGAATGTTTCTGATTATGGGAGTGTCTTTATATACCACACGAATTGTTCTGGATGTTCTGGGGGTTGAAGACTTTGGAATATACAATGTAGTGGCCGGTTTTGTGAGTATGTTTATGTTCTTGAATGGTGCACTAAGTGCCGCAACTTCGCGATTTTTATCCTTTGAAATAGGTAAAAAAGCATATTCGAGATTAGAGTCAATATTCAAAACTGCATTTACCATCCACTTACTTATTGCATTGCTGGTTCTTATTACATTAGTGGGTATTGGAACCTGGTTTGTAAATAACCGATTGGTCATTCCCTCTGAGCGACTCGATGCCGCTAATGTTATATTTTTCTTCGCATCAATAGGAGCTGTTGCAGGAATTATTCAAGTACCATTTACAGCGCTCATCATAGCCCATGAAAAGATGAAGGTATACGCGTACGTGGGAATTTTTGATGTACTGGCTCGATTGGCTCTCGTCATCTTGCTAAAGCTTACTTCATACGACAAGTTGGTTACATATGGCCTTTTTATGCTGATTATCGTCGTGTCTCAATTATTGATTTATGCATTTTACTGCAAAAGGCATTATCAGGAATCTAAGCTTTCTTTATTATTTGATAAAACGCTTCTTCAAGACATGCTCTCTTATTCAGGCTGGAGCTTCATAGGCAGCTTTGCCAATCTTATGAAAACTCAGGGCGTAAATGTCTTAATAAATCTATTTTTTGGTCCTGCCGTTAATGCCGCACGTGGTATTGCTTATCAAATCAACCTTGCCATTGGCCAGTTTGCTCAAAATTTCATCATCGCATCCAACCCACAAATCATAAAATATTATGCATCGGGAGAGACAAAACCCATGTTAACATTGGTGATGAATGTTGCAAAATTCTCATTCTTCTTAATGCTATTGGTTGGTATTCCGATAATTCTGGAGACTGATTTCCTATTGAACATATGGTTGGTCGAAGTTCCTGAATATGCAGGTATCTTTATCAAACTAATCCTGATTAACTTGCTTATTGATGCGTTCACATTTCCTATGGGAGCAGCTGTGCAGGCAACCGGAAAAATTAAGTGGTACCAAATTGTTATCGGAGGAACAGTTGCTTTAAACATCCCTATCACATATGCATGTTTCAAGATGGGCTTTCCTCCCGAGAGTTCCATATTCGTATCTATAGCACTTTCTTTTATCTCTTTGTTTACCAGAATTATTTTGATTAAACAAAAGATTCAGGACTTTAAAGCCATACCATTCATTATAAATGTATTTTTAAAATCATTTATTGTAGCCGGGTGTTCCTTCATTGTCCCTTATCTGATATACACTAATATGGGATATGGAATTATCCGGTTTATTGTTGTTGGCAGCACAGGACTTTTATCCACTGCATTATTTATTCTATTAATTGGCTTAAATAAATCGGAAAAGGAGTTTGCTTATTCAAAAATTCGTAGTGTTTTTGTTCAAAAAAATCAATCATGAAGCGGTTTATAGAATGTCTGGTCCCTGTTACTTCCTGCAACCTCAGCTGCAGCTATTGCTATGTAGGCCAGCAAAAAAGAGAATTAGGCAAATTGCCTGTTTTTACACACAGCCCTTCAAAGATTGCTGAAGCACTTAGTATCAAACGCCTTGGAGGCATTTCTTTGATAAGTATTACTGGTGCCGGCGAGACGCTAATCCCCAAAGAAATTCCGGAAATTATTGCCAACATATTATACCAGGGGCATTTTGTGAATGTTACAACCAATGGAACATTACCTAAACGATTCAAGCAAATAATAGAGCTGAGTAAGGATCAATGCTCAAGGCTGCACATCTCTTTCTCGTTGCATTACATCGAACTAATCAAGAACAATCTGTTAGATACTTTCTTTAATAATGTCAAATACTGTCGTGAGGCTGGTTGTTCAATTTTGGTTCAGATCAACCTGTGCGATGAGTATGCCGACCATTGGGATCAGATTAAAGAGCGAGTTATAAAAGAAACAGGCTCCGCTCCACAGGTTGCACTTACAAGGGACGAATCGGTTAGGCCATTTAAGATGTTTACCAACAAAACAGACGAGGAGTATATTCAAATTGGTAAGGAAATGAAATCGCCTCTGTTTGATTTCACGGTGAAGAACTTTAATAAAAAACAAAAAGAATTTTGTTACGCCGGTTTATGGTCTGCCAAGCTTGACTTAAGCAACGGAAACATGTCCGGATGCTATTCATTTGGTGTAGGGCAAAACATATTAAAGGATATTAATAAACCTATTAAATTTGAACCGATCGGGAAAAATTGCCCCTTTGACTATTGTTTTAACTCAAGCCATTTTTTATCCTTAGGAACCATTCCTTCAAATAATACGCCAACATATGCAGCCTTGCGAGATAGGCATGAAAGCAATTGGTACAGTGACGAGGTAAGAGGCTTTCTTGATAAGAAACTAAGCGATGACAATGAATTACTGTCTGATTCACAAAAGCAGTTTTACAACATTAAATATTTTCTGAAGAACAAACGTTTAAAGTATCAACGAAAATTCTATTACGCATATAAGCACTTGGTCCGTTTGACGAACCGCTAAAATCATCACTTTAGGTGTATTGAAAATGAAAGATCAGAAAGCACAAACATACCATACTCACCCCTTAGGTCAGGTAATTATTGATCAATTAAGTAGGCATATCTCGAATGATTACATCTTTTTGGATCTCCCCTATTATACGAATATTGGCGATACGCTAATTTGGAAAGGAACTGAAGATTTTTTGGCTCAGACAAATGCTAATTGCTTGTACAAGGCATCCATTGAAACGTATATCAAACCTGACATAGCCAATGATGTCATCATTTTATTTCAGGGAGGCGGCAATTTCGGAGATATATGGCGCAGACACACCGAACATGTGATACAAGTGCTGAATGATTTTCCGGATAATCCGGCAATAATACTGCCTCAGACGGTGCATTATAACAGCTCAGAGATTTTAAAGTCTGATGCACAAATTATATCGGCTCATAAAAACCTCACCATTTGCACACGCGATACAAATTCGTATGAACTGGTAAACAACAACTTTAAAGTTAAGGATGTATTGTTATTGCCTGATATGGCATTTTGCATTAACAATTCGCTTTTTAATAAACACTCTAAAGCTTCAACTAAAGCTTCACTTTTTTTCAAAAGAAAAGATGTTGAAATAGCCGAATACGATTTCCATAAATACATAACAGAGCCTAATCCAGAACAAAAAGAGTGGCCAAGCATGGATAAACAACTTCCTGCAGCCACTGCATTAATCTTATTAAGCATTTTAAGAAAGCGACTGCCAAATGCGGATATCTTAAAATGCATTACCGATTGGTATGCCATCAACTTACTGATGCCCTACTTGTTAAAAATTGGAATTCGCTTTATTAGTTCCTATAAGAAGGTATACTCAACCAGATTACATGGTGCAATACTTGCAATCCTATTAAAAAAACAGGTCGTGTTTTTCGACAATTCATATGGCAAAAACAGCTCATTCTACTATAGCTGGCTTAAAGAATCAGATAACGTAAAATTCATTGACAAGGAAGCATGAAGATCTCTATTGTAGTACCCGTTTATAATGTTGAAGAATACATTCAACGCTGCTTTGCCTCTATAAGCCAACAAACCTATAACAATGATTTGTTGGAATGTATTTTTGTGGATGATTGCGGCAATGACAATAGTATCCCAATTACCCGGCAGTTAATTGATGATTATCAGGGCAAAATTGATTTTAAGATTGCCACGCATGAAAAAAACAAAGGATTATCCGAAGCTAGAAATACTGGTACCTCTATAGCAACTGGCGAATACATCTATTATTTCGACAGTGATGATGAAATCACCACCCACTGCATACAAACCTTAGTCGACCTTGCTAAAAAGCATAAGGGTGTTGATGTGGTTTTTGGAAGCTCAGATATTATTAACGGTGAAGAACATGATGATTCATATAAGATTAAGAGTGAAATTCCGGAATTCTCAAGTAACGATCTATGGCTAAAGCGATCCATACTGCGAAGAACCTACCTTCCGATGACAGCCTGGAATAAACTGATCAGGTTAGATTTCATTAAGGAAAATGATTTATTTTTTAAGCCAGGCATCATTCATGAAGATGAACATTGGGAATTCTTTGTTGCCAAACACATTAATACAGCCGCATTTTGTAAAGAATTCACCTATCTTCATTATATCAACGAAGGTTCAATCATTACAACTACCTCGCCGAAACAAATAGAATCATTACTGATAATTGTTGAAGATTTTCTCGCACACATCGACAATATACTTGTCAAAGAACAGTATAAAACGATCTACTATGTTGCTTTTTATGCTTTAATTAAGTCCATTGATAATCACGATGTAGCATTTGCCATATATGTTCAAAAATCATTGCAACAACTTTTAAAACAAAGATTTAATCGAGCACTTAAAAACTTTAGGCTGATGGAGTTTAAAGTTTTGTGTCATTACTATTTGTCATTACGAATATTGAAAAGTAATTTGGCTAGAACTAGCTACTACGGATTCTTAAAACTCATGTAAGAAAGTATCCTCGATCGGTTATTAAATCGATCAATTAAATATTAAAACGATCATTCTAAACACAACAATAAATGGAACTCGCTCCTTTAATCATATTCTGCTTTAACAGACCCAGACACTCCACTGAAACTATCGAAGCACTCAAAAAAAATAAGCTTGCCAGCGAAACGGATCTCTTTATTTTTAGTGATGGAGCCCGAAATACCGCGGAAGAGGTATTGGTAAATGAGGTGCGGTCAATCATCAATTCTGTAACAGGGTTCAAATCAGTTAAGGTTGTTGAGCGAAGTAAAAATATGGGGCTTGCCAATTCAATAATCACTGGTGTATCTGAGATTATTTCCAAATACAAAAAGGTGATTGTGATGGAAGATGACCTGATTTGTTCTGAAAGCTTCCTGGAGAATAAGAATAAAATGCTCGATTATTTTGAGTCCCACAAGCACATTTTTTCAACAAGTGGTTTTTGCCCTCCGGTGAGTTTTCCAGATGATTTTAAGGATGATCTATTCTTGTATCCAAGAACCAGTTCTTTGGGTTGGGGCACATGGATTGATCGTTGGGAAAGCATCGATTGGTCCTTGGATAATTTTAAATCGTTTATCCAGTCAAAAGAGCAGCGTCAACATTTTAATAAAGGTGGCATTGACCTGACACCGATGTTACTCCATCAGAAAACCGGAAAAATCAACTCGTGGGCCATTCGCTTTTGTTACGCGGCATCTCTGCAGAACAAACTCTGTGTTTATCCTAAAGAATCGATGCTATATCACATTGGAGATGATACCGGAACACATAGCCACACCACAACAGATTATGGTGATACGGCAAGTGATAAGCTTATCTCAATCACCTCCATGCCTGAAGAAAACCCCGCAGTAACTAATATTATTCGAAATTTCTGGGCTAATTCATACATCCGACGATTAATTAATTTCTGCAAACGACTTGCCTATCTTTTTATAGTAAAACTGTAATGGTTGATTAGTCAGAAGGTAGCAGTTCGATGGCTCTTAATTTTTGTTAATTCAAAGATTAATTTGCATCTTTTCCTGCTCATCCAAAGGCATTTTATATTTTTGCACTAATTCTTTAAAATGGCAAGTTCTAAACAAATATCAAGCGGTCGTAAATTACGTAGTTCTTACGCCACTACAACCATCAGTATTGCACTGGTATTGTTCCTGTTAGGTATCATTGGCTTACTACTACTCAATGCACAACGACTATCAAACTACGTTAAGGAAAACATTGGATTTACCATCTTGATAAAAGACAACGCCCGTGAGGCAGAAGTTAAACGTCTTGAAAAGTTACTTAGTACATCGCCATTTATCAAGCAAACTGAATACGTCGATAAAGATCAGGCGGCCGAAGACTTAAAGGAAGAAATCGGTGAAGATTTTGTTGATTTCCTGGGATACAATCCATTACTATCTTCTATTGATGTTAAACTTTTTGCCCAGTATGCCAATCCCGACAGTTTGGTAAAAGTGGAAGATGTCATTATGGAGTTTCCACAGGTTAAAGAGGTGATTTATCAAAAAAACCTGATTCATCTCGTGCATAAAAACGTCAGACGAATAGCACTGGTGTTAACTGCGTTTGCTTCGATGCTGCTTCTTATTGCCATTGCGTTAATTAATAATACGATACGATTATCCGTTTACTCCAAGCGATTCTTAATCAGAACGATGCAATTAGTTGGTGCCAACAAAAGGTTTATTCGAAAACCATTTATGTGGAGCAGTATTCTTCATGGGTTTGTCGGTGCTGTTTTAGCCATCGTATTATTGGCTGTCATGATATATTTTACCAGTCGTGAACTGGCCGGAGTGATAGGCTTCCAGAACATGGATCTGATCATTGTTCTCTTTGGGATAGTGATTGCCCTGGGAATATTTATCACCTTTATCTCAACATATTTTGCCGTTAATAAGTACTTAAATTTACGTACTGACGATTTATATTTTTAATCCTTACGATTATGTCACAAAAAGATCAGGACAAGAAATTTCAATTTGCCCTTGCGAAAGAAAACTACATATTGCTGGCCATTGGTTTTGGCATCATTATCTTAGGTTTCATCTTAATGATTGGTGGTCGAAGCAATGATCCGGCAGTGTTTAATGAAGATATCTTTAGTTTCCGTCGAATTACACTGGCACCAATTGTAGTGTTATTTGGTTTCATGTTTGAGATTTATGCCATCATGAAAAAACCTAAGTCGGAAAAATAAACACACACTAATTTATGGGAATTATTGAAGCTTTAATTCTTGGAATTATCCAGGGATTAACTGAGTTTTTGCCTGTGAGCAGCAGCGGACATTTAGAGATTGCCAAAGCCATTTTTGGTGATCAGGTGATGGCTAAAGAAAGTATGTTTATGACAGTTATGCTGCATGGTGCCACCGCCATTAGTACCATTGTTATTTTTCGTAAAGAGATAATGGAAATATTGTCAGGATTATTCCAGTTTAAATGGAATGAGCAAACTGTTTTTTCATTAAAGATAATAGCATCAATGATTCCCGCAGCTTTTGTTGGTGTGGTTTTTAGTGACCAGATGGAAAGCTTATTCGACAGCCAGATATTATTGGTTGGTTGTATGCTTTTAGTCACTGCCGGCTTATTATTTCTTGCCGATCGCGCCAAAACAACAGAAAAAGGTGTATCCTTTTCAAGTGCTATCATCATAGGTATCTCACAAGCTATTGCGATATTACCGGGAATTTCGCGTTCAGGTGCCACCATTTCAACATCGGTATTGTTAGGCATCGATCGTACCAAAGCCACACGGTTTTCGTTTCTAATGGTTGTACCGCTTATCCTTGGCAAAATGGCAAAAGACCTGTTATCCAGTGATTTTAGCACCTCTGGCGAATCATTTCTTCCAATTATCGTTGGATTTATAGCGGCATTTATCACCGGATTATTAGCCTGTACCTGGATGATAAAACTGGTTCGAAACAGTAAATTGACTTACTTCTCAATTTATTGTGCTGTGATCGGGATTATTGCCATCGTTCATCAACTATTCTTTTAGACTTTATATTAGCTCAATCAAAAAATGAATATCGAATATACAGAAGAGAAATTTCGAGAGGGACAGGTTTTATTAATCAATAAACCTTTGGAGTGGACATCGTTTGATGTGGTGAATAAGATCAGGTTATCTCTAAAACGATATTTGGGGATTAAAAAGATTAAAGTAGGCCATGCCGGCACTTTAGATCCTTTGGCAACAGGTTTAGTGATTGTGTGTACAGGAAAAGCCACCAAGCAAATCGACCAGTTTTTGGGCATGGATAAACAATACATTGCTGATGTTCGGCTAGGAGCTACTACCCCATCCTTTGATCTGGAGACGGAACCGGATAAGTTTTTTGACTGGGAACATATCAACCAGGAAATGCTTGATGAAACAATAAGCAATTTCACGGGTGAGATTGAGCAAGTTCCACCTATGTTTTCGGCTCTGAAAGTAAAAGGACAAAAACTATACGAGCTGGCACGTAAGGGAAAAGAAATTGAGTTAAAAGCCAGAAAAATAACTATAAGTGACCTGAAATTGCTGGAGTGGAATGGTCAGGATTTAAAAATGGACGTTTCGTGCAGTAAAGGCACCTACATACGCTCTTTAGCCCGTGACATTGGCTTTGAGCTTAATTCTGGTGCACATTTATCAGGCTTAATCCGAACACGAATTGGTCAATACCAACTATCTGATTCCATTTCAATTGAGGATTTTGAAAAAAATCTTGCTATTTTTGCAACCAAATAGAAATTACCACGTATAAGGTACGCCTGTTTAGCATTAATTATTTCGATATTTGAATACATACATTATTTAAATAGCATTATTTCATCTTACTGGTTGGTAAGGTGATTTTGTATGTTACATGGTTGAATAGTAAGAAAATAAAAATTAGAATATATGAAGTTATCAAGGTTTAAGTACAATCTACCAGAAGAACTTATTGCATTGCATCCAGCTGATAACCGTGATGAATCACGCCTGATGGTGCTTAATAGAAAAACCAAAGAGATTGAACACAAGATTTTTAAAGACGTGATTGATTATTTCGATGATCAGGATGTTATGGTGTTCAATAACACGAAGGTGTTTCCTGCAAGGTTGTACGGTAACAAAGAAAAGACCGGAGCAGAAATTGAAGTATTCTTGTTGCGCGAGCTAAATCGTGAGCAACGCCTATGGGATGTTTTAGTTGACCCTGCACGTAAAATTCGTATTGGTAACAAATTATATTTTGGCGATGATGATAATTTAGTTGCTGAAGTTATTGATAACACAACTTCAAGAGGACGTACGCTTCGATTCTTGTACGATGGATCTTACGAAGAATTCAAAGAAACTTTATATGGAATGGGTGAAACGCCACTTCCAAAAATCATCAATCGTGATGTAGTTCCTGAAGATCGTGAGCGTTATCAGACCATCTATGCAAAGCATGAAGGAGCAGTTGCGGCACCAACCGCCGGTATGCACTTCAGCCGCGAATTAATGAAGCGCCTTGAAATCAGAGGTGTTGACTTTTCTGAGATTACATTGCATGTTGGTTTAGGTAATTTCCGTCAAGTAGATGTTGAGGATTTGACCAAGCACAAGATGGACTCTGAGCAAATCTTTATTACCGAAGAAGCTACAAAAGTCATTAACCAGGGTAAAGACCGCAAGAAACGCGTATGTGCTGTTGGTACAACTGTAATGCGTACTTTAGAAAGTTCGGTTTCAACCTTTGGGCATGTTAAGCCATTTGAAGGATGGACTAATAAATTCATCTTCCCTCCATATGAATTCCAGGTGGCTAACTCAATGATCTCAAACTTCCACCTGCCATTATCTACCTTAATGATGATGGTAGCGGCATTTGGCGGTTATGATTTCGTTATGGAGGCCTATGATATTGCTGTAAAAGAAAAATATCGCTTTGGAACTTATGGTGACGCTATGCTAATCATCTAACAAACTCATATATTGTAAGTAAAGCCGGTCGCAAGCCGGCTTTTTTATTTTTATAAAGTCTGCATTATTCGTAACTTGGGATAAATGCTCATTTAAATATTACAGATATGGTACGTTTATTTGTCCCGGTTAACTTCTCCAAAACATCTTTAAATGCAGTTAATTATGCCATTAAACTGGGACAAAAAATACCGTCAACCATAACACTGCTAAGTTGCAGCTCCCCTATTAAAGAAGCCACGGATACTTCTTCCGAAGCTGAAATACAAAAGAAATTAGACGATTTAAGAGCTGAAATTAATAGCAAACTAACGTCCGAACAAAAACAACACATCAACCTGATTACAAGGCTTGAATCCGGCTACCCTGAAGATATCCTTGTTGATATTAGTATTAAAGAAGAGCCGGATGCCATTGTTATGGGAACACGCAGCAAAGGGGAAACAATAAAAGAATTGCTGGGAAGTGTTACCAGTGATGTTATCAAAAATGCAAAAGTACCTGTATTGGCGGTTCCGGCGGAGTCAACGGTGGATGTTGATCGCATCAGTAATGTGTTATTTGTTACCGACTTTAGCGATTCCGACTATCGCTCCTTACATAAGCTCATCCGCTTAATAACACCATTTAAAACCCATATTTTTGCCGTTCATTTTAAAGCCGGTCTACCAGACGTATGGGACAAAAAGCGGCTTGAAGCCATGCGTTATTATTGCAAACAGACTTATCGCAACTACTCTATCGAATTCGAATTTATAAGCGGGGATGACTTTATCAATTCAATTGATGAATTCACTAATGAAAAGGCAATTGATCTGATAGCAATGACTCGCCATAAACGAAATATGATTTCAAAAATATTACATCCTAGCATTACCCGCAAAATCCTGTTTCACACCGATATACCACTGTTGGTATTTCATGAATGAGAGACTTAACAAACAAGCCGTCGATTTATAAGCGAAAAAAATGTAATTTACGTGACTAATTAACGATTCATCGGATCAAAAATTAAGAGATATAAACTATGGGAACAGGTAAGAAAAGAATTGGGATATTATCGGCAGGAGGCGATTGTCCGGGAATCAATGCTGCTATCCGTGGAGTTGGAAAAACTGCCATTGTTAAATACCAGATGGAAGTGGTTGGTATAGCAAATGGTTTTAGTGGCTTGATGAATATGGAAGCGCAACAGATGGAGGAGAAAGATTTATCGGGTATTATCACTGTGGGTGGTACCATATTGGGAACATCACGTTTTAAGCCCTTTAAAATCGAAGAGGGAGACCCTGTTAATAAGCCACAAGTCATAAAAGAAAATTACGAAAAACTCGGTTTGGATGCATTGGTATGCATTGGAGGTAATGGCACGCAAAAAACGGCTAATCTACTATCGAAAGAGGGACTTAATGTCATTGGCATACCAAAAACGATTGATAATGATGTTTGGGGCACTGACGCGACCTTTGGTTTTGATTCGGCGGTTAATATTGCGACTGAAGCCATCGACCGCCTGCATACAACTGCCAACTCGCATAAACGCGTAATGGTGATTGAGTTAATGGGTCACAACGCCGGATGGATTACTTTACACTCAGGGATTGCTGCCGGTGGTGACGTTATTCTTTTACCTGAACTTGAGTTTGATCTTGATAATGTTTACAATTACTTACTAGAGCGTAGTAAAGTAGGTAAGCCCTACTCTATTGTTGCTGTTGCTGAGGGAATTGACAAACCAAAGAAAAAATCAGCCGCCAGTTACATCGGAAAGAAAATTCAGAAAATGACCGGGCTTGAAACCAGGGAAACGATTTTGGGTTATATTCAACGAGGTGGTACACCTAGTCCCCAGGACAGAATATTAGCCACCCGATATGGAGCTTATGCCGCTGAGTTAATATACAGGGGCGAATTCGGCACAATGGTTTCGCTAAAGAATGATGTTATTACTTCTGTTCCACTCGAAGAAGTAGGCGGTAAACTAAGGCTGGTTAATCCTGATCATTACCTGATTGATCAGGGACGCAGCATGGGCGTTTGCTTCGGATAAAAATATTAATCGAGAAATTGAGCGGATAACACCTTTCAAAACTGTATATGCAGAAAGGTGTTATCCGTTTTTTGTTAATTATTATCTTTGCACAAAATAATTGACTATGCAAACAGATGAAATTAAGCAGTTGAACGAGCAGTTTGCCTCGTCTACAGCTGAAGAGATATTGAACTATTTTATTGATCGTTTTGGTGATAAAATTGGCTTGGCATCAAGCCTTGGAGCCGAAGATCAGGTGCTAACCGAAATGATTGTCAACATCAATCCTAAAACAAAAATATTTACCCTTGATACAGGCCGTTTGTTTCCGGAAACCTATGACTTGATTGATCGCACATCCCGCAAATACAAAAAGAACCTTGAAGTCTATTTTCCTAAGAGGAAGAAGGTTCAGAAAATGGTTAATGCCAAAGGGATTAACCTGTTTTTCGAAAGTGTAGAAAACCGAAAAGAATGCTGTTTTAACCGTAAGATTGAACCTTTACAACGTGCCTTTAAAGGGCTGGATTTATGGATTTGTGGTCTACGCGCTTCTCAGTCTGTAACACGAGCTGATATTGATAAAGTTGAGTGGGATGCTAATAACAATCTTTTGAAGATTAACCCTCTGGCTGACTGGACTGAAGAGCAAGTTTGGGATTATATCAAAGAAAAGGGTGTTCCTTACAATACTTTGCACGATAAAGGCTATCCAAGCATTGGTTGCCAGCCTTGTACCCGCGCCATTGAAAAAGGTGAAGATGTACGTGCCGGCCGCTGGTGGTGGGAAAATCCGGATACCAAAGAATGTGGACTACATAAACGATAAATCAGAAACCATCAAAGAACTGAAAAGATTCTTTATGGATTCATAGATTATAAACTATACTACGAGGCTCAAAGAACATTAAGATTTATCTTAGTGAACATTGAGCCTTCGTGGTAATCTATTGATATTTTATCGTTTGCTAACTTCCAGTTATGTATTTCAGGATGATAAAAAACTTCTTAAGTCAACTCCTTGATTTCTGTATCATCAAAATCTGAATATCAGTCCTCCTGAGAAATCTCCCTGAACAGCAATTACGCCAGTACTAATACCAACTCCTCCACTTGTGCCTCCACCCCCTATTCCAACAAATAATCCACCACCGGAAAAATACATTGGCAATAATAAGCGCCCTTGTAAACGGATGCCAAGGCGATCGCTAAAGAAATATTTAACACCGCCACCAAGTACCCCCGAAAAAGAAACATGATCAGAAACACCATGCGTTTGAAAATTAAACCAGGTAACTCCTAATGATAGTATTCCGTAAGGAACTATTGGCCCTTTGGTGACCTCTTTTACACCACCCAATTGGAAATAGTCAATCATCATATCATAATCTGTCCTTTCTCCTGATACAAAATCATCATATCGGGCAGTTGTATTTGATCGTGTGTATGAGAATTCTCCTAATACACCAGGCATCACCTCTACAGATAAAATCCCTCCGTAATGGGCGGCATTTTCCATTTTAAACTTGGCTCTGTATAAATTAACACTTCCATTCAGCGAATAACCATAGATGGGTGTTAATTCTATTCGCCTGCCAGTATTAGACGTTGGTTTCTTAGCAGATTGTTCAAGTTGATAGGTTTGTTGCACTGTTCCGGTTGAGCTGGTTGGATTTTGTGCCAACACATTTAAAGAGCTTATCATTATGGCCGCAACCATAAAAATTTTAAACGGGTTAGAATTTTTCATAGTCTATAGAATTATTAATCGTTTTGTTATTAACAACTCAACTCAAATATTGATTTGGGCACCATTAAATTAATCCCAAAATCTGCACACATATAACCAGTAGAACCATTGCTACAGGATAAACAGTTGCATAAGCAATAGCAGCAGCATTACTATCGGTCATGCTATCAACAGCTGCCAATCCTGGTGTACTGGTCATTGAACCAGTGATTGTTCCAAGCAGGATTAGAATATTCATAGACTTCATGAAATAAGCGGCAACTACAGCCATTATCATCGGGAACAGGGTTAATATCCCACCAACTACAAATAATTGCACTCCGTAATTTTGATAGGTATCTACAAGTGTTGCTCCAGCCTTGGTGCCCACAGAGGCTAAAAACAGCATTAATCCCAATTGGCGCAATAACTGGTTGGCCGCACCTGACATACTCCAAATAACAGGTCCTGTACGCCCTATTCGAGCCAGAATCATTGAGACAGCAAGCACACCTCCGGTCAAACCAAGACTGAATGAAAATGAACCACCAAATGAAAGCGACATTTTTCCGAATAACACACCTAATACGATTCCAGCAGCTACCGGGAAGAAATCTGTATCTGAGAGTTTTTTATCATTATTGCCAAAAATACGGATCACTTGCTTCATATTTTCACGACTACAAGCCACCATTACTTTGTCACCCATCTGCAGTTTGATAGATGGTGTTGGGGTGATATCAATTCCACTTCGTCGGATGCGGGTAACTGTTGCCTGGTAATTGGTCCACAGGTTAAACACACTCAAGGCCTTATTAACAGCTTCGGTATTTGTCACCAAAATAGACTGTACTTCATAACCGGCAGCAAGGGGCACTTCCTCTTCTGTGGCTGAACCAATCAACATGGTAATTTTTTCCAGTGCATCGCCGGTTCCAACTGCTCTTAAAAGATCACCTTTGCTAAGAACCGTATTGTTTTTTGGCGTTATAGCATGTCCATCTTGCATAACACGTGAAATCACCGCCTGCGTCATTGAACGAACCCGCAATTGCCCAATCGTCTTTCCGATCACATTTTCATTCTCAACCTTTAAGTTGATGTGTTTAATCTCAGGATGGCCAGCTTCAGCATTCTTTTCATAATCCTTTTCGGCCTTTTTGATGTCAGCGCGAATAATTTTCGGGTAGAACTTAGCAAATAAAATCACCCCGATTACACCAAATGGATAAGCCACACCATAACCAATGGACACCAATGGAGAATTTGTAGTTTCAATAGCTGCCGCCAAACCAGGTGTCGATGTCAATGCCCCGGTAAGTAAGCCCGTTACAATTGGCATATCCAGATCAAAAGCATGATATAGCACAAAGGCCATTAGCGAAGCCGAAATAATAACGACTGTGGCCAATAAAGCTAAGTTACGCCCGTTTTTTTGAAACGAATCGAAAAAACCAGGACCAGCCTGTACTCCGATTGTATAAATGAAAAGTATCAGCCCGATCTTCTCAAGTATACCTGGCATAACAATACCAAAATGTCCGAATACAAGCGCCACAAAAATGATGGCTGATATGTCCAGCGAGACGCCTTTTACTTTTAAATTTCCGATGATAAAGCCCAGACAGATGATAACAAACAGGGCAAAATAACTGGTTTGAAGTAGTTCCATTGATTAATATAGTTAGGCGCACAAAGGTAATTAAACAAATTTATTCGCTAAAACTCTTTCCTTACGACAAAGACTTGCATAAATTTAGGAAAGCAAACTGAACATAGAGACAATATGAAGCGGGTAAGAGTAATTGTAGATGGCAGAGTACAAGGTGTAGGATTCCGCTATTTTGTTGCCGACGGCGCCAGAAATCATAACATTAATGGCTACGTTCAAAATTTACCAGATGGCAAAGTGGAGATTGATGCTGAAGGAGAATGCGAAAATATTCATCATTTTTTATGCGAATGCCGAAAAGGACCAAGCCTATCAAGGGTTGACACATTCATGGTAAGCGACATTCCGTTTTATGGCTATCGGCAATTTAAAATTAAACAGCGTTGATAATTCAATGGAATTGCAGCTTAGTAAGCATCATGAGAATAAGATGCGAACCTCAAATAGAAGAAAAGGATCGCGGCTTTGATTTGCATCATGCACTTAAGATGCGAGCCTGAAAAAAGAAGTAAGGATCGTATCTTTATTTACAGCTTACCTACTTAAGCTACGATCCGAAAAAAAAGTACCTCACGTGTGTAACATATTCCAAAACAAGTGCGTCCTATCAATGTCTATAGACAAAAAGCATGACAGTAGAAGAGTTTAACCAGGCCGTAAATCAGTATTCCGATGGGGTTTATCGCTTTATTCTTAAAAACATTAAGGATGAGGATAAAGCAAAAGACATCATTCAGGATACTTATGAAAAGCTATGGAAAAAACATGCCGAGGTTAACTACGCCAAGGTTAAAAGCTACCTCTTCTCTGCTGCCTATCACACCCTGATCGATTTAACCCGAAGAGAAAAAAAGCAGGCCCAATGGGATGAAGTAGACACTAAAAAACACAGCTACACAAGTGGCTACAGTGATCTGAATGAGGTATTGCACAAAGCCATTGAACGACTGCCTAAAAGCCAGCGGATGGTAGTAATGATGCGTGATTATGAAGGATATTCATACAAAGAAATTGCTGACATCACTAACCTGTCTGAAGCCCAGGTGAAAGTTTACATCTTCAGAGCGCGCAAATTTTTAAAAGAATACATTGGTAATATTGAAGTTTTAGTATGATAATTGATAAAAATAACTATGAAGCATTTATCCTGGATTATCTTGAAGACCAATTGTCTGACCAGGATAAAACGATGCTTTTTGAGTTTTTAGAAATGCATCCGGAACTAAAAAACGATCTGGAGGTTGATACCACTATCAGCCTAAGTGCGGATCAATCAAAGTATAAATACAAAGATCAACTTCAAAAACATCCGGCAGAAGCCTATAACCTGCCTGTAAAAGATTACCTGCTGATCAAGCAGCTTGAAGAAGGATTGACAAAAACCGAGGAATCTGAATTAACGCTTCTCGTTCCTGATTCTAAGATCAGATCAAAAGAAGTTAATGACTATAGCTTGGCCAGGTTAACGCCAGACATCCAATTAAAATTTACAGGAAAATATAAACTTAAACGATTTTCACTGTATCCTGTATTCAAACAAGCCTTCGTTCAT
>DIYS01000238.1 GCA_002429115.1 Saccharicrinis sp. UBA6048 | reverse complement strand
TGATGCAAAAAATAGTTTAATGGAAGGATGATTTGATCTAAGTTATACTGTTTTCGAGTTTAAAGTTGATGGTGTGCTTTCTGTAGTAGAAACGTTATCAAATACTTATAAATAGAAGTTGAGTCGCTTTCAAAATCTTTTGAAAATAAAAAGAGATAACTGTTTCCAGTTATCCCCTTTCATAATTGTATATAATAGTTTTGATTTAGAGTCCGCTATGAATTATTGTCAAGGACATTCATTACTTCCAGTACGTGCTTGCGACTAGTTTGTAACAACTCTTGCTCGTCTGCATTTAAATCAAGTTCAATAACTTTCTCAACACCATTTTTACCAAGAATTACAGGAACTCCAAGATAGCAGTCATCAATGCCATATTCTCCTTCAAGCTTAATGCAAACCGGGAAAACGCGTCGTTGATCCCTTACGATGGCTTCTACCATTTGAGCAGCAGCTGATCCCGGAGCATACCACGCCGAAGTGCCCATTAACTTAACAAGTTCACCACCGCCAAACTTAGTACGTTCAACGATCGCATCTAACTTGTC
This sequence comes from Saccharicrinis sp. UBA6048, assembly GCA_002429115.1. Classification (GTDB taxonomy): domain Bacteria; phylum Bacteroidota; class Bacteroidia; order Bacteroidales; family Marinilabiliaceae; genus Carboxylicivirga. The sequence goes on along the minus strand of DIYS01000238.1, from coordinate 17,423 downwards.
TTTTTCAATTAATTCGGTAACAGGTATACCACCAACCGTTGTGTAACGTGGAAGTGGTACCATAGTATCACCATGGCCACCCATTAAAACTGCCTGAATGTCCTTCGGAGATACATTTAATTCCTCAGCAAGGAAAGCACGGTAACGAGCAGTATCAAGAATACCTGCCATACCCATTACTTTTGTACGTGGGAACTTTGATGTTAAGTGCGCCTGATACGTCATCACATCCAGTGGGTTCGATACAATTATAATAATTGCGTCTGGTGAGTGCTTAACAACCTGCTCAGTTACAGATTTTACAATGCCGGCATTTGTTGAAATAAGGTCATCACGCGTCATTCCTGGTTTTCTCGGTAGTCCAGAGGTAATAACTACAACATCAGATCCGGATGTTTTTTCGTAATCATTTGTAGAGCCTGTCGTGCGTGTATCGTACAAATTAATTGGGGATTTCTGCCAGATGTCAAGCGCTTTACCTTCAGCAATGCCTTCTTTAATATCCACCAAAACAACTTCATTGGCGATTTCGCGGTAAGCTAAAACATCGGCACAAGTCGCACCTACATTTCCTGCTCCAATAACGGTTACTTTCATAATTACAAGGTATTTATTTGTGTATTAATAATATTTTCCCTGAATTAAAGCAGTTAATACAACTCAATTATTAACATGCTTTGTACATCCGCAAATATAGAACATTCTTCATCCCTTGATTAAAAAAATGAGGCTTTAACGTTTGTTAGTAAACTGTGGCGGCCTTGTAATGAACTATATATGAATATTATATCAGGATATTTATTTAATGAAAAAATTCTCTATTTACTTTATTGCGTTAATAATGTTAATTAATCTCATCAGTACCGAAATGCTATGACCAGCTGATAAAGTTTGTTCGCATTTATCTGATGAAGCTAAAGATTTGTTTCTAGCTTTGTAAATCTTAACAATTTTACACCAGCTATGTTTAAGTTGTTAATATTTAATCTGAATTAATAGAGTTAAAATGCAAACTGTCAATATAAAAGGTCAATTAATTGATTTTGATACACCCAAAGTGATGGGTATTCTTAATATCACACCCGATTCATTTTTTGATGGCGGTAAATACCAGTTACAAGCAGATATTGAAAGACGATGCGAGGAGATTTTGGAGCAAGGGGCAGATATTGTCGACATAGGTGCTTACTCATCCCGACCAGGTGCCTTTCATGTTGATGCTGCCGAAGAAGAACGCAGGTTGCGACAATCATTGGAATGGATTCGTAAAAAATATCCGGATGCTGTTCTTTCAGTTGATACTTTCCGCGCCAATATCTCAAAAATCGTCGTTGAAGAATATGAAGCAGACATCATTAATGATATCTCAGGAGGAATGATGGATGCCGAAATGTTTCCAACAATAGCACTGTTGGGGGTGCCTTATATTTTGATGCATATGCAGGGAACTCCTCAGAATATGCAGCACAATCCGGTGTATAAAAATTTGATTGGAGATATCTCGTTGTTTTTTGCAGAGCAACTAAAGAAGCTAAGCCAATATGGAGCTAAAGATGTTATTTTAGATGTAGGATTTGGCTTTGGAAAGACTTTGGAGCATAATTATGAGCTGTTGCGTGAATTAAAGCAGTTCGAACTTTTTAAGCTCCCTTTATTGGTTGGCATCTCTCGTAAATCGATGATATATAAGCTCCTGGATATTGAAGCTAAAGATGCTTTAAACGGAACAACAGCCTTAAATACCATTGCTTTAATGAATGGAGCAAATATTTTAAGGGTCCATGATGTCAAAGAAGCCGTAGAATGTATTAATTTAGTGCGTCAACTTAAAAATGCCTGATTGCTAAATGACATTTCTTGATATACGTTTTATTGACCTGATAGATATAGTGCTGGTAGCCTATTTGATGTTTAGAATATATAAACTGATTAAAGGTACTGTGGCGCTTTATATTACAATTGGGATTTTTGCGTTTATCCTCTTTTGGATTTTGATCAAAACCTTTGGGATGGAACTGTCATCCACTATATTAGACAATATTGTCAATGTGGGTGTGGTTGCTTTTATCGTCGTTTTCCAGCAGGAGATCAGGCGTTTTTTATTGCTGTTAGGATCAAAATACAATGTTACATCGCGCTTTTCTTTGGATAAGGTGTTTATGTCGCAATCAAATAAAGGCATGATGGACATCTATAACAAACCGGTCGTTCGGGCATGTATGTCTCTAGCCAAGACAAAAACAGGTGCTTTAGTGGTTATTACAAAAGACTCTGAATTGTTGGACTACGTGCAAACCGGGGAGTTGATTAATGGCGTTATTTCGTCCCGTTTATTGGAGAATATTTTCTTTAAAAACAGTCCATTGCATGATGGAGCTGTTATAATTACCGGAAATAAGATAAAGGCGGCAGGATGTATTTTGCCTGTTTCTCAAAATATTGATTTACCCAAGCGCGTTGGTTTACGCCATAGAGCAGCCATGGGTATAACAGAATCTACAGATGCCATGGCAATTGTTGTATCTGAGGAGACCGGGAGAATTTCCTTTTTTAGCAAAGGACAAATGGAGATGGGGGTGACAGAAGATGAGTTGCAAGAGTATCTGAATACAAGTAAAAAATAACGTATTTTACACCAAACAGTAACAAATTATGCCAGCAGGGCTACGAAATAGAAGTATAGCAATAAGCGGAGCAACCGGCTTTATTGGATCAGCCTTATGTAAATTCCTTTCAGATAACGACTTTCATATTATTCGCATTAAACGAAAGCATTTAAAAGGTAAGGTTGAGGATCTGGCTCACGTTATCGGAAATAGCTCCGTTATAATTAATCTGGCAGGCGCACCCATCGCCTCAAAAAAATGGACTGCAGCTTATAAAAAAGAGATACTGAATAGCAGGGTTAATACAACACATAAATTGGTAAATGCGATCCATACGATGGATGAGAAGCCTGATTTATTGATTTCAACATCAGCCGTAGGCATCTATGATAGCTATGAGGTACATGATGAGTTTTCGACCAATTACGCAGGTGACTTTTTGAGTGATGTGTGCCAGAAATGGGAGGCTGAGGCGTTTAAAGTCCAACGCATTGACAATGTTCGTTTGTGCATATTACGTTTGGGTGTTGTTCTGGGTAAAAATGGTGGTGCGTTTCCACAAATGCTTAGACCATTTAAAATGGGCTTAGGTGCCAAGTTGGGAGATGGGCATCAGGTATTTCCCTTCATCCATTTAAAGGACGTATTGAGTGCCATGTGGTACCTGATTCAGCGTGATGCGTCAAGTGGTATTTACAATCTTGTAGCACCCGAAATGCTATCCAACCTAGAGATTACTGAAGCATTGAAAAAACGTACCCGAAAATCCATTCTACCAACAGTTCCAAAAGCTATATTAAGACTTGTATTAGGCGATGGTGCCGATGCTTTAATGGTAGGGCAAAAGGTAGTGCCAAAACGCCTCCAAAAGGACGGATTTCACTTTGCCTTTCCGGATTTTAATTCACTACTCGACGATATTCTTTAAAATGGTAAGTGCCAGTAAATGGCATGGAAGTGTGCATAAGCACCTGCAAGCACGCAAATGTGGAATATAGCATGGTTTAGAGGAATGCGCTTAATCTGGTACAAAACAGCGCCGAAAGTATAGAAGAAACCGCCTATCGCTAACCATACCAGCGCGTCTTTTGTCAGGTTGTCTATTAATGATTTACTTGCGATAACTACTATCCAGCCAAGTAACACATAGCTAATGGTTGATAACAAACGAAAACGTCCTGTATAGAATAATTTCAAGATAATGCCGGCAAGAGCTAACGTCCAAACGCCTGCCAAAAGCCAATAGGCAAACGTATTGGCAACACCTAAAAGAAGAAATGGTACATAAGAACCCGCGATCATCAAATAAATTGCACAATGATCAAATACTTTAAGTTTCAGCCTTTTTTCTTGCTCCTTTGCCGAGTGGTATAGAGTAGAAGCTGTGAAAAGTGAAATAATACAAAGGCCATATATCAGGAACGCAATCAAACTAATGGGGCCTGAAGCTTTAATTACAAGTAAGATAACTGCTGGAATCCCAAGAATAATTCCTGTCAGGTGCGTGTAAATATTTAGTTTTTCCTCAAATGGGCTATAGGTGTTGGTTAAGGGTGTCATGTTTTTCTTTCAAAGATAATCATCCTTAAATGAGATTAAATCCTTATCATGAAAACTTTCATGATTTTGGGTGAAACGTCAGATTGGAATGAGTCGCTAAGTGCACTTGAGACCTTAAGTGGCTAAGAAAAAGGCTAAAGCTCAATTAAGAACCTTAACCTTTCAACTTTATGACTGTTTGTGTGTATGTTATTTAACCTGATAAATGAATGATTCAAGCGGGTCTAATTTTATCTGAATATGGCCGATACCATCTTCTACTTTCATCTTATTCGAACTACCGAATAAAGCATCTGATATAGGATATTCTCCATCTTTTAAGTTCCATTTTTTTATTAAAGCTGATGTAATCAATAATTCAAATGACTGAGATTGGTCGGCCAAAAAGTTGGAAACAATAATCAACCGTTCATCATTGCTCCAGCGCACAAAACTGAAGATTTTATCGCCATAATCAGCCGTATTATTCCTGTTGTATGAATGAATCTCCTCATATTCGCCCATTAAGGCCGAACTCTTAATGGAGAAGTTTAGCAGGCGCTTGTAATAATCACGAAGCGCTTTTTCCTCAGATGACAATTGACCACCATTAAATGCACCATTGTTTACCCATCGCTGATGGTGCGGTACACCAATGTAATCGAAAATACTGGTTCTGCTGTTCGAACCAAATCCGGCATCTTCGGCACCTGGTTCACCTACTTCCTGCCCAAAATAGATCATGGTAGGAGCAGTGCTAATCGTGGTGGATACAACCATAGCAGGCAAGCCTTTTTCGGCATTTCCTGCAAACTCAGGACTTGCAATGCGCTGTTCATCATGATTCTCAAGGAAGTGTAGCATGTGATGCTCAATATCCTTTAAGCTATCCTGAATGGCCGGAAGATTATCAGTTAAGCCATGTCCCTGCATGATGTGCTTAATTGTATCGTACAGCTCTACTTTATCATACAAATAATCCATTTTACCAATATGAATGTAATCACGATAAAGGCTTGGATTGTAGACTTCAGCTAGTAAGAAAGCATCCGGATTAGCCGTTTTGATGGATGAATTCATAAAACTCCAAAACTCAACAGGCACCATTTCGGCCATATCAAAACGAAAACCATCTACGCCAAGCTTCGTCCAATAAAGGGCAATATCACGGAATTTATACCATGAATCAGGTAAATCCTTATCCTTCCAAAATTCATAATGAGCCTTATAATCCATTTGGACGTAGTCCTCTGGTAGTTGAGGAAAATCCTTGCTTCCATCGGGCTTTACCCCATAATTGATTTTCACTGTTTCATACCAATCATGAAATCCCGGTTGTGAAAGGCGAGAGCCATTGCCTGTCCATTTTGCCGGATTTTCGTCAAATTGACCATCTGCCAAAGGATGGGATTCGCCACCTAAAGGTTTGTAGTTGTTTTCGGGTTCTGGCACTTTAAATGATTCGCCAGGGATGTAATAAAAATTATTATCACGGGCATATTCAACTGTGCGATCATCATTAACACCAAAATCCAATATGCCTTCAGGATTATTTCTGCCTTCATAATGGCGCGCAACATGATTTGGTACAATGTCGATAATTACTTTCATACCATGCTTATGAGTGCGTTGAATCAGAGCTTTGAACTCATCCAAACGCTTTGAAGGATCAACGGCTAAATCCGGATTGACATTGTAATAATCTTTTACAGCGTATGGCGAGCCGGCTCGACCTTTAACCACATCAGGATCATCGTCAGAAATACCATATTGGCTATAATCATTGATAACCGCATGGTGTGGGACACCTGTATACCAAATATGCGTTACACCAAGCTCTCTGATTTCATCTAAAGCCTTGTCAGTAAAGTCTTCAAATTTACCGATGCCATTTTCTTCAATCGTGCCCCAGGGTTTATTAGTTGTGTTGGTATTGCCGAATAGCCGTGTAAATACCTGGTAAACGACCGCTTTTTTTTGTGGTGCTTCAGTAGCTTCTTTTTCCTTTTGTTGATGCTGGCATCCAATAATCATAAGTGCCAGAATCAATGCCGTGAGTCCTAATTTCTGCATGGTATAGTTTTATTTTGTTGTAATTTCAATTGGGTCATTTGCCTGAACAAACCGAATATGCAGTTGCCCGGATTCCGAATCATAAAAAGCTCCAGTCGGCTTGTTTTTATAGCTCTTAAGAGACTTTTGTACTTTGTATGATTTGCCGTTAATCTTTACATATTTGCTTTTGTCATCAAAATGATGAACTACCAATTCAATGTTTCTCTTGTCAGGCATACCATCGTATGAATAACGATTCGGCGTAATCTTGAAAGTCAGATGATTATCGTGATAGCTTTCAAATGTTAGATCTTCATATTTCTTTTGCTGGTAGCTGTTTTTTGTTTTACCATCATCATTATACATATAGCCATTTGCTTTCGATACGGTTTGATCGTGATAATAATGAACTGTCAGATTCTTGGTATTGTACTTTTCAGTGTTCTGAAAAGCTACGGTCATTGGTATAAATGCTCCTGCTTTAACAAAAACAGGGATATTTTCAATGTCTACCTTTACATCGATATATTGCCCTCCTGAATATTTCTCACCAGTAAAATAATTAACCCAGACTGATCCATATGGTAAATAAACCTTTTGAGAAGTAATACCTTTCTTTACAATTGGCGATACTAAAAAATGTTCGCCCCATAAGTAGGTGTTTGTTTCATTTAATAATTCAGTTTTATCTTCTGCATAAAGCAATGGACGCATCATAGGAACACCTGTTGTGGAGTTCTCGTGCATCAGCGTGTAATTATAAGGCATTAACTGATAGCGAAGTTTAATGTAATCTCGCGTAATGGCTTTGGTTGTATCGTCCCAAAATATTGGTTCAGGAGGTACATCTTCCTGCGCGTGGGTGCGGTATACAGGCTGAAAAGTACCGTACTGTAGCCATCTGGTATAAAGCTCAGCATCCTTATAAATGCCGGCAAATCCACCAAGATCAGAGTGCATATAAGCCAATCCCTGCATACTCATTTGAAGCGAAATTTCTACCTGCGACTGTAATCCACCCCATGTCCGGTTAACATCACCCGACCAAGGGATCATACCATAACGTTGTGATCCGATAAAGCCTGATCGCATCAGAATCAACGGCCTTACATCCGGGAAATCTTCCTGGTATCCTTCGTAAACCGTCTGCGCCCATTCATGTCCATAAATATTATGCACATCATCAGCGCGACCGTTTACGTGCTGTAAGCCTGGAGGGTGAACCTCTGGCTCGCCAAGGTCACCCCACCAACCATCAACGCCACTCAAGGTGTGTTTTTTATAGATGTTCCAAAACCATTCTTTGGCTTCCGGTTTGAATATATCAAGCAATGCAGTGGTTCCAAAGTAGAAATCGTAAATGTAGGGCGCCCCGATTGAGTCAGTCCCCAATAGATTTAAATCAGCACACTCCTGATACTTTTTACTGGTATTGAGTATAAATGGCTCTGTAATTAAAACTGTTTTTACGCCCTTGTTGCGATTGTTATCAAGCATCTTTTGAGGCTCAGGAAACGAATCAAGATCCCATTCGAGATTTCCCATATGACCTTTTACATCCGGGCCAAACCAGTATAAATCCAGTACAATTCCGTCAAGTGGTATATCATCTTCAATATATTTGTTAATGACATTTTCAACCTCTTCCTGTGAGCGATACCCCATGCGCGAACTTATATTGCCTAATGACCACCGGGGCAACATTGGTTGACGTCCGGTTAATTCCGTGAAGTTCACCGCTAAATCTTTCCATGTGTCAGCAACCACTATGAAGTAACTCATCCTGCCACCAACCGCATCAAATTGTAATATATTTTCTTCCTCTGAGCCCAAATCAAGCCATCCTGAGGCTCCATTGTCAAAGCCGAGCATATATTTGTTGGAAGATATTACTAGCGGCATTGAATAGTACATCAGTTCCGCGTGGGTTTCATAGCCATAGCTGGCCTGATTGTAAAGCTTCAGCTTGTTGCCACGACGATCCATTTTACCAAAGGCGCGCTCGCCACCACCCATTAACTGTTCGCTATTGTCCAAATGAAAACGAAAACCACTGATGCTATCACTGCTGAAAAATCCTTGCTCTTCACTTAAAAGTAGTTCTCCATGATGATAGTACTTAATCTGAAAAGGCGATTTAGTCACTTTCACATCAACCTTTGCGGTAGAAAAAGTAATCTCCGTATCATGCTCTTTAAAAGTTACATTATCAGAATGACTATCGTCCGCTATAGCATATGAAGGAAACGGAGTTGATGTTCCTTCTTTAATAAAATGAACCTCCAGGTTGGTATCGGAATATGGTGTAATGATAATTGTGCCATCATTAAGCTCTAAGTAGAGTTGACTTTGCTTAAGTTCAGCATTGACAAATTGTCGTTGATCATTTTGCGCATAAACAGAAGACCATATAAATAGGAAGATCCAGATACTAAAAGTTCTAAGTCGCATCATTGTAAATTATTATTAAAGCCAAATAAAATCGCAGAATCATTAATATTCTATCAGGCAATTTACGAAGACCCTTCTTTTTTTGAGGCATATCTGAGGAAGAAGGGTAAAGCTACATAACTCAAATAACTTAGAAATCTAATTGGTAAAGAACTGATAAATTGATGGTTGTGTGTATTTGGTGGATTGTATTTGGAGTTTTAAAGATCGCATTTAATCGGACAAATAAATTATCAGCCTGATTTGCAAACGTTTTCGATATTTCCTTCAGAAAATTACATTATAAGTTAGAACCTAACATCTTCAGGTTTATCCTACTTCCTGATTATTTCGCAGACTATCACAGATTTTGTTCGGTCAAATAAAAGAAAGTACTTTCAGCGAAAATCAGCGTTATCTGGCGGCCATTAAATTCCGCTTGTGGAATTATGGAAAAAATGATAATGGGAGAATTTGAATGATTATTTTATCTTAGCAGCCTTAATTATGAGATATAAATATTTATACAATGAGTAAGGTAATTATTAAAAGTTTTGATGAGTTAGAAAAATTGATTGGTAGTGATCTGGGTATTTCTGACTATCATGAATTTACACAAGAACAAATTAATCTTTTTGCTGACGCTACATTAGATCATCAATGGATTCATACTGATATTGAAAAGGCAAAGACTGAGTCGCCTTTCGGAAATACCATAGCTCATGGATATTTGACTATTTCAATTCTACCGCACCTATGGAATCAGATTGTAGATGTACAAAACCTGAAAATGCAAGTGAACTATGGTATTGAAAAATTAAAGTTCAATGCGCCTGTATTGGTTAATAGTAAGGTGCGTCTTCACGCCAAAGTGGTTAATGCAGTTAACCTGCGCGGTGTGACACGTGCCAACATTGGTATCAAATTAGAAATAGAAGGAAGCAGAAAACCAGCTTATGAAGGTGAGATTGTTTTCCTTTATCACTTCAACGACTAAGCGTTATTTATTATAAAGAAAAAAGGTGCCAATGGCACCTTTTTTTATTTTGTATAGTTTACTATTGCCTCTTCCAGTCGTCTAAGAGGTTCATCAATGTCGTTTGTGGCCAGTGAAATTCGAATGTAATCAGGGGCTCCAAAGGCAATGCCCGGAATCACCACAATACCATTTTCTTTAGCTGCAGTTTCAAGGCAGAACTCTTTTACTCGTGATCCAAATAAACCACTTAGTTTTGGAAAGATATAAAAGCTTCCCTGTGGCGAATTATACGGAATTTTTAGCTTTTCCAGTAGCGTAATTACTTTGTCTCTATTCGCTTTTAAAATCTTATTGTATTTTCCGATCGTTTCCCTGGTTTCTCCTTCTACAATAGGTAAGGCAGCAAACTGATTGATAGTAGGAGGGGTGCTTATTATTGTCGCATTATTTGATGTGAAAGCCTTGGCGAGTTGAAGGTTTTGGGTGATTAACCAACCAACTCTAAGGCCAGCCACCGCACCGCTTTTTGAAATGCCGTTGGCAATAATTGTTCGGTTAAAATACTTCGAAAATGATTGAAAACCATTCCCGTCATACACAAGGCTGGAGTATATTTCATCTGATATGGCATAGCCCTTTGTTAGCTTAGCAGATAATAATGTACTTAACGCCTCAAGTTCGTTACCGGAAAAAACTTTTCCCGTTGGATTAGATGGGGAATTCAGAATAAATATATCATCATCACAAATTAGCTTCTCAAGCTTTTCCAAATCGATGCTAAAATCATCTTTTAAAGCATATGTAATTACTTCCAGCCCGAATTCAGCAGGTATCTTTTTGTAAATACCAAAGTGAATGGATGGTATCAGCACACGCTTTGCCCCAAGCTTGGCCAGGGTTTTAATGGACGTATAGATGGCATTTTGAACACCAATGGTAATAACAACATGGTCTTGGTTATAATCATAACCATCTTCGTGAGCCTGATTTTTAGCCACTGCCTCACGCAATTGTGGAAGGCCGGCGTTTTGTGTATATGCAGTACCTCCATTATTCCATGAATTCTTTAAAGCATCAAAAATTTTGTTGTCGACCTCAAAACTTTTCAGTTCTCCCAAACCAAGGCTGATCCCTGATGGGTGTTTAGATTGGTTGACTTCCCTTATGGCCGGTAAGGGAAAGTGTGTATTTGCCAGACGTTCATCAATATTCATAGTAATCAATTTTGCCACGCAAAAATACATGCTTTAAACAACACAAAAAAAAGAGGGCTACTAAAAAGTGCCCTCCGGTATGCCAATACTGTAACCTCTGCGGTCTAGTAATTGGGTTCGTTTATTTCAAAATAAGCTTGTGAGTGTAAACATGCAGGACATGTTTTAGGAGCTTTTGTTCCTTCATGGATAAAACCACAATTACGGCACATCCAGGTCACTTTACCATCTTTTTCAAAAACTTTTCCTTCTTCAAGGTTTTGATACAACTTCCTGTATCTTGCTTCGTGATGTGCTTCTACCTTTGCAATCATTTTAAACGCAACAGCAACTTCCTTAAAGCCTTCCTCTTCTGCAATCTTTGCAAATTCAGGATACAGTTCAGTCCATTCTTCATTTTCACCGTCAGCCGCAGCCTGAAGGTTAGCTTTTGTATCACCAATAATTCCAGCCGGATAAGTGGCTGTGATCTCAACCATTCCACCTTCTAAAAATTTAAAGAAACGCTTAGCATGTTCTCTTTCTTGTTCTGCTGTTTCCATAAAGATTGCAGAAATTTGCTCAAGTCCTTCTTTTTTGGCTTGCTTGGCAAAATACGTATAGCGATTGCGGGCTTGTGATTCACCAGCAAATGCTTTTAATAAATTCTGTTCAGTTTTTGTTCCTTTTAAACTACTCATTTTTGTCTGTTTTATATTGAAACTTCTTTAAAGTCTGGGTAAGACAAACAAATATAAGATATCGCAACAGCATTTAACTTATTATAGTAATTTAAATACCTTATTTAGGAAGCTTCTAAATATGATCTGTTTTTATATAGCTTCAAACACATCTTTTGATGAGCCGCACGTGGGGCATATCCAGTCTTCAGGTAACTCCTCAAAGGAGGTATCCGGAGAAATTCCAGATTCACTATCTCCTTCATCGGCATCGTAGACATATCCGCATGCCAGGCATTTATGTTTTGTTGATGGGGTAGCTTTACTTTGCTCTTTGGTGCTGAATTTGGATTCATCAATATACGTTGGTGCATTTTTGGGTGCGCGTCCCTTTTTTACTTCATGATAATAGGCATAAGTCAATGGCTTCGAAATGTGATCAATCAGCTCGTTTTCTTCAATTGACGCAATAAATAAAATATGCGATCCTACATCAATCTGTTGATTCACCTTACAATCGAACCAGGCTATGCAATCCTCGGTAACAATAGGCGAACCTGTCTTTGATTCAGTGAAGCTGATACTTTTAAATTTATCGAGTTTTTCACCTGTGTTATAACCAAATAATCCGATAATTTCAGCGCTGGCATCCTGACTTAAGATAGATATGGAAAAAATGCCACTTTGACGGATCATCAGACATGTATAATTGTCTTTGCTGCAGCTAATCGCAATTTGTGAGGGTTCAGCTGTTACCTGAAACGCTGTGTTGGCAATGTATCCATTACGTTTGTCATTCAGCTTTGTAGCAATGATGTACAAGCCATAGGTGAGTTTAAAATAGGCTTCAATATTCATTATGGGAAGTTTAGTTTTGTAATCTATAATTCAAATTACTAAATGATTCTGATTTAAGAAAATAGCCATGTTAAATTCATTTTGTAATTAATTCGTAAAGGATAATTAATCTTTTAAGGAGACTTTAGGGAATAACTTACAGAAATTCATATTTTTAGATAGATAAAAGGAAGATGAGAGCTTATTGAAAAGTAAAGTTATTGGGGTTCTTGTTTAGAATGTGTGTAAATAAATAATTTGTAACTAATGTCATGATTTCAGTTTAATTCAATAGCTATTTTTACATTTGGAAATTCTAAACTGTAGGTAGACAACATTGTCTATCTAATAATCTTTAGTCTCAGTTAATATAACTAAAGTAACCGTTTGTTATAATGAACAGAATTATTGAAAAGGAGTATTTTTCAGAAAACGTAGTACGTTTAGAAATAGAAGCTCCACGCATTGCAAAAGCCCGCAGAGCCGGTCATTTTGTAATAGTAAAAGTTGGCGAAACGGGCGAACGTATACCGCTGACTATTGCCGCCGCTAACCCGGAAAGAGGAACTATTACGTTGGTGATTCAACGTGTAGGTGTTTCATCGCGTCGCATCACCGAATTGAACATTGGTGATGAGTTGACAGATTTAGTGGGGCCGTTAGGCGAAGCCACGCATATCGAAAAAGTCGGAACAGTTTTGGCTTGTGGAGGAGGAGTTGGTGTTGCACCATTATTACCTATTGTAGAGGCATTGAAGAAGGCAGGTAATAAGGTGATTACCATTTTGGCTGCACGCACAAAGGATCTGATTATACTGGAAGAGCAGATTTCTCAGTATTCGGATGAAGTAATTGTGATGACAGACGATGGTTCATATGGGAAAAAAGGCCTTGTAACCGATGGAATGAAAGAAGTAATGGAGCGTGAGCAAATAGATGAAGCGGTAGTTATAGGACCTGCTATAATGATGAAGTTTGCTGCTTTAACTACTAAAGATTATAATGTACCAACCGTAGCCAGTTTAAACACTATTATGGTGGATGGTACTGGTATGTGCGGAGCATGTCGTATTACTGTTGGAGGAAAAACAAAGTTTGTTTGTGTGGATGGGCCAGAGTTTGACGCACATCAGGTTGACTTTGATGAAATGTTGCTTCGACTGAATGGGTACAAAGAGATTGAAAAAGGAGCAGAAGATGAATATCTGAAATCTAAAGAAGATAAGTAGTTATGGCTGTTACAAAAGAATTTTTAAAAGAAGAAAGAGAGCAGGCATGGCGAGTTGATATTCGTAAACTGCTTAAAAATAAAGAGCGCACAGGCCTTACCCGTGTCCATATGGGTGAAGTGGAACCAAATGTGCGTATCAAATCTAATATTGAAGTTAACACTGGTCTATCGGAAGAAGAGGCTGTTAATGAAGCAAAGCGCTGTTTGGATTGTCCTGATCCGACTTGTATTACAGGATGTCCGGTAGAAATTAATATTCCTAAATTCATTAAGCGAATAGAACAGGGTGAATTCCTTAAGGCGGCTCAGGTACTTAAAGAAACCAGTGCTCTGCCAGCTGTTTGCGGACGTGTTTGTCCTCAGGAGAAACAATGTGAGGCGAAGTGTTTTTACGAGGTGAAAATGAAGAAGGAGCCTGTAGCAATTGGACACTTGGAACGTTTTGCTGCGGATTATGAGCGTGAATTAGGTCAGATTTCTGTACCGGAAGTAGCTCAGCCAAATGGAATTAAAATTGCAGTTATTGGTAGTGGACCGGCCGGATTAACTTTTGCCGGTGACATGGCTAAGTTTGGTTATGATGTAACTGTATTCGAGGCTTTACATGAAATCGGTGGTGTATTAAAATATGGCATTCCTGAATTTCGTCTTCCTAACAGCATTGTTGATGTTGAGATTAACAACCTGAAGAAAATGGGCGTGAAGTTTGAAAATAACTTCATTGTTGGGCGAACTGCCAGCATGGAAGATTTAAAAGAGGACGGCTTTGAAGGTTTCTTCACAGGTAGCGGCGCTGGTTTGCCACGTTTTATGAATATCCCTGGAGAAAACTATATTGGCATTTTAAGTTCGAACGAATACTTGACACGTGTTAACCTGATGGATGCAGCCAACCCTGCAACTGATACGCCTATTATCAGCGGCAAAAATGTGGCTGTTATTGGAGGTGGTAATACGGCAATGGATTCTGTACGAACAGCAAAGCGTCTGGGAGCTAAACGCGCCATGATCGTTTATCGTCGCTCAATGGAAGAAATGCCGGCGCGTGTAGAAGAAGTAAAACATGCTCAGGAAGAAGGTATTGAGTTCTTAAACCTGACCAACCCTGTTGAGTATTTTGCTGATGAAACAGGTCGCGTTAATAAAATGCGTGTGCAGAAAATGGAACTGGGCGAGCCAGATAGTTCAGGTCGTCGTCGACCAGTTGTAATTGAAGGTTCTGAATACGATATTGAAGTTGATACAGTAGTTGTGAGTGTTGGTGTATCGCCAAACCCATTAATTCCTAGCTCATTACCACAGTTAGAAACAACACGATGGGGAACCATTGTAGTTGATGAAGAAAAATTGCAAACATCAATCCCTGAAATGTTTGCCGGTGGTGATATTGTACGCGGTGGTGCAACAGTAATTTTAGCAATGGGTGACGGACGAAATGCTGCCGCTTCAATGGATAAGTATTTACAGGAAAAACGAAACGCTTAAACCCTTATATCATGCAAAATTTAAAAACCACGTATTTAGGACTTCCTATTAAAAACCCAATTGTCGTTGGTAGTTCAGGATTGTCATCAACCATAGGCGGCATTAAGAAACTGGCTCAGGCAGGTGCAGCAGCCATCGTATTAAAGTCAGTTTTTGAAGAAGAGATTGTTTCAGAAGCAGCGCTGACTATAGGGCAACAGCTTGGTATGGACGAAAATAATCTGGAGTTCTATGATTATTACGATTACCAGGTGAAAAATGAAGTACTTGAGAACTATGTGTCGTTAATCCGTGAAGCTAAAGAGACGGTAGATATTCCAATTATTGCAAGCATTAACTGCAGTAGCTATAGCGAGTGGGTTTCGTTTGCAAACAAAATTGAAGATGCCGGGGCAGATGCCATCGAATTGAATATCTTCAAACTTCCTTTTGGCATCAAGGATGAAGCCAGTGATATTGAAAAGGTATATTTTGATATCGTTCGTAAGATTAAGGATCATGTAAAAATACCAGTAGGCATTAAGATTGCACCATATTTTACAAATCTGGGTAACGTTATTAATCGATTGTCACATAGTGGAGTAGAAGGATTGGTGCTTTTCAATCGTTTTACACCGGTAGATTACGATATTGAAAATGACCAGGTAATCACCGGTAAAGTGTATTCAGGTGGAGATGACTACTCTAATTCATTGCGTTGGATTTCTATCGCATCGACTGATTCAGGTTGCGATTTAATTGCTTCAACAGGTGTGCATGATTATCGATCAATGGTTAAGATGCTAATGGCAGGAGCTTCTTCTGTGGAAGTGGTTTCAGCAATTTACAAAGAAGGACCAGAGGTGATAAGTGCAATGCTTAAAGACCTTGAATCATGGATGGAAAGAAGAGAATTTACATCCATCGATGCCTTTAAAGGTCGATTGAGCCAAGGCAAATCATCTAATCCGGAAGTTTTTGAGCGTGTTCAGTTTATGCGATATTTTTCTGATCACAAACACTAGAAGGAGTAAATAAAGAGATATAGCAGAGGGCAGAGGTTTGAAGATAAAGCTTCTGCCTTCTGTCTTATAACTAATTCACTAATTTACTGCTTTGTTTCTTTCCAATTTATTTCTATCTTTGCGCCCTGATTATTTAAAACCTTCTAAAATTAAGAAGATATGTTAAATCGTTATGAAACCGTTTTCATTTTAACTCCCGTTTTGTCTGATGTTCAGATGAAGGAAGCGGTCGACAAATTCAAAGGTTTGATTGTTGAGGCCGGCGGTGAGATCGTAAATGAAGAAAATTGGGGACTTCGTAAGCTTGCTTACCCAATTCAGAAGAAGTCAACAGGATTTTACCAGTTGTTCGAATTCGACGCTAATCCTGAGTTTATTGCCAAGTTCGAAACTGCGTTCCGTCGTGACGAGCGTGTTTTACGTTTCTTGTCATTCAGATTAGACAAGTACGCTAAAGCGTATGCAGAGAAAAGAAGATCAACTAAAAAAGAAGAAAAGGAGAACTAAACCATGGCACAGAATCAATCAGAAATCAGGTATTTGACTCCTCCGTCAGTAGAAATCAAAAAGAAGAAGTACTGTCGTTTCAAAAAGAACAAGATCAAGTATATCGATTACAAAGATCCTGAGTTCTTAAAGAAATTTTTGAACGAACAAGGTAAAATTTTACCTCGTCGTCTTACAGGTACATCTTTAAAGTATCAGCGTAAAGTTTCGCAAGCTGTTAAGCGCGCGCGTCATTTGGCCTTGTTGCCATACGTAACCGATTTGATGAAATAAGAAAAAGGAGGATTTACGATGGAAATTATTTTAAAAGAAGATATTCAGAATCTTGGCCATAAGAATGACATTGTGACGGTAAAAAATGGTTACGGACGTAACTATTTAATTCCACAAGGACTTGCAATTTTGGCAACTCCTTCAGCCAAGAAAGTACACGCAGAAAACTTGCGTCAGAGAGCTCATAAAGAAGAGAAGATTAAGAATGAAGCTCTTGAAGTTGCTAAAACACTAGAAGGTAAGTCATTTACTATTGGTGCAAAAGCTTCTTCTACAGGTAAGATTTTCGGTTCAGTAAACACTATTCAAATTGCAGAAGCTGTAACTAAGGAAGGTTTCAACGTAGAGCGTAAGAACATTTCTATGAAAGACGATGCAAAAGAATTAGGTACTTACACTGCAACTGTAAAATTACACCGTGAAGTTAAGGTTGACATCTCAATTGAGGTGGTTGCCGAATAACATTTTTATTAATCTCGGATAGATTAAAAAAACATTTTTCAAACAGACATAAACCACCATGGGGACATGGTGGTTTTTTAGTGCCCTAAAGTTTACTATATAATTCATCGGACGACTAATGTATCCGTCTCCACAATAACGT
>DIYS01000028.1 GCA_002429115.1 Saccharicrinis sp. UBA6048 | reverse complement strand
CTCGTTCATCGAGCGCAGCGAGATGTAATTCAACCTGCGCTGATGGACTATGAGTAATCACTCCGTCTTCCATTCGACTCCTTCAGGGAGCAACTCAGGGAGGTCGTGGTGACTATATTTTTGGACATCCTCCTTTCACTTACTTAACTATTATTTTAACTGTACTTGTTACTTGATTATTCATTACAAAACGACACAGGTACATTCCTGAAGACAGTGTTGAAAAATCTATCTGCTCCTGATTAAGCCCTTCAGCCCGCTCTGTATTAATGTATGAATGAATGCATTGTCCCTGCATGTTATACAGCTCCAATCGAACGTTGGCAGCTTCGTCAAGCTTGAACAATACCTGCGATGACTCACCTTTATTGATCAAATTAGGCGTAATCACTGCACCTTGCTCAAGTTGTTCCATTAACTGTTGGTTGCCTTCAAAACCGTTTAACTGACTTGGCACAGCATCCGGATTATTACTGACCGTTACATAGATGTAATCGAACTTATATCCGTTTTCTTTGCCATCGTTAGCCGCAAACACTAGTAAACCAAGTCCTTCAGCTTTTGGATGTAAAGTGATGTAATCATATCCTAAAGCCATATCCAATACTGCTTGAGTGGTGTTACCAGCCTGCAAGTAAAGATCATCGCCATCCGGATCAATAAATAATTCATTGATGTCGATGGTCATCGGATCAGGATCTGCCAGGTTCAACTTTATAGTCTTCAATTCCGGATTCAGATAAGGCGTTCTATTCAGATCTTTCACCTCAAAACGGATGGTATCGGCCAATACATTACCGGCAGCATCTGATATACTGACAGGTATCTCATAAAGACCATCGCTCTTATAGTTAGTAACCACCTTAACTTTAGCACTATTGGCTGTTGTTGACTCAGTAATGACTTTAATCGAATCATTATCAATTTCGCTCATGCTAAAGCTTATGGCATCACCTTCCGGATCTTCAAATATATAATTTAGAATTTGACTCTCTGTCTCCACCATGCGTAAGGTATCTTTGTAGCTATTTGGTTTGTAAACCAGCTCCGGATATCCATTGACACTGATGTTATAGCTTATTCTATCTGTTGTGTTCTCCACATCATTAGTAAGCACAATCAGTTGTCCTTCGTGCTCACCTTTGTTGGCAAAATCACCAACTACAGTGGTTGTGATATCAAGTGACTCGCCACCTGCAATGGTACCATCAATTGGTTCAGCGGTTAACCACTGACCATTATCGCCAATAGCTGAAAGCGGACGTATTTTCCACACTTTACCCATATCATTATGGCTCCATGAAACACCAAAATCAAAATAGTCGCGTTCCAAACCATAAATTGTAGAGTCTAAAGTACTTTCATTCAAGGCCACATCGTATCCCAATGAATGACCTGAACGGGCTAAGTCTGTTCCAGGATAATCAATGGTTACCCAGAAATCTTCGCCTTCCAGAATTTGCACTGGTTGCGTCAATGGCATAATAATCCATTCGTCCTTGATTGCTTCAGGCGCTTTATACCGCTGTTCGTAAGCAAAGGTAGCAGGGGTCAAATCAGTGATACTCTCATTTTGTTTCCGACTCCATAGTTTGCCTCTTTCCGGCAGTTCACCGTTCACTGCAATTTGCAGGCCTAATAGCTTATCCGGATTTTCCAGGTTCAGATTCACCTTCACATGAGTAATAAGCATACCTCCTTCTGGTGCACTGAAATGGTTACTGTATAACATTTTTGTACCAGGTGAATGATAGGCATCCGGTGCCTCTTTACGATCCAGTGCCACTGAATCAAGGGTAAACGGTTGTTCGTATGTAATTGGTACGATCTCAGTAATTTCACCAGGATACTCGCCCTCAGGAAGTTTTGATTTAACCGTTGGCAGTAATTTATAATCGAGATCAGTCGTTCCGCTATTGCTGATAGAGAATGTATACTTATACTCATCGCTATTCAGCATATCGATGTTTTGATCAACAGCGGTCCACGAAAATTCCGGAGAAGGAACCACACTCGCAATAAATTGTGTAGAAACAGTTTCAAAGTTACCTTCAAAGTGCAATTGACCATTAATATCCTGCAAAGCAGTTACTGGCACCTGTACTCTCAAAGTATCCGTTTCCCATGGTTTTACCTGGATTGGCTGAGCTAAAATACCACTGCTTGATTTAACGATTGCATTTCCATTAGTATCAAACAACTCAAATCCTTCTAATGCCTCATTAGGTATTTTAGATATTGAAGCCGAGCCACGTCCTTTATTCGTCAACAGAATAACTTGTTGAGCCCTGGCATTCGTGGTTACTCCATCTTTAAAAATAACCTGAGCAGCTTCAACCTCAGCTGGTGCCATTATATTACCAACTCCGTTTACTACCGTCATTTGCACTGGAACTTTTTTGATAGGCTCCTGCTGGCTTCCGGTATATAGTACCAAAGTATCTTTATAAACTCCATTGGCATAAAAAGCGTCGGCCGTTAATTGTAAATCGAAATTAATTGTTTCTCCTTCATTAACTACTCCATTTGACGGAGGTGTTAAAGCCAGGGTCATGTTATCGAATATTGTTTTATTATTCTTGGTGATGGCAATCGATCGTTCCGGTTCGATGTATTCTGATTCATCCGGACTTTCGATACCATAATTCAATGGAGCATCCCAGCGATCAACGTCTTTATAGTGAAAGAAAAACGATCCATCCTCTACCAGTTCCAACTGGAAAGTAACAGGAGCTGAGGTATAGTAACCATCGCTGATGAAGTTATCCCACTGTAAAAATACACGGTCATTCAATTGTCGAAGCAGAACACCATCTTTACTATTGGCAGGAACCATATTAGAGATGTGTGGCCCGATCATCCCCTGAATACCATCGTCTTTTTTAAAGTTTAAACCAACGATATCACTCTGAGGAAATACCGGGGTAACATATCCATTTTTAGACACCCAAATGGTATCAAACGTTTCACCATAATATGGAAACTCAAAGCCTAAGTCTAAAGTAAACTGTCCACCTTGTGAAATAAATAAAGTGTCCGTATCGGCATAGTCTTTTAAATCATCCCACTTATGGTAAGCGCCATTAATTTCACCTTCCTGCCAGTTATATCCGTATGAACCTGTTAAGTCTTCGGTAATTTTTCCTTCACCCATCTTCTGATCGGCTCTTACAGCATGCGCAAATACTGAATTTTTAAAACTGTACTCCAGGTCAGCAGCACTGGCTGCGATGCTAAACGGCACTGAGATTGTTTCGCCAGCATTAACTTCCTCAACTACAGACGAAGGAAGGGTATTGGTCATCACCGGATCAATTTTCCCTGTTGCTGAAATTACACATGAACCTGTTTGCCCATTGGAGAAATTAATAATTGCACTGGTCAATAAGTTACTTGCTACCGTTGGTGTAAAAGCTACTTTTATCATCTGAGATGAAAATGGCGGTAACTCCATAGGTAATTGACTTTCTACAGCAAACTGAGCATAGCCAAAAACGATATCTCCATTGTTAATAATCGCTGCATCACTACCTAAGTTTTGTACTTCCAGGTAAGCTACTGCTGATTGTCCGGTCTTAACCATTTCAAAAGAAAGGGTATCGGCCACTGTTAAATCAGCCATACCGTTTATTGTAATTTCAGCCGGAATATCCTGATAGTTGTCCGGTGTATTAGCCTTAACACGAATTGCATTAGAATATGTACCAGCCGGAGCACCAAGCTTTGATGGCTCTACTTTAAAGGCAAGCTGCTTTGTCTGACCTTTTGTGATCGATCCGCTTGTTTCGTAAGTTGATATCACATTTAGATCGGTCGTTGGCTCAAAGCGCACTACCAGACCGTTTTTAAGAACCTGTTGTCCATCATCGTAGCGTGCATACACCAAGGTATCGGCTGTATTGAAACCGCTTAACTGAATGTTACAGTTATTCAGGTTATTGTTGATAATGGCATCCACATCTTTATAACGATATTCAATGGCGCCATCTGAAAAGAACACCACCTGCGTATATATATCCTTTTCTGCTTCATACTCTTTATCGGCAAGGTAAGTGACTAATGTAAATACGCGACGATCACCAAAGTCATGGTAGTACACATCTTTAAAGAATACATTAGCATCCTTACAATCAATGGTAGTAAAGTCACTTGCCGTCCTGTTGGCACTCTCATCACGACCATCACTGAATAGTGTTCCATCGCGATCAATTCTCATTTTGGTCAACTGTCCATTAAAGAATGGGAAGGCCTTTTCAAACGGAAACTCACGTGTAAAGAAATACTTTTGCGGATAAGTTATTGCAAATGGCTCTATCTCTTCCCAAAGGTTCTCCGCCGGTCCATCAACATCATTTGAGCTCTTAATGGAATAACTCTGCCCATTGGCCATGTAACCTCCATATACTCTTGATGCATTATATTCATCAATGTCGTACTCTAATACAGAACCTGTTCCAGTGTTACTCACATCGACCAGGATTTCTGCTGTGCCATCATAAGGTACTTCTATACTAATTGGCGATGCTGAAGTAACAGACATAGTTGGTGCTTCGGCACTTCTAATCTGCGCGGCCATCAGTTGATTACCAATATTGGTTATCACGGTAATATCTTCGTTGTATATACCGGTTTGCGTTGTCAGGTAGTTAAGCGGAATGCTTACTTTTTGCTTAGGCAATATCACAAGAGAATCAGCAAATGCTTTGGTGTAATAACCATTATTATCGTTCACGTCACGTACTACCAAAGTATCGTAACCACTATTGATCACATCAAAATTCAGAAGTTTTTCAACGTTGGCATGTACATCAAAGGTATACATGTCTTCCGCCTTAAACGCCGGCTCCTGACCGCTTACCTGCACTTTTACATCAATGGCTACACCTGGCTTATACATATCAGTTGTATAGAGTGATAATGTGGCCATATGCTTCCCATTACTCAAGTATTCAGCATCTACGGTAATTTTAACATCCTTTGTTTCGCCTCCTTTAATAGAACCAGAGGTTGGATCGATAAATGCAAAAGCACCATCCTTACCGGAAGTTAATGCACGTACCAATGGTACTCTGTTATACCCTATTGTATGGTAAGCCTCATTATAGGTATAACCGTTATTGGTAGATATCATAAAAGCGCCTTCGTAATAAGGTGCATTCTTTTCTATAACCAGTGGATATGGCTCTTCTTTAGGAAAATGCAGTACCACCCAGAAGTTTTCGTCCTCATACATATTCTGAGGCTCATAAAGCGGTACTTTAAAAAAGCTCATTACATTGGTCGTATCTACATAGTACTCCTGAACAAGTACCGTTTTAGCATTTTTAATTGTTTCTGAACCACGCTTGATTTCAATTCGCACAGGCCATTCCTTTTGTGTCGGATATAAGGCCATTTCCACATGTGTCAGATTGATCGGTCCTTTAAAACGTGTACCATAAATAAGTCCGGCATTAGGTGTTCCTGAGCCAACCAAATCATAGAATCCATTTCCAGTTTCATACGACTGACCATCGGTAGCCATCGTATTATCGTTTAAGAAATGCTCTTTACCGGTACTCTTTAAACTTACTGTTTCACTTTCGAGATAAGGCTGAGATGCCTGGTACAATTGCGGATTGGCAGCTGCTTCGGTTGCGAGGGCTTCTGTTTCCTGCTCCCAATCGGCAATATTTATCCACAGTTCACTGTTATTAAGTGTTTCACTTGCCCAGTAAACCAATCCTTCTCCAATGTTGGAGAACTGGATGGTTTGCGATTGAACCGTCGACTGAGTCACATCAAGGTCAAAGAATACCTCCCGTGTAGACTCTTTAAAGTATGGAGCATCTGTTGTTGATACTTCTAATACATTGGAAATCGCAGATACATTATCGTATCGATCCGATGATTTTATTGCAAAATAATATTTCGTTTGCTTTTGTAAACCAGGTAAACGCACCTGTACATTCTTCCCTGCTTCAAACTACTCTTTACCGTTATTATTG
>DIYS01000220.1 GCA_002429115.1 Saccharicrinis sp. UBA6048 | reverse complement strand
CGGGCTTTTCATTTTTGGCTTGACCCAAAAACGAAACAAAAAAGTCAAGGCTGCCTAAAAAAACGATTGATTTATTTGCTGTTACTAAGTTCGGCCGGGTGATCTTCGAGTCAAGCTCGAAGCTTCCCGGTCTCACTAAGAAACAGCTTCTAAAGCCATCTCTTTTTTTAGGAGGCCGAAGGCCAACAAGCCACTTACCCACTAAAATCCATATAGAGCCTAATTTTGACACCTAAAAAATACCTCAATGGAGGAGCTTCGCCTATAATGGATAGCACCGTTTATTGAACAGCCCCGTTTCCCATACTTATTATTTCCCCCATCGCCTTCGGCACTTCCCCGAGGGAATATTTTATTGGCAGCTTCATAAGTTTTAGTATAAAATGCATTTCCGAAATAGAAAAATGCTATAAAAAGTATTAAAAAAGGGATTCAGAGAAGGAAATTTGGTACTCAGAATCCCTTTTTTCTATTTCAGAGAACCAAAATTGCTATTCTGATACCCATTTTTATATCTCTGAGTAGCAAATTTCCTATCTGGAAATACCTTTTTGATTCTCTGAGTACCAAAAAGGTATCTCAGAAAGGCATTTTAGTGATTCTGAGAAGGAATTAGGTACATTGGAAATTAATCTTCAAAGCCTAGATGTTCGGCTATTTCTTTATACTCGCGGGCTTTATCCATATCGCCCATTTTCTCGCAGGCTTCTCCTAAAAAGTAATAGGCTTCTGCCCTTTCCTGTTTAATGCGTGTGGCCTGTAGCAGGTCATTATAGGCTTTCTCGTATTTCTTAAGTTCCAGGTAGGTTCTACCCCGATTATACAATACTTTGTACGATTTACGCTTGATCTTATAGGCCGCCGTATAGTCTTTTTCGGCACTTTTAAGGTCACCCGTCTCCACATGCAAACCGGCACGCCTGACAAGTGCATCAAAGAAATGAGGTTTTAGCTTAAGTGCCTTATTGAGATTGGCAATAGCTGATGGCTTATCGTTGAATTTAACCACACATTCATTGGCCATTAAATAATATTCGCGGGCAAACTCCTTAACATTGTTTTGCTGACGTTTTATCGCTTCATTCAGCTCCCTGACCTCATTTTCAAGCTTCGTAATTTTTGATAGTTTAATGGCAATCATACGTTGCACAGATGGAGATGATAAGGCCTCCTGCTTTTCATTGGCCAATGCAAATGACTCCACAGCTTTCTGCAGTTCATTTTTCTCAAAGTGCGTTAATGCATTTCGATAAAGATCCTGCGCTTCCGCTTTATTTAGTTCTTTTTCAATAAGCACCTTGTTATTGGCTGCCTTCGAAAAATTGACCACTTCACTATTCACAATAATATCGCGCGGCGTCACCTTCGTTTTCAGGATAATACCTTCCAATGAAACACAACGGCTGAGCGCCACATACAATTGTCCGCCGGCAAAGGCCCCGCCCGAAAAATCGAGCATTACTTTATCGAAGGTTAAGCCCTGACTCTTATGCACGGTAATCGCCCACGCCAGCTTCAAGGGGTATTGGGTAAATGAGCCCAACTCCTCTTCAATGATCCGGTTATTCTTTTCATCGTATTTATAACGGATATTTCGCCAGACTTCTTTTTCTACCAGATGCAGTTCTTCATTTTGCAAACGCACATAAATGCCCTCTTCGCTAATCTCGTCAATACGCCCGATACTACCATTGTACCAACGTTTTTCCATGTCGTTTTTCACGAACATGACCTGGGCATTTTCTTTAATGACCAAATCCTTAAGGGTTGGCAGGCTCGACTCAGGAAATTCACCTGATATACGCCCTTCAAAGGCATATTCGTCACCCTCCAACTGCTCCAGCTTACTATCGTTGATATAATCAACAGTATCGCGGCGCGTTGCCAGTGTAATAAAGAACTCATCAATCGGACTCTGAAATCCCGGATTAAAACGCGCGTTAATAGCGTTCAGATTGTTATTACCCGCCTGCTTAAGACGGATGCGATCGAGGAGATTTACAAAGTTGGAATCATTTTGTCGGTATACTTTCTTCAACTCAATCTGCACCAAAGGAATCTGTTTAAACACTCTGGCCGAAAAGAAATAAGGCGACTTATAAAAGCGCCGTAGTATCTGCCAGTCATCACGCTTAACAACCGGTTCCAGCTGAAATACATCGCCCACCATCAGCAGCTGCTTACCACCAAAAGGCTGATTCATATTCTTAGTGAACACGCGAAGCACCCGATCGATAAAATCCAGTATATCGCCACGAACCATCGACACCTCATCAATAATAAGCAGTTCCAGTTCCTGTATGATCTTGGTATGCGCCTTACGATATTTCAGAAAATCGAAAATACGCCCTTTATGCGTCGATAAATCAGGATCATCGGGTAAGATGGGTCTGAATGGCACCTTAAAAAACGAGTGAATGGTCACCCCACCGGCATTAATGGCTGCGATACCTGTTGGTGCAACCACCACAAATTTCTTATGCGTATGCTGGCAGATGTATTTCAGAAACGTGGACTTACCCGTTCCTGCTCTACCCGTTAAAAACACCGACGAACTGGTATATTGAATGAGTTTTAGAGCATCCTGAAACTCAGCATTCTCAACATCCATATTTTCAGGTAATACACTCATCTACTCAACATCTGCA
The DNA here is from genome assembly GCA_002429115.1 of Saccharicrinis sp. UBA6048. Lineage (GTDB taxonomy): Bacteria > Bacteroidota > Bacteroidia > Bacteroidales > Marinilabiliaceae > Carboxylicivirga. The sequence goes on along the minus strand of DIYS01000220.1, from coordinate 59,202 downwards.
ATACGTTCACCACCCTGAAGATCTTCGGCCCCATAGCGCTTAATCACATTATAGGCTTTATAAATTCCCAACTCACCGGCTTTACTCAAATCAGCGGTTCCTTCGGCTTCCTGCTTCAGGTAAATCAATGTTAAGCCGCGGTTAAAATAGGCCTCGGCAAAATCAGGATTTAAATCAATCGCTCTTGAAAAGTCTTTTATCCCCAAAAGGAAATCCTTCTTCAAACAATGAATAATTGCCCGGTTGTAATAGGCCATTTCAAACTCTGGTGACAGTTCAATGACCTCATTCAAATCATTTAAGATTAATTCATAGTCGAGAATTATCCCAGTCTTTTTAGAATTACTAAAACTTGTTTTCTTTTTTGCACCTAAAATACTTGAGCTATTTTGAGGTTTCAAGTGATTATCAACCTGAAATTCATCCTCCATTGATTTGATAGCTTCAACCATTTTTAAACGAGCAAAAGAACGATTTAATAGTGCTAATATATTTTTAGGCTCATCTTTAAGTAAAACATCGTAATCATTTATAGCACTAGTATAATTAGCAAGTTTTGTATATAAAATAGCTCGTATAAAAACTAAATGAGATGAATCTTCTTCAAATTGCATTTCACCAGTGATCAAATCTACTTTATTATTAGTATTTACGTATTCAAGTCCTCTTACTTCGTAATAATTATTTACGAGCTGCACCTTATCTCCATGATTATTAGATCGATTAAACTTGTCTACATCAAAACTATAATATGGTATTCGTTCTAAAAGTGTATCTTCTTCTGCTAAGGCTACATTAAACATATCAGCCATATCTATGAAAATATTCTTATCCTGAATAAATCCTTTTAAAGTAGTAATCTCACTATATTCAATTTTTGATTTAAAATCGTCTACAACAGCGATTTGATCATGATTTTTAATACTTTTTTCTTTATCAATCCCGCCTTCAATATTATTTTCAGCTGTTCTAGTATTACCTTTATTATTTTCATCTACCAGCTTCATTGATTTAAGGTAGTCCTGTTCAGCTCCCCAAAAATCATTCATCCCCCTTTTTGCTCTAGCTCGTTCTCTATATGCAGGGTCATAATTTGGGAAGTTTGCTATAATAATATCTAAATCCTTCTTCGCCAAACGATATTTCTTAGCTTTATTATATGCTTCTGCTCTATTATAAAGAGTTAATAAGTCGCCTGAATCAATGGCTAAAACTCTTCCAAAATCAAGAATTGCTTTATCATACTCTTTAATTGAATTATAAATTAGCCCTCTATTTTTATAAGCTAACTTATTCTTATAATCTAATTCCAAAGCTTTATTATAATCTTCTAAAGCTTTAGCAGCCTCACCCTTTCTAGCATAGATTACCCCTCGGTTAAGGTAAAAATCAGAAACGGAATCCTTAAGTTTAATTGCCTGGTTATAGTCGCTTAAGGCTTTTTCACTTTCCCCCATTTGTTGGAATAGTATACCCCTTCTCCAATAACCATCAACCAATAATGGATTTCTTTTAATAATATTTGAATAATCTTTAATTGCTCCAATTGTGTCTCCTAATTCATACTTGACTGCACCTCTACTCATATAAACATTCAATTGCTTATCGTCTATTTTAAGTGCATTATTATAATCTTCAATTGCTTTTGAGTATTGTTTAATTAGTCGGTAATTATCCCCCCGATTGATTAATAGACTTATATCATTATCATGATATTCTAAACCTTTAGTATAGTAACCAATAGCCTCATCGTATTTCTCTTGTTTAGAACTTAAAATTCCAAGAAAGTTGAATGTATTAATAGAATAAGGGTTTAATTCAAGTGCTTTTAAAAAATCTCTTTTTGCACCTACATAATCATCTAGCTTAAACTTACAGTAACCTCTTATTTCATAAGGTAAATTTAAGTATGGTTTAGCATTAATAATCCGATTACAACTTTGAATTGCTTCGATATATTGCTCATTTTGCATCTTATGATATGCTTGCCTTAGATAGTTATCGGTATTGATCTGCGCACTAAGGCTACCAACTACCAGATATTTAATAAGCAAAATGATAAAAGTGATTCTTTTCAACATATAATATTTCTCATTACTTCAGTACGAACAAATATAACATTGTTCGATCGTATACAATCTGTTTTCTCTGTTTTTAGCTGTAATTTAACTCCATATCCGGCCATTTTCTTAACAAAAACTGAACCAATCAGTTGCTAAAAGAGAATTGTTTTACAGATTCATTTCCCCGGTTATCGGTTACTTTAACATCCAGTTTGTGTGTTCCTTTTTTAAGAAAAGGCATCTGCTTGAAACGTCCGCTTAGGCGATAGGTTTTAGCATCGTACTCAAACAAAGCCCATTGACCATCAATAAGGCACTCGTAGCTCTTTATACCGCTAAATTCATCATTAATCAGTAAATCAATGGATGAACGTCCAGCATAATTATTATTCGCAGGAGCCTTTCGTAATTTAATTGTGGGCTGAATGGTATCTACTGCAATGGTATATCTGCCAAAACCACGTGTTTTGGTCGATAGCTTACCCGCCTTATACTCTCCTCCAGCTGAATACTTCTTATCCGTTTTAGATATGCCTGCTATTACCAGTTTATCGCCATACGACTGTAAGGAATCCGGCACCGGAATGGTCATCGTCATTGACTTGTGCAAAGGAATATGCTTGTCACCAATGATATATACTGGAGCTATCAGACCCAGATTTTCTTCTTTGTGCAAGAGCATTTCTATGTCCGTATAAAAGGTATTGGCGGCAATATCCAGCTGCATCCCTAATGTATCAATAGCATACTTTTGATAGTATTTAATCGGCAATACCCCACTTTGACTCTCTTTTGCAGGAAGCGCCTTTCCACCAATCACCGTAAAAGCCAAAACCGATCGATTACCGCTATAATCCTCAATAATGTATTTGAATATTTTCTTGTCGCCAGGTTTAATATCGGCTGTATAAGTATTTTTCTTGCTATATAAGCTTAGGCGATTATTAGGCTCCACAAAGCTTTTCTGTATCACTTTGCCTGTTCTGATCTTCTCGGCATAATCAATGTGCGAGTTGATATAACGTGTTTCTGCAAAACTGAATTTATCAATCTTAAAGCCATACACCAGTGTATCGTTAACCAATAAATCAATGGTTGAGATACCACACTTGCGCCAGCTATCCGATAAGTAATCAATCACCTGAACACCTACGCCTATTTTGCCATAGGCAGTAAAAGTCGTTGAACCCTTCGGATGAAAAGCCTTATCGTAAAAAACAGTAGGAACATATTTATCCTTGGTTTGACCTCCAATGTTAGCGTTTGGTGATAAGCAATACAGTTTCATGCCCTGAACCTGTGGGCGCACATCGTCCTTTATATCGTTTCTGAATTGCATAGGGTCCATCGGCTTTTGGGTTGCCTTCTCACGTACTTCGTAATGTAAATGAGGTCCGCCTGAACTGCCTGAGTTACCGCTATAGCCGACAACTTCGCCACGTTCGATAATTAGCTCTCCCTTTTCTGGAAATAGTTCAATGGCAAAGGTTTTCTGCTCATACTGCCGAGCCATTACCAATGAATCTATTTTATTGGAGTAACGTTCGAGGTGGGCATAAACAGTAGTGTACCCATCCGGATGATCAATGTACAGTGCTTTTCCATAACCATATGGTGAAACTTTTATACGCGACACATAACCTTTATCAGATGCATAAATACGATAGCCTGTTTTACGATTCGTGGTCAGATCCATCCCTGAGTGAAAATGATTAGAACGCAATTCTCCAAAACTACCACTTATCGATGGAGCTATTTTCATTGGTTTAACAAACCCTTCTACGGGTGCTTTTTGTGCATTAACTCCATGCAATACCACTACAACTATAAAACTGATAATAACCAACTGCTTCATTCGATCGTCCTGTCTTTATATAATGTTCGTTCGTCTTTAATCAGAAGGTAGTTGTTTCATCACTATTCAGTAAACAACACCACATTATTAAATCAAATACTTAAATCACAAGCTATTGACTCCCTGATCTGCAAAAGACATTAACAAACAATTGTTTTTAAAATTCATTCAAAAGTAATGCTCCCTTCAATTAAAAACAAGATATACCAGATTCTGGTTTAAGCCACGCAACCTATTTATTAAAAATTCCTCTTAATGGTTAAGAGATGCTAAAGAGAAATTACTGGCATGATATTTATTACTCATTCAACAAATATTTTTAAAAACATAAACATTGATCCCATGAAAAGTTTAAAAATTACAATGCTCCTGGCCCTGGTTGGATTATTAACCTTTAGTTGTTCTGACGACGATGGTTATTCATTAGGTGATTTTTGGGTAACAACAGGTACTGTATTTGAAACCGATGATTATTTCTACATTGAGACAGATGGTGGTGATATGTTATGGCCATCAGCAAGCAATGTATCGCCTGGCAGCCTCGATGACGGCATGCGTGTATTAGTAAATTACACCATACTTGGTGATGCAGGTGATAATCCATCATACGACTACTATGTAAAGATAAATGGTGTAAGCGAGCTGTTAACGAAGCCAATATTTAACTTCGACGAAACCACCAGCGAAGAGGTACGCGACTCCATTGGTAATGATGCAGTAACAATAACTGACACTTGGTTTACCAACGATTACCTGAACGTACAATTTGAATATGGTGGCGGACCGGGCTTTATTCACTACATCAACCTTGTAAAAGATACTGAGGATCTGGAAACAGAGAATGGTGAAATTATTCTGGAACTGAAGCACAACAAGAATAATGACCCATACAATTACCTACAATGGGGTATCGCCTCATTTGATATCTCTGAATTACAGGAGTCGGGTCAGACATCAGTGGATATTTTCGTTAGAAGCCTTAATAAGGAAGGTAACTACCAATATAACAAAGTGCTTACCTACGAGTATGGCGATGTAGAAATTGAGCCATATGCTAAAACATTTTCAGAAGAACCTGCGGGAATGATTATAGAATAACAATAAACGCCTATAAAATTAAAAAGACTGCCGAAAGGTGGTCTTTTTTTTTGTTCTACAACTATCTGTATACCTTACCATTGTTATAATGTAGGTAATTTTTTTATAAATAATTGCTATTTGATGTTTGCATATTAATATCATTCACTCTATATTTGCACCGCATTTGAGAACAATGGTTCACAAACAAAGCAAAATAATGGTCTTGTAGCTTAATTGGATAGAGCACCTGGTTACGGCCCAGGAGGTTAGGGGTTCGAGTCCCTTCAAGATCACAAAAAGCAGTTAATCTGATGATTAGCTGCTTTTTTATTTATAAATAATTGATTAGGAAAGACACTATTTCCGGAAGCTTTCAATCATCGTTGCTTCCATACTTTATTATTTCTATACCCAAACAAATACTTAACTGCGTTGGTAAGTTATTTTTACCGTGGAATTATTATTTAATCAAGCACTTTAGAACTTAAATATCTGCCCACCTTCTTAATATCCAGCTTTTTTCTGAACTTTATTTCGAATACACCTACCCCACTTACCCAAATTTTAAAATCACTATCTCCATCGAAAGTTCCGGCTGTTTCAATCGAGAAAGAAGTTATTTTTGAATACGGAAACGAACGGTATTCTTTTTTACTTCCTGTAATTCCCTGAACATCCATTGCAATAATTCTTTTGTTCGTAAACCACACCTTATCTCTCACATGTGAAAATACAAGGTCAACATTCTCTCCTTCAATGAGAATATCTTGAATTCTATCCAAATTATCATGTGCACTTTCTTCTTTTGTTACGCTAAATTCTACAAGCAAATCAATTTTCATAGTCTTATTATTTAATGGTTCGATATCCTCCTGAATCTTTATATTTTATTGACAGGGTTTTCTCTGTAATTTATTTCCCACAATTCGATAATGTCTTCTGGTATGGTCAAACACCGTTCTTCTATGGAATTATACGTACGTAAGAGGCATTTTGGATTGCGAATAACTTCACTAAATCCATCATTGCCTTTATAAGTTTTAATGGTGCTATAGAAATGATAGCCCAGATAATAGTTTACAGTTGGTCTATGCTGTGAAAATTCGTCTAAGCCAGGCAAGTATTCCTTTAACTTTTCTCTTGACCATTTACTCCACATATAATTTTGAATCTCAGAATACTCCAGTTTGGGAGTATTTGAACTAACTATTTCTCTTTGATTGCTCACCCAAAAATCAAGAAGTTCTTTTAACAAATCTTTATTCGCATATAACTTTTGAATTGGCTCGGGATAATCTATAAAGTTTATTTGCTGAGCAATTCCTTCCATAATTATCCGATATTGCCACCACGATAACACTAACTGATTATCATTTTTTGGTTTGTTGCGTACTGTTTTTAATAGCCAATTCATATACAGAATATGGTGTACTTCATGGGTTATTATATTCTTAATCTGATTATAGTTGATAACCTCTAAATCAGACAGATCAATTATTATTGAATCATTATTTGCGTAACTTCCTCTATCTGATGACTCAATGAAATTAATATTAATAGTATCGTTCTGCGATATCTCATTTGGCAAATAATTAACTATAGTCTCCTGAATATCTTCAGTAATTTCGTCTATTGTTATTGATTCAAACTTGTTTTGTACTACAGCCAAATTACTCACCTTAATTTGCAATTGATCTGTGCTTTGATTACTGCAACCAAACACAACGAATAATATGAAAGCAATATATTTTAAGTTGTTAATCTTCATAGTTACTATTAAAAACAGACCTTACAAAAAGTCCTTTAAAATTAACAAAAACAACCATTTAAGCAATCACAACTCCTATTTATGTCATCCGTTAATCCAGTTGATCATCCAGTGGCTTATGCAGCACTAGCACGGGATTAACCTAACATTAAGGCAAATTAACCTAGATTAACTTAGTACAGGCTCAGATAATGTAAGTTTGCATTTCAATATTTAAAACTCTTAAATAATAATTTGTGATGCGCATACTAGTGGCCATTGCCGTTAGCATCTATTGTTTAGGCTCTTCTGCCCAAACCATGATGTTTAGTGCAAACCCCTTAAAGGAAAAACAGATACTGGCTTTTGTTGGATCTCAATATTATACCAATGATCAGAAATACGACTGGACTTCAGGCGACTGGCAATCCTTAAGTGGTAATAAAGAAGTGACCAACGTTCGCATTATACCTATGCTTGGTTATGGCATCACATCGCGCCTGGCGCTTTACCTTCAGTTTCCATCGTATATACAAAATAAAGACGACCAAAGCACCACCTATCCGGGCGATATGCTTAGTATGTTTCGCTACAACATCCTGAAAGCAAGTAGTAAAAAGACAGGATTAACCCTGCTTGGTGGTGCCCGCTTCCCAACAGCAGAACATATCGAAAACCCTTTTGCAGATGGTAATGTAGAGGTTTTCCTTGGTGAGATATTCTCCACAAAATACTACGGTCGTTGGCGCACGCATATTAAGTCCACTTACTTTATTTCACCTGATAATGCGTACCACGAAAACCCGGGAGATCAGCTACAAGTTGTTGCTAAACAGGATTTCAAAATGGGTTCGTTTAAATTATACGGTTCACAGCAGTTTGTTTATGTGAGCGCGCGTGAAGACAAGAATGAGCAAATGGTGGCGCATAGTGAGAAATACCGCTTGATCCATTTACTTGGTCTAAACTACTTTTTTAATAAACACTTATGGCTCGAGTCGAAATTTCTATTTCCCTCTTGGGCCAAAGGCGGCAGCCTGTACCACGAAAAGTTCATTTTCAACCTGGTGTATAAATTCAATGGATTCGTAAACGCATAAAAACCATGATGTTCAAAAAACAATACCTCGTAAATAATGCTGCCATCCTATTGATTTTTGCAGTGTGGTTTGGCGTGGCTTTTCTAGTGCATACTCTTAAAGGCGTTGAATTTCCGTCGCCCATAAGCACACTGAAAGAACTGGCCGAAAACCTGGCCGGCAAAGATATTTACGATTACTCCATCGGGCAGCATACCTATACCAGCCTCTTACGCTGGCTGGCCGCCTATGTGCTGGCCATCATCACCGGTATAGGCACCGGCTTTCTATTGGGACTTTACCCGAGGGTTTATCGACTGGTAATGCCACTGATTTACACCCTGCAACTCATTCCGGGACTGGCATGGATACCTATCTCACTCCTTCTGTTTGGATTGGGCAATGCCTCCACCATGTTTATGATATTTATGCTGGGCTATACCCCGATTGTCCTGACCACTGCGGCCGGCATTAAAGATACGCCCAAAGAGCTGATTCAATCAGCGCACCTGATGGGTGCCAGTCAAAAAGACTTGTTTATTCATGTCCTGTTTCCATCGTCATTATTGCAAATCATTAACGGCATGCGTATAGCCCTGGCCAATTCGTGGCGTGTACTTATTGCCGCCGAAATGATTGTGGGTAATGGCATTGGTTTGGGCTATATCATTATTCAATCACGCTGGACACTGGATTATACCTCTGCCTTTGTTTCCATTTTTATTATTGTGCTAATCGGACTCACTGCTGAAAAGTACATTTTTAACACCATCGAGCGTCGCATACGGCACAAGTATGGATATACGCATCATTAATCTGCTGGCTTATGTATTTGGAAATAGATAATTTATCGAAAAGGTGGACAAACAGCGGAGAAACGCCACAGGTACTCCAAAATATCTCCTTAAAGATTAAGGAAAATGAATTTGTTTGCATTGTTGGCCCCAGCGGTTGCGGAAAAACCACTTTATTAAAAATCCTCAGCGGTATTGAAAAGGCGGATAGTGGCTCGGTAATCTTCAACCAAAAAGAAACGGATACCACCTGTCAGTGTCGAAATATGGTATTTCAGGAACCACCTCTTTATCCATGGAAGACAGTGGCTGAGAATGTGGAGCTAGGACTCATCTTCAATAAGGTTCCTGCCAAAGAACGACAAGCAACGGTGAAAGAAAAGATCGTCTTGTGCGAACTGTCGGGTTATGAGAATTACTATCCCAACCAGCTTTCCGGCGGGATGAAGCAGAAAACTCAACTGGCACGTGTATTGGCGCTTAATCCGGATATAGTACTGCTGGACGAGCCCTTTGCGGCCATGGATGAAATCCTCCGTCATAGCTTTGACATCTACCTTCAGCACCTGTGGGAAGAGGAAAAGAAGACGTACATTATGGTGACCCACTCGCTGGAAGAAGCCTTATTGCTGGCCGATCGCATCCTGATTATGAAACCCAATCCGGGCGAAATTCACCTTGAAGAATGTATTGATTTGCCTCGTCCAAGGGATTTGTTTTCAAAAGAAATTGTAGAACTACGAAAAAAATTACGCAATGAACTCTCTAAATTTTATTAAAAACAGCGTCATATATAGCCTCCTGTTGCTCCTGATCAGTAGCTGTTCGTCAAACGACGATGAGTTAACCCTGGTTTTCCCCAATAAAGTCAACTACGAAACCTTTATTATTGCCAATCATCTGGGGTATTTTGAAACAGAGAAAAATGGCATCGAGATAAAAACAGTGAACAGTGGTATTAATGCAGCCGAAGCTTTGGCATTGGGCAATGCCGATGTGTGTGCCATGGGCGATGGCCCTGCTGTAGTGATGATGTCGAAGCAAAAGCCGGTATCGATTATTTCGCGCTATGCCAAAGGCATGCGTATTCACCGCCTGATTTCTAAGTCGGGAATCACAACGCCCCAAGCACTTAAAGGAAAGAAAATTGGTATCCAGATGGGCTCCAGCACCCATGCAGCCTTCCTGGGTTGGTTGAATGCACAGGGTGTAAAAGCTGAGGATATTAAGGTGGTGCCGATGCAACCTAAGAACATGCCAGAGGCGATGAAAACAGGCCAATTGGACGCTATTGCCGGAAGTGAGCCCTGGGCTTTAAATGTTGAGAAACTGTGTAAAGAAGAGGTGCATGAGCTGGCCAACCTGCAAAGCAAGAAGAATCATTTCCCTCATTTGCTGCTAGCTGCCAACAGTCAACTTGAGCAAGCGGATAAGATTAAGGCCATCATACAGGCCATTGATAAGAGCAATGCTTTTATTGCTCAATATCCGGACTCGGCAGCAGCCATCTCGGCCAACTACATCGGCTTTTCGAAAGAAGATGCCCGCACTTGTATGTCGCGCTTAAACTGGCACCAAGGCTGGGAAGCTAGTGATCAGCAGAGTATACAAACCACCATTAAGTTTTTTCAACAGTCGAATAAAATTAATGAACAGCCGGAGCTTAATCGCTTCCTACGGATATTAAAGGATGATTAAGGTCCTATTATCATTTTAAACCAATCGTGCTATTCGCTTTACGGTATTTCACACCCATAGCACAGCTGGCGATGGTTAACTGGTGCAATTTTATTTTCTCAAAACCTCAACACATCGTCTTCTTTTAAAAATTGCTGTATCTCAAACTTGTGCCCTTCCTTATCATCAAAGAAAAAGGATTTAAGCGGAATCATTTCAAAGTGCTTCATCTCTGTCAGGTTATGCACTTTCAATTGTTTCACTCGTTTGTATTCTGATTCTACATCATTGGTCGTTAATGAGAATAAAGTACTGCCTGAGTCAACATCATCATCCCTTTTTTGCACAATGCCTAAAAATGCTTTTTCATTCACTTCATACACTCTTGCAAAGCCTTGATCCATCACCAGGTTTAACTGTAGCACGTTCTCTATGAAGTCTATGCCATATGAGAAATCTTCGTAATATAAGAATGTAATCGCTGATGAATAGTTCATATCCTTAACCTTTTTGTGAACACAACTTGCTACCAGTGTCATTAATCCAATTAATAGAATTTGTGCTTTTAATTTCATGTTGTATTAATATTTGCCAGTTCCTATTTACATGCAATATTTTCTAAAATCGTTCGCCAGAGTCATCAGGTTTCCAGATTTTGTTGTTCAATTCAAATTCTTTGGCAACTTCTTTCCATACTGTATTTGGTTTAATAAAATCTAACATCTAAATCTTATTCTAATTATTGAATGTATTGGTTTATTTTGCAGCTATCTTCGGCTTATTACGGACTGACATTATTACTAGATTAAGTAATATAAGTTTAGAATTATTTCATCATTCCTTCTCCATCTTATCCATCCTGAATGTTCTCCATAGTCATCTATTACTTGAATCTTAAGCCAATCTCCTTTTATGTCTAATGGAGCATTGCACGAATTTAAAGTTCACTAAGAAAAACCTTAGTGTTCTTGATGGCTTGATGGTTAAGAATAAACCATATCTGGTGCGGAATCAAAGATCAGCGGAGCAGGAAATTGGCATAATTCGCAAAATTCGCGGTTTATTAATTAATAGTTTTCCTGTTGAATCACGCAGTAGCGGAGATATAGGGTTGAAAGCACTCAAAAAAAAAGCGCTACCGTAACGATAGCGCTTTTAGATATACTGTAAATATCTGATTACTCAACTAAATCATACCCAAGATCCTTGCCTTTCTTAACCGCTGGAACACCATCGTGCATCCACACTGGCATAGGCTGTCCTTTCAGGTAATGATCAAAAAACTGCATCATACGCTTACTCAGGTCTTTTGAGTTGGCACGACGCGTCAGGTTATGCTCCTCATTGTTATATACCAGCATCCACACCGGCTTTTCTAAACGACGAAGTGCCATAAAGTACTCAATACCCTGGTACCAAGGCACTGCTCCATCTTTATCGTTGTGCATAATCAATAATGGTGTTTCTACCTGTGGCGCAAAGAAAACCGGAGAGTTCTCAATGTACTTTTGTGGTCGCTCCCACAAAGTGCCACCAATACGGCTTTGCGTATGCTCATACTGAAACTGACGACTCATACCTGTTCCCCACCGAATACCACCATAGGCACTGGTCATATTACTCACAGGAGCACCAGCCATACCTGCTTTAAACAGATTGGTACGCGTCACCAGATGTGCCACCTGGTAGCCGCCCCAGCTCTGTCCCTGGATACCCATATTGTCACGATCAATAAATGAATAACGATCGGCCATGGCCAAACAGCCACTTACGATGGCCTCATAAGCACATAGTCCCGGATCACCCTCGCGGTAGTATACATCCGGCACAAATATCACATAGCCATTCGACGCATAGAAGTTCCAGTTAACCGTTGATCGACTTGGCGATGGCGAGTAATAACTGTGTAAGCGATCGGTACTACGCTCATAGAAATACGAGATCATCGGGTACTTCTTATTCGGGTCCATATTTTCAGGCGTCACCAACAAGCCCTGGTGTGTTAGTCCATCAGAGGCTACCCATTCTACCAACTCAATATTTCCCCATATATAATCTTTCTGCTGCGGATTGGTATTACTGATGACTTTGGCATTTTCAAAACTTAAGTCCGACACACGCAGTTCAGGATAGTTCACAAAATCGCCCTTGCGCCAGATAATCACGTTAGCATGTTTGGCTTTCACCGGTTTATAAGCTGCATAATCACCTTTCATCACCGATGATAGCTGTCCGTTTTTAAGCTTTGCATAACCTTCCTGACGATTGTTATCGTTTAAGCTTGTCAACAACAACTCTTCTGCCGGATTGATGTATTTCTTGTCCTTATCAAGGTTCACATAGCGATACTGAGTCGTCTGCTGACGCCCCTCTCCTTTAGTGATATTCTGCGGTGCTTGCTTTCCTGATAAATCTAATTGCCAGATATCATAGCGATCATACACCCACACATATTTACTGTCGGCTGTAAATCCGGCTATTCCATAAGCCTCAGCATCGGTTGGCATATCGTTCAGCTCGTTGGCAAAATCAACACTTAATCCTTTTGAAATTAAAGTAGTTTTACCTGTTTTTGTATCCACCGAATAGTACTGACCATCTTTTGGTTGATAATACACCAGCCAGTTGCCATTATCAGACACCATATCACTACCGTAAATATCCTTCGCCAAAAGCGTTTTTTTACCCGAAGCAATGTCCACTTTATAAATATCCGACGACCATTTTGCCGAATAGGTCATGGCCCACACATAAGGCAATGCATCTTTAGCGATACCAATGGCTGCATTTCCTTTTCCAGGTACACTCACTGATTTCAAGTGTTCATCTTCCAGCTGCACCACTTGTTTCTTCTTAATATGGTAAACACAGGTATAGGTTCTGTCCTTTTCTTTCCCAACATTCTTTTTTTGCATCGGTTGAATTTCCGGATCTTTCCAGTTCCAGATATCAACGTGTGTTTTTTCATCAGCCGTTAAGGTGTCCTTTGGCTCTTCGGCCGGACGCTTACCTGCATCAAAAAATAAGCGCTGTCCATTTTTTGAGAAGTACAAAGGGCCTTTAGTTCGTGCCGACCATTCTTCGGGCAAACTATTATGCATGGTATCCACGATCATGGAAGGTTGCTTCATTTTCAAACCATAATGATACAACCTGTATACCTTTTTGTCGACTGTATCGGCTGAGAAGTAAAACGCACATTGCTGTCCATCATACGAAGTGGATACTTTAGCTATCTTACCAATCTCTTTAAATAGTGTATCAACGGTAAATGTCTGCGGATTGAATTTAAGTACTTTCGATACCTCGGTTGTATCGCCAACACTTTGTACGATATAGGCACCTGATCCATCCTTTGCAAGATCATAATGGCTTACCTTTTCGATGTACAAACTATCGCCTGATGCCGGACGGTAAAATACAAGAGGTTTGCCTTTTGACTTAAACAATTTCTTCTTTTTATCCTTGTCCGACTTCTTCTCTTTGGCTTCAGTTTTATTGCTCTCGGTTTTAGCTTCTGCTTTGGTAGTATCTTTAGGCGCCTCCTTTTTCTTTACTTCCTTTTCAAGCATATAGGCCAGCCAGTCGCCACCTTCTGTTGGCTTATTCCATTTAGTAATATTGCCTACTTTCTTTGTTTCACCGCTCTTCAGATTACGAATAAACAAACTGTCCTTTGGCATTTTGTCCTTCTTAACTTTCTCCAGCTTCATAGCTCTTATAGAGTCAGCCTGAGGCAATACTTTAAAAGCCAGAAAATCATTGCTGAACGAAAAAGACGGGTATCTACCTCTTGGTACAGAATCCAATTGTTCTGTCTTGTTATTGTATAAGTACAAATAGCTATCGCCCTTTTGAGGTTTAATTACATAAGAAACAAAAGCTCCATCATTGGAAATAACAGAACCTTTATCAATTGATTTCCAATGGTCATAAACGGATGCATCCAGTTTCTTTTTTTCATCGGCTAAAGAAGGCTGCATAAGGAAAAATGCTCCCATCGCCGATAAAGTAATTCTAATTAAATATTTACGCATGATCACTTTTATTAAAAAAATTCGAAGATATAAAAAAACTCCTATTCGCTGGTTGTCATTTAGGAAATTAACAGGGAATTCAGCTTTAATACTCAATTTGAATCAAGGATTAAAATACAACACAGAGAGTCACTGAGACACAGAGATTATAAAAAAATAGATTCTTGCATTTTTTCACCACAAAGAGAATAAGAACACTAAGTAAAGCAGTAAATCAAGTCCCAAGGTGGGTTAGTAGCATGGGGCGTCTATTGCAATAATCTTTCCGTTGGGACAATGCAGGAGAAAGAAAAATATATTGCTATTTATGATGGATCACTCCATATTTCTGTGAATAATACTTTTGATTTGCTGCATATTATTTCCCTTTTGCCTTCGGCATTCGCTAGCGCAGGTTTGCAACTAAGGGATGGCAATCGGGATGAGCCAGAGTAAGGGTGAATTGATCCAATAAATATCAATATACAACCATAGCTGATAACTACAGAATTACAAAAACAAAAAAAAGAGGCTACCAACGGTAACCTCTCTATTTTGATAATTATAACTGCTAATTATGCGCCTAATGTAGCAACCATTACTGCTTTAATGGTGTGCATACGGTTTTCAGCCTGATCAAATACGATAGAAGCAGGAGATTCGAACACATCTTCAGTTACTTCCATTCCGTCCAAACCAAACTTCTGGAAAATCTCTTCTCCAACTTTAGTTTCGCGGTTGTGGAAAGCAGGCAGACAGTGTAAGAATTTACAAGCTGGGTTACCAGTTGCTTCCATAGTCTCTTTGTTTATCTGGTAAGGCTTCAACAAGTCAATACGCTCTTTCCATACTTCATCAGCTTCACCCATTGATACCCAAACATCAGTATAAAGGAAATCACATCCTTCAACACCTTCTTTTACATCATCAGTGATAGTAATTGTAGCACCTGATTTCTCAGCGATTTCACGACACTGCTTCACAAGGTCTTCATCAGGCTGCAATGAAGCAGGACCCACTATGCGAACATCCATACCCATGATAGCACCACCCACTAATAATGAGTTAGCCATGTTGTTACGAGCATCGCCAAGGTAAGCATAAGATACCTGGTTCAATGGTACACTTGTGTGCTCCATCATAGTTAAGAAGTCAGCCAAAATCTGTGTTGGGTGGAATTCATTAGTCAAACCATTCCATACTGGTACACCAGCATATTCAGCTAATTCTTCAACGATTTCCTGACCATAACCACGGTACTCGATTCCATCGTACATACGACCCAATACACGAGCTGTATCTTTCATTGACTCTTTGTGTCCAATCTGTGAACCAGAAGGTCCTAAATAAGTAACGTGAGCGCCCTGATCGTGAGCCGCTACTTCAAAAGCACATCTAGTACGTGTAGATGACTTTTCAAAAATCAGAGCAATGTTCTTACCAGTCATACGAGGCTGCTCAATACCAGCATATTTTGCCGCCTTTAAGTCCTGCGCTAATTTCAATAAAAACTTCATTTCTTCCTGTGTGAAATCTAACAACTTAAGGAAGTTCCGATTTTTAAGATTGAATGCCATAATTCTTTGTTTTATTAATTGTTATTTATTTGGTTCTTTTTAGCTATTAGCTGCCAGCTGTTAGCAATTTACAGCTTACTAAGCAGAAAGGTAATTAATTCTCACCTCTCACCAATCCCAACTAAACAGGCTCGCATCTTATTCGCATACTGCTATATTAAGCTGCGATCCTTTTTATGCTCACCCCTCATCGCTCCCCACTTTTTACTCTCTTCTGCCTTTTGCCTCTCCAACTACTGCCTACTCACTAATAACTACTGACTTAAAACTACTTATCGTATTTTTTTAAGTCAGCTTCGTCGTACTCTTTGGTAATTTTCGTACCAAAAGCTTTATCTTCCAGTTTAGTAGCTTCAGTAATTACACTCATGTCACCGCCACCTTCAACAAACTGCAATGCTGCGTTAATCTTAGGAGCCATGCTACCTTCACCAAAAGTACCAGCATCAAGATACTGTTTTGTGTCCTCAATATTTAAGAACTCCAACACCTTCTGATCCGGCTGTCCAAAGTTAGTATAAACAAATGGTACATCCGTCAAAATATAGAAGCGATCTGCATTAATTTGACGAGCCAATAATGAATTCGCCAAATCTTTATCAATTACAGCTTCTGCCGAGCGGATATCACCATTCTCATCAGTGTAAACAGGAACACCACCACCACCAACAGCGATAATAATTGTTCCCTCACGTGCATTCTTTTCAATGACTTCCCAGTTACCAACTGTTTTGGGTTGTGGAGAAGGTACTACACGACGGTAACCGCTTGTTGTTTTCTTCTCTTCCTTATAAACCCATCCTTTTTCGGCCGTCATCTTATCAGCTTCTTCCTTTGATACGATTTTACCAATACGCTTGGTTGGATTTTTAAAGGCTTCGTCATTTGGATCAACCTCTACGGTTGTCATTAAAGTTAATACATTGCGCTTGATGCCATGCTTACGCATCACATTCTTCAACGATTTTTCAATCATATAACCAATACCTCCTTGTGAGTCGGCCACACATACATCTAACGGCATTTGTGGGATGTTATACATTTGCTCACCAGCATCGTTGCACATTACAATATTACCTACCTGAGGTCCGTTACCGTGAGAGATAACAATATTGTACCCTTCTTTAAGCAAAAACACGATATTCTCAAGTGTATCCAAAGTGTTTTGCTCTTGCTCATCAATTGTTCCTACTTGGTTGTCTCTTAATAGAGCATTTCCTCCAAGTGCGATCACAGCTAATTTGCCCATGGTCTCTTAGATTTTAGTTATTCGGTAAATAAAAAATTTTAGGTCTTCGATTGCGATATAACAAACTTTTGTCGATTTAATTCATGATTAATATCACCCATGTTGTACAACTTGCTTTTATTGGCAAAGCAGAGATATTAGAATGTGTGCCGCATGCCTATTCATTGATGTCTGAAAGACAATTAGCAAGTACTCCAAAACCATTCTGATTTTCTAATTTTTGACCAACATCTGCTTTTAGCCAATTAATAATGTTTGCACTCATTATTTAATTATTACATTTGGCTTCTTTTCGTTAACAATGGCAAGAATGAATCTACAAAATATGCATAAGTATGGTACCATTGTATTATTACTGACTCTGCTTGTGTCGTGTAATCCAAAACCGACCGACTCTAAGCAAGGTGTAATAACCTACAATATTATATACCCTGAAGATATTCAGTCCAAAAGTTATGCGACATTTCTGCCAAGCAAAATGATTGCAAAGTTTAAAGGTGATGCCTATAAATTAACCATCAAAGCAGATTTAAGCCTTTACAAGCTCGAATATATTTCAATGGCAAATTGTGATAGTGCTGCTACCCTATTAAAGATATTCGATAAGTGCCTTTTCGAAAACCATCAGAAAGGAGACCGGGTGCTGCTGTTTGAGCAACTAAGTGAAGCGAAGGTCAAACTAAACAAGACGGAAACCAAAGAAGTGGCCGGTTATCAGTGTAAAAAAGCAACGATTGATTTCTTCGATCCGGATCTGGAAGATTTATCTGCCTACTATACAACCGACATTCAATTAAAAAAGAATAAATCCAACGGCCCCTTTGATCAGATTCCCGGCGTACTACTGGCGTTTGAGGTACCATTCAAGGGCTTAAAGCTTTCCTTTGAGGCACAGGAGATAGATATTAAAGCGTTAAACGATAAAGATTTCGTGATTCCCAAAAACTACGAACAGAGCAATAGTGGCGAAATTGATGAATTGATAAGTGCACTTATTCAATAATAGTTCCCCGATGTATCGACCTGAATTTCAGAAGGCATACAATCATAACTAAAATCTAATAAACGAACTGTTTAAATTGGCCATGGTTTTATTATTTTTGTCAGAAACAAGACCTCTGACAATCAAACAAAGCTTATGGCTAAGAAAAACAATAAACGCAAATCGAAAAAAATCTCAATAGACACCAAGCTAGCTAATTGGCGAAATAATTTTAAAGATTTCAAATTCCGGTTCATTAGTGGATTGGTAACCATTGGTATCGCTTTTTTCACCTTACTTGCCTTCTTCTCCTTTCTGTTTACAGGCTTTGCTGATAAAAGCAAATTCGATATTAACTGGTGGGAATTGTTCCGGAATTCGGATATTACTGTTGAAAACTGGACGGGTAAACATGGTGCTTACCTGGCCGATGTGTTAATTAACCAAGGGATTGGAGTCGCGGCGTTTTCTATTGTATTGCTTTTGTTTGTGATTGGCTTCCGATTATTAGGGGCGCGTATTCTTCCGCTGAAAAAAACAATTATTCATTGCTTTTTTATTTCCATCTGGCTGTCAGTAACCCTTGGTTTTATTTTTATTAGCTCTGTTAATGATCAGTATTTATTATTGGGAGGCACACACGGTTATTTTATGAGTAAATGGCTACAGGCATCCATCGGAGGTGTTGGAACCACTATAATGATCGTTGTTGCGCTTGTTATTTATTTATCCGTTACGTTCGAGTCATTCTATCGTATGATTAGTAAGCCGCTGAATAAAGGTGAACAAGATGCTGAAACGGATAGCATGGCTGCCCCAATTGATACAAATGAATCAGAAGAAGATACATTTGTTCAGCCATCTAAGGTTGAAGATCTTTCCTTTGATAAGGAAATTGAAGTGGATATTGAGGATACTCCTGAATTAAACTCTGAAGAGCAAGCTGAAGATATTGATGCTGAAAAACAGACTGAAGAAGCAGCTGTTGGCTCAACAATGGAGTTCTCACCAACAGTGGATACCTCAGCAGTGGATGATGAAATCAACCTGGACTTAACCATTGAAAAAGCACAGGAAGAAGAAGTGCTTGACTCGATAGAAAATGAACCCTTGGGCGATTACGATCCTACATTGGACTTATCCTCCTATCAGCTTCCTGGCATTGATTTGTTAGACGATCACAGTGCTGACAATGCTGAAGTTTCGATGGAGGAGCTTGAATCGAATAAAAACAGGATTGTAAAAACACTGGAAGATTATAAAATTCAGATAAAAAATATAAAGGCAACCGTTGGGCCAACCGTAACACTTTATGAAATTGTGCCTGCCCCTGGTGTTCGTATATCGAAAATTAAGAACCTTGAGGACGATATCGCACTTTCATTAGCCGCCTTGGGTATTCGTATTATTGCTCCTATTCCAGGCCGTGGAACCATTGGTATTGAAGTACCAAATTCAGAGCCGGAAGTGGTGGCCATGCGCTCTATTATTAACGCCAAAAGGTTCCAGAACTCAAAATACGAGCTTCCAATTGCACTTGGAAAGACCATTTCTAATGAAACATTCGTCATTGAC
This sequence comes from Saccharicrinis sp. UBA6048, assembly GCA_002429115.1. GTDB lineage: Bacteria > Bacteroidota > Bacteroidia > Bacteroidales > Marinilabiliaceae > Carboxylicivirga. Next base: position 39,508 of record DIYS01000220.1, on the reverse strand, counting down.
CTGGCCAAAGCGCCACACATGCTGGTGGCCGGTGCTACAGGGCAAGGTAAGTCGGTTGGGCTAAATGCGATCATTTCTTCATTGCTTTATAAAAAACACCCGTCGCAACTTAAATTTGTGATGGTTGACCCAAAAAAGGTAGAGCTAAACATTTACTCTAAAATCGAACGTCACTATCTGGCCAAATTGCCGGATGAAGAAGATCCGATTATCACCGATGTGCAAAAAGTAGTGAACACTTTAAACTCTTTGGCCATCGAAATGGACAATCGATATGAGCTGCTTAAGTCGGCACATGCCAGGAACATTAAAGAGTACAATCATAAGTTTGTCAAGCGCCAATTGAACCCTGAAAAAGGTCATCGATTCCTACCCTATATTGTGGTTATCATCGATGAGTTTGCCGACCTGATCATGACCGCCGGTAAAGAAGTTGAGTTACCAATTGCACGTATTGCCCAGCTGGCTCGTGCCGTAGGTATTCATATGATTGTAGCTACCCAGCGACCATCAACAAATATTATTACCGGTGTTATCAAAGCGAACTTCCCAACCAGGGTGGCCTTTAAAGTAGCGTCCATGATAGACTCGAGAACGATTCTTGATTCGCCTGGTGCCAACCAATTAATCGGACGCGGTGATATGCTAATCTCTCAGGGCAGTGATCTTGTTCGTGTTCAATGTGCCTTTGTTGATACGCCTGAAGTGGAACGCATCAATGACTTTATTGGTACACAACGAGGGTATACATCGGCATTTCTATTGCCTGAATATGTAGGTGAGAGCTCTGAAACAGCAGCCGGTGAAGTCGATTTAAGCAAACGTGATGCTATGTTTGAAGAAGCGGCTCGTGTAGTGGTTGCCAACCAATCAGGGTCAACGTCCTTGATTCAACGTCGCTTCTCAATAGGTTATAACCGGGCAGGACGAATTATTGATCAACTGGAAGCAGCAGGTGTTGTTGGGCCATTCGAAGGCAGTAAAGCCCGCCAGGTATTAATCCCTGATGAGCTGGAATTGGAAAGGCACTTAAGTCAGTTTAATTGATATAACAGAAAATAATAATCCCCTGATAATAACCCGAGTTCGATTAAAATTAAACAGCTCAGATTTTATTAAATGACTGATATACAATATAAATTTTTGAAACATAGCGAGCTATGGTGATAAAATTTAGAGAAGTAAATCAGTTATTTAAGGAAAAGAACGGGCTTCCACTTTTAAACAACTGTTTTCTTCGTCATATTTGCTAACCATAGCCCGCTATGTCTTCGCAAAGATTCCTTGAAACCAATTATTTAAAAGCGGTCTGAGCAATTAATTTTATATCGAACTCGGGTTAATAGTTTTACCAGGGGATTTTTTTATGCTTTCGTATTTATCTTCAGCAAACCTTCTAAACGCTCGATCTGGCTTTGCTTGTTGACCTCCCTTAAGTTTCGGGCTGTTTCTGTATAATATTGGTGGCTCCGGATAAAATTCAGCTGAAGCTGATTCCATTCATCAATATTTCCAATCATATCCCGTTCTCTCAACTCCTGAAAGAGTGTATTGGATACCGGAATAAAATCACTGCGTCCTAAGTAATCCAAGTCCGAATCACATATCACCTGTTCCATAATGTCTTTTGGTTCCGGTGGAAATTTTGTAGACATGATTAGCCTGCAGATGGTTTCGATCTGTTCCTCCGGATAATTATGATTGCTCAACAATTTACGGGCTATACCAGCTCCATGTAGTTCGTGCTCTTTATAATCGATGGTATGTCCGCTATCGTGAAACAATCCGGCCAGTTTAAGCAATAGAATCTGCTCCTCTTCCAAGCCTTCGGCCCAACCGATCAGCTCAACCTCGGTAACAACATCAATGGTATGCTTCACATTGTGGTAATACAGGTTTTCTGGTAATCGCTGCTCCAGGATGTCCAATACCTCTTCCTGTATATCCATAAATTGAATCAGACGATATTTGGTATCGAATTTCTTATTCGGCAACTTGCCTTCTCCCTTTACAGATAATTTAGGAAGTATACCTGCCACGCTGAACATATCCAGAAATCCTTTATACTTGGCTGGTAACTTACCATTTTCATTTAAGGCGAAGAACTCTTTTATGAGCTCGTATGTCATCACTGAAATATTAATATCACCTTCCTGACAAGCCATTCCCATACGAGAGGCAATATTAACGCTCTCTCCTTTTAATGTATATGGTGAACTCTTTTTTCCTGTTAGTTCGGCAAGCACGGGCCCGGTATGAATTCCAATATTCACCCGCCAGAATGGTTCTTTGTCACCATTAATAATGCACGTGCTTGCTGCTTCCTGCATTTCAATGGCAGCCCGAACAACATCTATCGGGTTTGTCCTGTTTTCTTCCAATATACCACCCGCAAATAAGAACGTATCGCCAATCGTTTTGACGCGAAGTACGCCGTATTTTTTGGCAATATCATCAAACTTTAAATAGAGTTCATCCAGTGCATCCACCAATGCCTGAGAATGGGGATGACCGTTTAATCGTTCAAAACCTCTGATGGTGGCATATAGAACCGATACCATTTTAAAACGCTTGACACGTTTTTTCGATGGCATCTTCAATCGTTCTTCAATCTCTTCGTAAGAATACTCTGACAAGAGATTTAAGTATTTCTCATTTTGCTTCTGGATGATTTCGTATCGCCCGACCAATCCTTGCAGCTGATCATTCAGCTCTTTGTTACGATTGGCTAACTTTGTGATTCTTAATATATAATCTTCGATACTTTCCATGGTTTGGGTATTTGCTCAGACCAATAAAATTAATGCATTATCGGTACAATAAAAACTTCTTTCGGCAGGTATATTCCGCATATACCGTAAGCTCTAGTACAACAATACGTTGTCAAATGAAAAAATGTTTTTCTAAATGACTACACTCAATGATTTTTTAGATAAACGAACAAAAAACGCCCATAAACAGTCTATTTCAGATGGTATACAGTAATAACAGAACAACAGTTATTCAGAAATAGTTTAGTGCGCTCCTGTTGAATGGTACGATCTGAGTTTATAGGATTAGGCTCCTATCCCTTCATTAAATTGATGACCTTCTCCACCCGGTTTTCAATAGGCTCAAATGCATCCATCCAATGGATATTGAAACCTTTTCGTTCCATGCCTCTGAACCAGGTCATCTGACGTTTTGCAAATTGATGAATAGACACATTTAACTTATCAAACATCTGCTTGTACGTTAACTCACCTGTAACGTGCATGGTCAAATACTTATATTCAAGACCGTAATAAATCAGATCATCAGGAGCCACGCCTGCATCCAATAAGCGCTTCACCTCATCAATCATACCTTCATCAATACGCTTTTTCAGACGTGAAGTAATTTTACGACGTCGTGCTTCACGATCAATATTAACGCCAATTATCAATGGATTCACTTCAGGTAATTCCACCTCTATCTCCGGATTATTCTTGTAGTATTCTTCTATTTCAATGGCTCTGATAGCACGTTTTACCGTATCAGTATCGGTTTGATTATGCAAAGCTTTATACGATGCCAACATATCTGTTAACTCTTTCAGGTTTTTACCCTGAAGACTATCTCTCAGCTCCTGATCTACCGGTACATTTATCAGCTTGTATTTCTTCAATACAGATTCAATATACATACCTGTACCACCGCACATCACCGGCCATTTATCCTTTTTCTGCACTTGCTCAAAGGCTTTGAAAAAATCGGATTGGTATTCAAAGACATTGTACTTGTAACCTGCATCCACAATGTCAATCAAATGATAGGGAATTTCCTGTCCATCAATGGTGTAATCTTCAATATCTTTACCTGTGCCCAAGTCCATTCCCCGGTAGATCTGACGTGAATCAGCACTGATTATTTCGCCCTCTATTTTATGAGCCAGGTGTGTTGCAAATGTTGTTTTACCAGAAGCCGTCGGTCCAAGTATTACAACTAAGTTATATGGTGAATTTTGGTATTGCATAGTGTAAAATTTAGCTCAAAGCTATAATAATTTGAGCAGTTATAGTAGTTCTTAGTCTATTGTTGAAGGTCGTAATTAAATAAAATATCAAGATTCAAGACACAAGTATCAAGATGATTTACTTGATGCAATCATACGCTATAGTCTCAATTGGAGCGCTTCATCTTCATTAATAAAGACAAGTTCATATTCTTCCATCCATCGTAATACTTTTTCAAGGTCGCCTTGTTTTATATTCAATGACATCATTAAAACATCATGTGTTACAGCGCCATCGGCTAGTTTGTCCATCACCAGCTTCTGTATCTCTTCAAACTCTGTCACTGACAGCTCTGTCTGCTTCATACTTTGACACACATCGCACAAACCACAATTATCACCACCAGATTGCCCAAAGTATTGCAGCAATTGTTTACTGCGGCAAATATGGCTGATCGTGCCATAATCAATTACATTGCCAATGCGATGCTCGTATTTTTCTTTCCGATCTGCGTACACATCCTTCCGAAGTTCTATATATCTTGAATCTTCACGCGAAGTAGTATATGTTATAAGCGGTGTTTTCTTTTGAGGAATATATTTTATCACCCTCAATTGACTCAGTTTAACCAGGTATTGGTAAATGATATCCCGTTTTGTTCCCAGGCGCTTTGCCAATAGCTCTTCATTGATGGGCACGTACTCCGTAAATAATCCGGTATAGGATCGTAACAGCAACTTTAAAAATTCATCAAACTCCTCATTGGCCGTTTGAAACTTATATAAATCATCGCGCCTGGTTATAAAATGAACCTTAGCCGATAATTGTAATTCCTCGGTAAACTCAATGTACCCGGCTCTTTGTAATATCTTCAGACTATTAAAAACGGTCATCAGGTTCATACTATAAGTCTTACAAAACAAGGCCAGATTAAAATCGTAGGTCATTCCAAAACCACTTCCTACAGCTAACTGGAAAAAGTTGCCCAGCGCTTCGTAAACCTTAATTATCTTATCTTTTTCGGGGAATGAAACGGAAATCCCGCGTTTCAAACGTACCTTATCGTTATTTGACCAAAGAAGTACCGCATAAGCTTTCTTTCCATCACGCCCTGCCCTGCCCGCTTCCTGAAAATATGCTTCCAGCGAATCCGGCGCATCCATATGCACCACCAGTCGCACATCCGGTTTATCAATCCCCATTCCGAAGGCATTGGTTGAAACGATCACTCGTATATTACCTCCTGTCCACAACTGTTGCCGTTGATCTTTTACATCGGCCGGCATTCCTGCATGAAAAGAACTGGCTGAAATACCATTCTGCAATAAAAGCTCGGCATATTCCTTTGTTTTTTTGCGATTCCGAACATACACTACCGCACTCCCCTGCACCTTATTCAGCATATGCAGTAATTGCTGCTCTTTGTCTTCAGCCTCACGCACTACATACACCAGGTTGTCACGTTTAAAGCTTTTTTGGAAGACATTCTTCTGACGAAAATGTAATTTATCCTGAATATCCTCAACAACTTCTGGTGTAGCTGTAGCTGTAAGAGCCAGAACAGGAACTTCCGGGATCAACTCACGCACCTCAGCAACCTTCAAATATGAAGGTCTGAAATCATAGCCCCATTGTGAAATACAGTGCGCCTCGTCAATGGCCAGCATGCTCACATTCATCTGTACCACCTTTTGCTGAAACAATTCTGTTCCTAGTCGTTCAGGCGACAAATAGAGAAACTTAGTCCCGCCAAAAATGCAATTATCCAGAATAATATTAATCTCATCTCTAGATAGTCCCGAATGAATAGCAGCTGCCTTAACATCACGTTTTCTGATATTGGCCACCTGATCTTTCATCAGGGCAATAAGTGGCGTAACAACAATACAAACACCTTCTTTGGCCAGTCCCGGCACTTGAAAGGTCAATGATTTACCACCTCCAGTAGGCATTAAGCCCAGGGTATCGTTTCCATTGGCCACTGATCGAATAATATCTTCCTGCAAAGGTCGGAATTCGCTGTAACCCCAATATTGCTTTAGTATATGATGAAATATATCCATGCGGGTTTAAAGTTAGGAAATGTTGGGTAATTGTTGATGAGTAGAATTGTAGATTTGGTTAATCGCTGAACTGTCGATTTGTGAAATCGTTTGATTTACAATCAATCAAATCAGCAATTCACCAAATTAACAAATCAGCATATCAACAATTCTACAGTTCAACAATTCAGCCGCCTCCCACTTGATTATCCCAAATTATCATTGTAATATTCACTTACAAAACCCCAAAAACCTGATTCACATGTCTTTTATTGATGAAAAAATAGCAACCGAAGGGCTTACCTTCGATGATGTACTTCTCATTCCTGCTTACTCCGAAGTACTACCTCGTAATGTCAATATTTCTGGCCGGTTTTCTAAAAATATTGAGCTGAATACCCCCATCGTTTCAGCTGCAATGGATACAGTGACTGAAGCACGACTGGCCATTGCCATAGCGCGCGAAGGTGGCATCGGCGTCATCCATAAAAACATGCCAATTGCTGATCAGGCCAAGCATGTTGAATCGGTCAAACGTGCAGAAAACGGCATGATATACGATCCGATCACAATTATACAGGGTAAAACCGTAGGCGATGCCCTCGCTTTAATGCGTGAATATAAAATAGGTGGCATCCCTGTTGTTGATCAGTTTGGCTACCTGACTGGTATTGTGACCAATCGCGATTTACGGTTTGAGACAAACATGCACCGTTTGGTCGATGAAGTGATGACATCGGAAAACCTGGTAACCACCAACCAAACCACTGATCTGATTAAAGCATCGGCCATATTGCAACAATATAAGATTGAAAAACTACCAGTTGTAGACAATAACAATAAACTGGTTGGACTGGTGACTTATAAAGACATTACCAAAGCAAAAGACAAACCCAATGCCTGTAAGGATAAAATGGGACGTTTACGAGTTGCTGCAGGTGTGGGTATCACGCATGATACGTTTGAACGGATTGATGCACTGGTTAATGCCAATGTGGATGCAATCGTGATCGATACTGCCCATGGCCATAGCTTAGGCGTGGTTGAAACCTTGAAAAAGGTAAAAGAGAGTTATCCGGAATTGGAGGTGGTTGTTGGCAATATTGCCACTTCTAAGGCGGCAATGGATCTGGTTAAGGCAGGAGCCGATGGTGTAAAAGTGGGTATTGGTCCCGGATCGATATGTACGACGCGTATTATTGCAGGTGTTGGTGTACCTCAGTTATCGGCGATCTATGAAGTAGCAAAGGCCTTGAAAGGAACAGGTATCCCATTGATAGCTGATGGTGGTATACGTTACTCCGGCGACATTGTTAAAGCGCTTGCCGCCGGTGGACATGCGGTGATGCTAGGAGGATTATTTGCCGGAGTTGACGAATCACCAGGAGATACCATCATCTATAACGGCCGTAAATTTAAATCATACCGAGGTATGGGTTCTGTTGAGGCCATGCAGGAAGGCTCCAAGGATCGGTATTTTCAGGATATGGAGGATGACATGAAAAAACTGGTACCAGAGGGTATTTCAGCACGGGTTCCGTATAAAGGAACGCTTTATGAGGTAATGTATCAATTGGTTGGTGGGTTGCGTGCCGGAATGGGCTATTGTGGTGCTGCTAACCTGGAAGCCTTACATCAGGCACAATTCACTAAGATTACCAATGCCGGAATCAGCGAAAGTCATCCGCATGATGTGACAATAACGAGGGAAGCACCGAATTATTCGAGGTGAAAAAATGAAAAGTGAAAAGTGATGAGTAATTTACAAGACGTAAAGACCCGCATTTGACACTGGGCCTATCTTCACATATTCAGCGAACTAACAATATGGTTAGATAAAAGTAGTTTAAATCAGAAAGCAAATACATCGTGTATTCAGGTGTTTTACTTCTTGGTGAAGGAAATACACGGTGTATCCTCACGTTTTACTCTTTGGTTGAGCAAATACATAGTGTATCTGGGCATTTTACTCTCAAAATGTACAAATACACGGTGTATTTGGTTCTTTTACTCCTTGGACAAGCAAATACACCATGTATAGAGACGTTTTCTTTTCTGATCAGATACACGGTGTATCGGGATACTGATAGTTCACCACTAAGTCACCAAGAAAACTAAGTTTTATTCTTAATAATCTTAGTGGCTTGGTGGTAATAATTATGAGTTTTCGATATTTTATTTGATCAATCCACTTCTCTTCAACAAAGGCTCAATGGTTGGTTCCTGCCCCCTGAATGCCTTGTAGAGCTTCATTGGATGGTCAGTGCCTCCTCTTTCCAGTATTTCTTTACGGAATTTTGTGGCTGTTTCCTTATCAAAAATGCCATTTTCCTTGAAGGCTTCAAAGGCGTCCGCATCCAGCACTTCCGCCCATTTATAGCCATAATAACCGGCTGCATATCCACCATCGAAAATATGAGCAAAACCAGTTGAAAAAGCTGTTCCTTCCACTGTTGGAAATAACTCAGTTGCTGCCATTGATTTCTGCTCAAATGCAATAACATCCTGATCAAAAACATCGCCAAGTGAATGCCAGGCCATATCGTTCATACCAAAACTTAACTGACGAACCATGGCATAGCCGCTTTGGTAATTTTCACTGTCGATAATCTTCTGGATCATCTCTTCAGGTATCACCTCACCTGTTTCATAGTGCAAGCCAACATCTTTAAGCCATTCCTTTTGTGTGGCCCAGTTCTCCATAATCTGCGATGGTAGTTCAACAAAGTCGCGGTACACGTTAGTACCTGCCAGACTCTCATACGTCACATTACTCAAGATACCGTGCAGTGCATGACCAAATTCGTGCAAGAATGTCTGCACTTCGGTAAAAGTCAACAACGATGGTTTATTTTCAGTAGGACGCGTAAAATTACAAACGATGGAAATGTGCGGACGTACATCGCCCGATCCATCCTTATGCTGATCGCGGAAAGAGGTCATCCATGCGCCGCCTTGCTTAGTCGCACGCGGATGGTAATCGACATAGAACACACTTAAAAATGTACCATCAGCATCAAATACTTCATAGGTCTTTACCTCATCGTGATATTTTGATATCTCCTTATTCTCTTTAAAGGTTATTCCATAAAGTTTAGTGGCTAATCCAAATACACCTTCTTCAACCTTTTCCAGTCGGAAATACGGACGGGTCGCCTCATCGTCCAAGCCATATTTTTCGGCTTTTAGCTGCTCGCCATAAAAAGCATAATCCCAACGCTGTAATTTCCCTTCAAGTCCTTTCTTATGGGCGTACTCCTCCACTTCTTTCACATCCTGACGCGCCACATGAATGGAGGCATCCAGTAATTCCTGCAAAAAGCTGTTCACCTTATCAGGACTTAAAGCCATGTGCTCTTCCAGTACAAAATGGGCATGCGTATCGTAGCCCAGCAACTTGGCTTTTTCTACCCTTAAGGATACTATTTGCTTTATTAGGGATTTATTGTCGTGTTTATTTTCATTATTTCCACGCATCGAATACGCCATGTACATTTGCTTGCGCAGTTCACGATTCGCGGCGTACTTCATAAACGGCACATAGCTTGGGAATTGCAGGGTAAACATCCAGCCTTCTTTTTCCTCGCTTTTGGCAATACCTGCGGCTGCTTCAAGCACGCCCTCCGGTAATCCTTCCAGTTCTGATTTATCGGTAATGTGCAGTTGATAGGCATTGGTTTCCGCCAGCAGATTCTCTCCAAACTGAAGCGTCAACTTTGATAATTCGGTGGTTATCTCGCGGTACCTTTTACGGTCATTTCCCTTTAGTAACGCACCTTTGCGAACAAACCCTTTATAAGAATCTTCAAGCAGTTTCTGCTGTTCATCCGATAAAGAAAGCATGTCCTGATGCTCATACACCAGCTTTATTTTTCTAAACAAACTTGCATTTAACCAGATGTCATTCGAATATTCGGTCAGCAGCGGTGATACTTCACGGGCAATGCTTTGAATCTGCTCATTGGTTTCGGCATGGTTCAGGTTGAAAAAGATATGGCTGACAATACCCAGTTTCTCACCACATTTCTCAAGCGCCACAACCGTATTATAAAAATCAGGCTCATCCGGATTATTGGCTATCTCGTTCACCTTCTTTTTAGCTTCCGCAATCAGTTCTTTAAAGGCCGGTAAATAGTTTTCTTCTTTTATATGTTCGAAAGGAGGCGTTTGATGCAGAGTATCAAATCCTTTCTGTAAAATATTTGTCATCATCGTCTTTTATCTGATTCTTAAAAACAACAAAAGTAAAAGCTTAGAGTTTAATTGCAGAATTAAATCATCAAAATTCGCCCTTATCGCATTTAAAACTCCTTAATGCCATTCAAAAGTTAAAAACACAGAGACGCAAAGACACAAAGAGAATTGTATTTGAGCCCTTTTAATATGATTTAATCAGCCTCGTGTAATTATCGACATCAAGACTTATAATCTAAAAACTCTGTGCCTCGGTGACTCTGTGTTGTATTTTTAATCCTCGAATTAATAATTAGCCCAGTTTGTATTTCTCGTTCTTTCTCCATTTAAGAGCAATTTCCCCGTGGAAGTAGCAATCAGAGCAATTTTACCCTAACCTTTTTGTGTTAATTTCCGTTAAAAACCCATGTTGAAAGGATATAAGCTCACACGGCCTCCTGAAGACAACTGAAAACCATTAACATTCAAACAAATACTATGACTCGATCATTTTTGTTATCAATATTAGTTACCCTCATCCTATCGATGCCTGCGAAAGCCATCGACAACAAGTTGAAGGACATTTTAAGCGCTAAAGAGATAAAGCGTATTGAATCTGCTGAGAAGTTGATTCAAAAAGGTGATGCTATTGTAAACGAAACAAAATCCATGTCATCGCAAATCGATCAGTTAAAAAATGCGGATGGACGTATTAAATCGGGAAAGGTTAAACGACTGGAAAAGAAAGTTGCTCAACAAAAAGTAAAAGCCTCACTCTACTATAAAGATGGTTATAAAAAATACATTGATGTACTGGACAGCCGGGTAAAAGCCATTGAAAAATCTGGTAACTCAACCGCTAAGCAAGTGCGTAAGGATAGCAAAGTCGTGTTGCGCAAGGCCAAAAAGCAATATAACAAAGCTGAAAATTTATCGTCTGCCGAAAAAATGGTGGAATATATTGAACTGGCACAGGAAAATCAGAACAAGGTTATTACGATTCAAAGTCAGTTTTTAGTTGGCCTGGATGAAAAAGAACTTGTGGCTGAAGAACCGGAAGAATTATTGACAGAAGAAACCATTGCTGTAGATAGCATCTCAAGGCCTGAATCATTGCAAAACGAGATGGCACAGAACGATTTACCAAGTGCAGAACTAACTGCCCCAACAGCTCCTGCAGTTGATCCCACATTAGCCATTGGCGCCGGAGCCGGTATTGCGGCTACAACAGCGGTTACTCCTGACATTATGGATGAAGAGATCGTTGAAGATGAAACAATAATGGTTGAAACACCAACTGAAGAGCCTGTAATTACAGAAGTTACTGAACCTGTTGTTGAAGAATCGATTGAAGAGTCTGTTGTCGCTGATCCGGATGTATTTTTAACCATTCAGTTTTTAGCCGGTAAAGCACCCGCATCTGCCGAAAAGATTGAATCAATGTATCAGGGAAGTAAAGAAGTAATCGAGATGCACATTAACGATTGGTACAAATATTCCATTGGAAAATACCAGTCACTTGAAGAAGCCAAATCGGATATGCAGTCAGAAAATATCAAAGGATTTATCGTTGCATACAACAAAAACGACCGTATTTCGGTTAAAGAAGCGGTTGGTTTATTAAATGGTGAGATATAAAATTAAGACACAAGATTCAAGTATCAAGATTTAAGAGGCAGGATACAAGATTCTAAACGCTTAAATTGAACCAGAATTAGACCTCATATTCTTAGAAACATTAAATACCTATACATACATGAAAAAAAATCGTTTAATATTAAGTATCGCCATTCTTGCTTCGTCGTTACAGGCGTTTGGTCAGGGTCAAATTATTGACTTTCTGAAAGCAGGACAAAAGGATGCAAATACACTTTCACAAGCCTATTTATTGCCTTATGGTGAGATGCTAGGTGTTAACCTGAACAGTGGCTGGTACAATTCGGCCAAAGTACATAAAGTTGGGGGCTTCGACATTACTATTATTGGTAGTTATACCACAGCGCCAAATAGTAAGAAAAGTTTTAAACCTGGAGAACTTGAGACATTAAATCCAGGCACTTCAACGGGACTACCTGATGGCTATGCTCCGACAATGGCTGGGGGTGATAACACTAGCATGACATTTAATGACAAACTTACGGATACACCTATCCTAACAATGGAAGGAGCCGGTGCTGATGTATTTGTTAGTCCTATGATTCAGGGTGCTGTTGGTTTACCTTTTCACACCGAACTGATGGGACGCTTTATGCCTAAAACGAGTTATGGCGATTATGGTGATGCCGGTCTTTGGGGACTTGGTGTAAAACACTCCATTAAAGACTATATTCCATTTGTAAAACGTGTTCCTTTCTTACAGGCATCATTATTGGCAGCTTACACCGATTTCAATGCTGATTTAGCCGTTGCAGAAGCAGGAATTGGAGCAGGAAAATTGAATACTTCTGCCAGTGCATTTACATCACGCTTATTAATTGGTGCCAATATTCCTGTTGTTTCTTTCTACACCGGATTAGGCTATGGTACAACCACCAGTAACTTTGATTTGAAAGGTACGTTCGACGTTGGCTCAGGAAGTGATGTTGAAGAAATGACAGATCCTATCGCTTTGGAATATAAAACCTCAGGTTTTGATTTTAATGCCGGTATGCGCATCCGCTTGGGTATTTTCTCATTCCACGGTGATTATAGTGTTGGAGAGTACTCGGTTATTTCGGGTGGTTTTGGTATCAACTTCAGATAGTATATTTTAATAGTTCGTTAGTTGTAAGGCAGAAGGCAGTAGTTAAATCGTACATCTTTAAATATCAAAGCAATAAGAAACAACGACTCAACTTACTTACATTTGACAATTATTAACTAATAAAAGATCAACAGAATATAAAAAGGCTTCTCAATTAATGGGAAGCCTTTTCTGTTTATTTGCTAAGCATCTTTGAGATGCTAAGCAAATTATCTGACGCAAGTTTTTGGATCACTTCATATTTCTGTGGATATTTTTTAATTTATTGCATATTCTCTCTCTATAACCTTCGGCGAGTTACTTTTTGCTCGAGGTCAATTAAAGTAAAGCGACAATCGTGAACACCCATTAAAATAAACAAATAGTGAACAAAAACTAACGAAAAACCCCCAGCCTGAAATTCATTGGCAAGTTGTTCTAAGTAATTATCATTTCACCTCGCCAATCAAAATTGACCAATGGAAAGGATGTTATTGATGTTCTCAGTAGTCAAAAGCGATTGGCTTGAACAACATCAAATTATAACATTCGCTCATATGATAATTACAAGAAACTACTAAGCCAAAGTAGTTAGGGCTCTCCACAACAACCATCTAACCTCGGATATAAAAAAATAAGCATTTACCAGTCCTCAATCGAAACATAGCTTCGATAGCGAGTTAGCCTGTCTCCCGAATTCTATGGGACAGGTCGGCGTAAGGGTGGCGAGTATTACCCAAAATATTTTTAATAGATACTAGTTAATAGCCGATACCATTTGGTATCCACACTTTTTTATTTTTTTGTCAATACCATTTGGTATTGAGCGTCTTTTTATTTGGACAAGCCGATACCAAATGGTATTGGTGAGTTTTGTCCTTAAATTTGCAAATACCAAATGGTATCGTGACTTTTTACTCCTGGTTTTGGCAAATACCAAATGGTATCGGTGATTTTTACGCTTGGTTGAGCAAATACCAAATGGTATTGGTGGTTTTTACTCTCAGGTGGGTAAATACCAAAAGGTATCGACGTTTTTCAACTTTAGGTAGTGTCTCAATAAATATTAATTATCACCTCATCCCTGCCTTCTCCAACTGTTCTTTATATACTATTTTCTACTTGCTTAGCATCTTTGAGATGCTAAGCAAGTAATCAATGTCTGCCGTCACTCTTTAGCCTTGAACGCATTTCATCTTTGATGTTCTCCAGATAATCAAGCGTTGTTTGAGGCAGCCAGTTCTTAAGTTGAGAATGATTGTTGTTTTTTAGGATCTCTCTCACTTTGCTCGCGCTAATAAACTCCTCACTCCCATTTATCACCGTTTCTTTTCGCTGTACCTCGATAAGATGAATGCCCTTTGATGGCAGAATCTGCTTCATAGCCTTGTTGTATAAAGCGGTGGTTGCACAGTAGTCTTCAGTTCCTACGTAGCGTTTTTTAATACCGAGCAAAGGCGCAATATGGGTGCCGAATATTTCAATATCCAGTTCGGCCTGTTTTTGTGTAATGGCGTCTTCCTTTTCATTCTTCAGAAAGTAATTGGGAAATGTGGCTCCGGAAACAATATACTCGCCTCCTTGTACCAAGACAATATTTGACAAATGAGCCGTTCCGCGCCTGATCATTTCAAAGCGATCTTTAAACGAAAATGTTGATCGCTCCGTTTCTACTACAAACACATAAACCAAGTCATTTTCTTCAGCTGCCTTTTCTATCAAATACTGATGTCCGTAGGTAAAGGGATTGCAATTGACCACCAAAGCAGCAATAGTATCGCTCTGGCTATCTTGTTTAATGGATAAGAGGTACTTTTTATAATCGTCAATTGATTTATATCCAAATTCGAGCACTGCAATCAGTGGTTCTGCACTGGCAACGTGCTGATAGCCCAAGCCTGTAAATCGACAAATGTTCTCTGGCCGTGTAAATACAAACACCTGTTGATTGCCGGCCATCACATACTCAGTCAGGTGCGATACAATATGGGCAAAGGCGCCTGTTTCCCTGAATTGAGGCGAGACCGCAATATATTTTAGAATTTTACCTTCACATGAGCCCACTCCTACTATTTCATCATTCAGATTGTATAAAATGATGCTGTAGTCAATGCCTGATTCGTCAAAATAAAAGCCCATGGGCGCCATAAATCTCCGTATCAGATCCACATCGTAACGACTGCTCAAATCCGGCTCTTCAATTCTAAAATCTGAATTCTCAATCATACCACTCTTCTGCAAAAACCTTTTGACAATTGTAAATCAAAATTGTTACAGCCAGCAAATCTGCTGAACCTCCTGGAGAAATTCGATTATTATTGCACCAATCAACCAATTCCTTGTATGGCCCTTCGTCACCCTCATTTAGTACTCTTATGGCTGCCGAAGCTTTCTTCTTAACTTGTTCCAGCACTAATTTATCATGCCTGAATAGTATATTGGTGTCATTATTGACCGACATAATCTTAAGCAACACCGGTATTAATAGATCATTAAGCTCCTTATCGCTACTGTGACTTAAAAGCTGATCAGCGTGCCGCTGAAGGTATGGTAAAGCGTGGTGCATAACCGATGGTAAGCCCTGCTCGGCTTCGCCCCTGGCGCCTGTTCCCTGCAAACCATATTTGTTAAAACAAACCTGACCGTGCGATAAGTCCTGCTTTTGTCCGGCACCACATAATTCGCGCTGAATCATGCCGCGACACAATTGCTGAATGACCGACGACAGTTTATTGGCTTTGAAATATCCTTGCTTGATGACCACCCTGATTATTGCAAACGTGCATATAGACATCAGGAAGATGGCGCCCTTATGCGTATTGACTCCTTTGGTGGCTTTGTTCATCGCCATTTCCATCTGAAGCCCAATCTGACGAATAGCCGGTAAGGCCACTGATACATCTTTCCCTTTAAAGCGAATGGCATATTGTGCTACTTTATTTATGTAGGGTGAAATGGCTGAGATGGATGCTACAAATGAAGCGTAATCCATATCCGTATGCGCACCATTGGACAATCGGCATACCAGGCCAGGCTTAGGAGACAGGCTTACTTCCTGCAGCAGGGCTTCAGTCACCAGTGAAGAAACAATATCGCTCAATTTAGAGAGTTTTTGATCCTCCATATATTGCTCCATGGCATTGAGCATCGCCTGTCGTACCTCCTCAATAGGATGAGTAGCTATTTGACGACATACATTCGCGGGTTTCTCACATAGGAAACACTTTTTTGCCTTACCGGATGAAATAAAATGTCCGCTGGCATCAAACACATCCAGATCCACCAGTCTTCCCAGAGTGAACTCTCCTTCAAACTGTTCGGTCAGCTCTTTCAGGTCAGTCGAATCGATCAGATTCAAGTCAAACAAGTACAAACGATAGTCGCCCGAGGCATCAACACCTTCAATACGCTTAGTCCATAACTTTACGGGTAAATGACTTGCAAAAAATCGTTCAAACTCTTCTGTTACCTGGCGAAATAAAGTGGTTATTAACTTGTTTGTCTTTGGCAACCCGGGTATATTTAATTGTAATGAGATGAGATGATATCCCTCCTGTATGAGCGACTGTTTCAGCTCCTGCCGCTTCTCCCGGGCATCAAGCAAAGTCGCTATTTCTATTTCCTTTATTTCTTCCATTTACTCTGCTACCTGGCGTATAACATCAATTACTGTTCCGTCGCGATACTCGACAATACCCACAATGCGATCGGTGGTCTCAATCGGCTTGGCTTTGCCGGTAATTTTCTCCACCTCAACCGCCAGATCTTTAATATCCTTAACTTTTATTCCACCAGCTTCCAGATTTGCTTTTAACTCAGGCCTGGCAGGATTGACACAAATACCTCTTTCTGTCACCAATACATCAATGCTTTCACCTGGTGTAACCACCGTATGTACTTTTTCTTTTACGATAGGTATACGTCCACGAAAAGATGGACATACAACCACGGTCAGGTTAGCACCTGAAGCTGTATCACTATGACCTCCCGATGCACCACGAACATAACCTTCGGAACCTGTGATCACGTTGACATTAAAATTTGTATCTATTTCCAGAGCGCCCAACACCACCACATCCAGCTTATTGGTCATACAGCCGCAGTTAAACGGATTGGCGTATAAACCCGCCGGTATTTCAATATGGTAAGTATTATTCAATAACGAAGAACTCACTGCCGCATCAAACGACTGCACATCAAAAATCGACCTGAACAATCCTTCATTCAGCATAACCACTCCATAGGATGTCACCCCGCCTAATAAGAAGCTTCCTTTGATGCTGCGCTGCTTCATGATCTTACGGATGTACTTTGCCACCGCCAATGAAGCACCGCCCGCTCCCACCTGGAAACTAAAGCCGTCTTTCAACTCTCCTGATTTCTCAATCACTTGCGCTGCCAGACGAGCAATCTGCAAATCCATTGGAGCTCTAGTAATACGTGTTGTTCCACCGGCAATTTTGGATGGATCGCCTATCGAATCAACTTTTACAACATAATCGATATAGTTCTGTGTGATGGATTGCGGCACACACGGATAATCAACAATATTATCGGTAACCACAATCACCTGCCTGGCGTACCATGAGTCAATAGCCGCATAGCCCATTGAACCAAAGGCAGAAGGTCCGTGAGAGCCGGTGGCATTGCCTTCTTCATCAGCTGCCGATGCTGCCAGTATTGCCAGGTCAATTTTTATCTTACCGGTATGTACACTTCGCACACGACCACCATGTGAATGAATCACCAATGGTTTTTCCAGTGCTCCCTGCGCAACTGCCTTACCCAACTCCCCTCTTACACCACTGGCATATACCTGTGTGATGGTACCATCTTTAAAATATGGAAGTATCGGATCATGAGCTGTTGTTAAGCTCGATGCCGCCAGCGTAATATCTTTAATGCCCAGATCAGCCAGTATCTTAACCGCTTCATAAACCAGGTTATCACCACCTCGCAAATGGTGATGAAAGGATATGGTCATGCCATTGTAGGGCTTGGTCTTAAGAATCGCTTCTTTAAGATTGGCACACATTTTTGAGGCATGAGGCATCTTGGCTTTATTGGGTGGCGGAACGGTTTCTTCTTCCATCCAGCCTTTCTTTAGCTTTGTAAACGCTCCCTGGAATGGCTCCAGTCTGCCAATACCATCCAACTCGTTGGGTATATCTATTTGAAGTTTATTTTTCACAGGTTAGTTCGTTTAAAGTGATTCCAATTCAATATCAGCCATCTCCAACACACGTATGGCACGTTGTACAACCGGTGCATCCACCATTTTACCATCTACAGCAAAAACGCCTATGCCTTCCGCTTTATTCCGTTCGAATGCTTTGACGATCTTAACCGCTTTTCTTATTTCCTGCTCCGTTGGTGTAAATACCTCATTGACTATTTCAATTTGTCGAGGATTAATAATGGCCTTACCTGTAAAGCCCAGTTTTTTGATGTATTCAGCTTCTTCCCTTAAACCATCCTCATCTTCCACATCTACATATACCGTATCAAAAACATCAATCTTATGTGCTTTGGCCGCCATTACTATTTGCTTGCGGGCATAATCAATGCCGATACCATCATTGGCTTTAACCAATTGCATATCGGCCGCCAAATCCTGACCTCCAATAGATATGGCATCTATCCTTGGCGAATATCCTGCAATATCAAATACATTTTGCACACCCAATGCTGTTTCAATCATTACATGAACCTTCATCTGATCATGTTGCAATTGATGCTCATTCTCAATTTCTTCAATTACATCTATAATGCGCTTTATTTCATCCACCGTCTCTACTTTTGGCAATCGCAATGCATCTGGTTGAAGCGGAACCATCTGTTTAAGATCTTCTAAACCAAATGGTGTATCAATGTGGTTAACCCTCACGGTTACCTCACACCCTTCATAGGATACATACTGCATCATATGCGACACAAGAATGCGGGCGGCATCTTTTTGGTTGAGAGCAACCGCATCTTCCAGATCGAGTAAAATACCATCTGCTCCATATACGCTGCCTTGCTGCAACATAGCGGGATTATTGCCCGGTATGTACAGCATGGTTCGACGCTTAAATGTGTTTTGTTTAGCTTTCATACTATTAGCTTAGGGTACCTGATTGAACTTGAGCTGAACGCTTCAAAGCCGTTTCCAATCGTGCTGAAACAGTTGGCGGCAAAGCTCCCTTATCATTGACTATTACACGCACATCTCTAACATCAAAATTGTCCAGATCAGCATGAATCTGAGCCAATAGATCGTCGCCAAACTGCTGCATGACTATAGATTTCAATTCGATAATTCGTCCGGAACCGGACTCAACGGGTTCAATCATAATAAGCACATCACTAGACTCGAAACTTCCTGCTTGTGCTTTAACTTTTAGGTTCATAGTTGCAATTAAAGAAATATTTCCTCAAAGATTTTAATTCTAGATTGAATATCCTAACTCAAAAAATGGTTCTATAACATATTTTATAGCCTTAAAACCCGCATAAATTATTATTAATTGCACATCTGACCTTTATGTGTGCCTATGACTTTTGTCAGGTTTGTTTTTAATCATTGTGAATAAGGTTTATGTAGTAAGAATCAGTGACTGCTAGTACCACAACTATAGGCATTCAATAAATAACAATCTCCTTTCTTTTGCATCGCCCAAAAGAAAAAAAACGCTAGTCCCATTTAAGCTTCCACGCGCTCTAATGATTAACAAATTTCACAAGCAAAGTAGGTCAAGCCCCTTCGCTGTTCAATTGAGTTAATCATTATTCACCCAATCTCCGGCTCGCAAATGGAACAGGCTAACACACTTTCAAAACTATGTTTTGAGTGGAGAAAATCAACCCTTAATGATCGTAGCGAGTTATAGTATCATTGGGGATCAGTAAATTAGGGGCAATAAAAAACCCGATAACATGTATCGGGTTTTTATCTTTATAAGTTTTATTCTCTTACAAGAAGTCCTCGAAATAACGGCTTACTTTTTCCATCAAATGAACTCGATCTTTACCTCGTACATTGTGCTCATGACGAGGATATGCAAAATAATCCAATTGAACTCGATTCTTCACGCATTCGCGTACAAATGATAGACTATGCTGCCATACCACCACCGGATCAATTGCGCCATGAATCACCAATAATCGTCCCTCGAGGTTTTTTACTTGGTTTTTCAGGTTAGCCATTTCATAGCCTTCTGGGTTTTCCTGAGGCGTATCCATGTAGCGCTCTCCGTACATAATTTCATAGTATTTCCAGTCGATAACAGGTCCGCCGGCTACGCCAACTTTAAAGACATCCGCATGCTGCGTCATAAGTGAAATGGTCATAAATCCACCATAACTCCAGCCATGTACGCCAATTCTGTCAGTATCAACATAAGGTAATGATTTAAGGTATTCGATTCCCTGCATCTGATCTTCAACTTCTGGCTGACCAAGCTGACGGTGGATCGCCTGCTCAAAGTCCTTACCACGATTGTCGGTACCTCTATTGTCAAGCGTAAAAGCGATAAAGCCTTTTTGTGCCATATATAATTGCCACCCTCTTGCGCCACCTTTCCAACGGTTTTGCACCATTTGCGAGTGAGGACCACCATAGACATATACAATCACCGGATATTTCTTTGTCGGATCAAAGTTCAATGGTAATACCATGCGCGCATTTAAGTCGAATTTCTGATCCTTCGTTTTTAATTTGATCATTTTAACCTCTGCAATATCCTTTCCTTTATATGGATCTTCTACTTCATCCAGCGTTCTGATTTTGCGCCCGTTGGTGTATAACAAGTTTGTTTTTGATGGAACATTTAAAGAACTAAAGCTTGTAATAGCAAATCTACCGTCATGACTTATTTTTGTATGGTGAACACCAGCCTCTTGTGTGATCTTTGTTAACTTACCAGACGACAAACTCACTTTGTACACATGACGCTCTATGGCTTCTTCTTTGGTTGATTCGATGAATACATACCTGGCCGCTTTGTCAAAACCAATTACTTTTGTGACATCCCATTTACCTGCTGTCAACTGTTTTTTCAATTGACCATCTTTATTATAAACATACAAGTGGTTAAAGCCATCCTTTTGGCTTTGCCAGATGAAATCACCTTTTTTGCCCGGAATAAATAAGGCCGGATGCTGTGGTTCTGTCCATTTATCATCTTTTTCTTCAAACAAGGTTGCAACAAGTTCACCAGAAGTGGCATTATATTTTTTCAGTTGCATATGGTTCTGCTCTCGATTCAGTTCAGCAATTAAGATTGAATTTCCATCAGGTGTCCAGCAAACATTTGTGAAATAGCGATCATATGGCTCTCCCGTTTGTATGTAAATTGTTTTTTGTGAAGCCAGATCATAAATACCCACTTTTACCTGGTGGCTATTCATTCCTGCCATTGGATATTTAATATTCTCCAATTTGGCCACACGCTCATCAACATTTACCAATGGATAATCAGTTACCATTGAATTGTCTTCGCGATAAAATGCCAACTGTTTCCCTTCAGGCGACCAAAATGTGCCTTTGTCAATACCAAATTCGTTACGGTGCACAGTATGTCCAAAAATGATATCATCGCCTTCGTTACCTGCCACCATTATTGGTGCTTCGTTACCTGTTCTGATGAATAAACCATTTCCTTTAGTATAAGCCACAGTTTTTGTTCCCGCATTCAAATCAGCATTTTGAGCATTTTCATCTTTAGCAACAAACATTTCTATGCTTCCTTCAGGCTGATTAACTTTAAAATAGCCTTTTGGCGTATCAAATGAAAACACCTTACGATCATCCCATTTGATCTTAGGCAGTCGTCTTAAAGCATCATACTTGTTCGATTCCAGTACTTCGTTTAACCATTTCAAATCAAACAAAAGCGATTTATTCGTTTTATCGACTTCCTGAATAAACACTGAGTCGTTTTTCTGGTAAACCAGTTGATTGGCATCACCTCTGAAATTAACATTAACAGCAAATGGATAATACTTATAAAAGTTTCTTCCACCACTTATTACGTCTTCTAAACTTAATTGTGCAGATAAGCTCATGAGCGACATCATGAGACTAAGCATCAACAGACCTGCTTTTTTCATCCTTATATTTAATTTTAAATTGATTTCAACAAACTTATGAAACTAGTAACTAAACGTTAGATTATCATCTTGCATAATTGTTAAATTATATCTTACTATACAATGAGAAAAATAAGCATTCGGGTTAACTTTTAAAAAAATATAGGGCAATTGTACAACGATCATATATTGTTGTTGAGCAAAAACGTCAATAAACACGAACTTTTTTTCATTTTTTTAGACTTAGTGAATCTATAATTGGCAACTTTTGAATATCTTTCTGAAAAATTTGAACCTGTTGAATCTCATATAAAGCACATTAAAATGAAGTCGCATTTATCTACTTTCTTGTTAGTAATCACTATTTTGTTGGTTTCGCCACTAAAATTAAATTCGCAAGAAGATGTGTTATTCTCGAATTGTATCAATCAATTGAAGTCTCCATTTATTGCCAGTGGACAGCCGTTCAGAGCCTTTTTGACTGGTGATGAAGTTGCTGAGTTCCATACAACGTTCTTCTCAGGCAGCATGTACCGCGTGGTTGCTTGTAGCCATGAGCAAAACAATATTTTGTTTTCCATTTATGATAAGGATAGAAATCTATTGTTCTCGAATGAAAATTACGAAGCAACAGGCTCATGGGATTTTAAAATTGAAGGATCAGTTGAGTGCATTGTAGAAGCCAGGTTAAATCCTAAAAAATCAACTTCGGGTATCGCTATGTTGATGATAGGTTTTAAGAGCATGGAAGAGCATAAGTAATACAATTATAATATTTGCCCCTTAACCAAACCATTAAGAAACGGGGCTTTTTTTATTGAAAAGGATGTACCATGAGTGAGGAGATTTTAAAAGCACTGATACAGTTGTTTGCACTCATTGCATTCCCCCGCACGGAGATCAAAAGTCGCCGCTTCATTGTCAAATCATTTCTTAACCAACAACTCAACAGCAGGTTAATAGAAGAATACCTTGAACTCTTTGACAATCTGCATGAAGAACATGAACGCCGCCTTTCTGATAAAGACAAATTTCGAAAAAGGCATGCTGCCAGCTCAGTTAAGGTTTTAAAGATTGCCACTGAAATAAATGAAGCATTAACCTATTACCAGAAGTTAATTGTTCTTATCCAGTTAATTGAATTCCTGAATATTGATTTAGGAATGAGTGATTTTGAGCGTGAATTCATTTTAAGTGTTGCACAAACATTTAATATCCCGGAAGAAGAGTATATATCAATTATAGATTTTGTTACCAACTCATTTGATGAGCTCCCATATACCAATAACGTGTTGGTGGTTGATAATAACCCACGTTATGAGGATACTAATTTCAAACATTTGTTTTGGGAAAACCTTAAGGGAGAGTTACGTATCATTCACCTGAAATCTGTAAATCTTTTTGCCTTCAGGTTTAAAGGATACATCGATTTAAGTATGAATGGCCAGCTGATTAACGAAGGTCGTGTGCAGATTCTCAACCCCGGCAGTTCTCTTCGAAACAAGCTGATTGATACGATCTTTTATAGTGATATTTTTGGTCAGTTTGTAATCAACAATGAAGAGGAAGCTGTTGATTTCAGATGCGAAAATGTTGAGTATCACTTCAGCAAAAAAGCCATTGGCTTACACGCTACATCCTTTTCTTCCAATTCGGGTAAACTCGTTGGTATTATGGGCGCCAGTGGTGCCGGTAAAAGTACTTTGGTCAATGTATTAAGTGGCATTAATACGCCAACACGAGGAAATGTTTACATCAATGACGTTGATGTTCATGTCAACCTGGACCAGGCCAAGGGACTTATTGGTTATGTGGCCCAGGATGATCTGTTAATGGAGGATTTAACGGTCTATCAAAACCTTTATTACAACGCCAAGTTGTGCTTCGATAATCTGCCCGAATATCAAATCAAACGAAAAGTATTAAAATTACTGCGAAGTCTTGGTCTTTATGAAATCAGGTTTATGAAGGTTGGTAACCCGCTGAATAAAAAGATTAGCGGTGGACAACGTAAACGACTAAATATTGCATTAGAGCTAATACGCGAACCTTCCATACTGTTTCTGGATGAGCCAACGTCCGGTTTATCTTCACGCGATTCGGACAATATCATTGATCTTCTTAAAGAGCTCTCAATCAGAGGTAAGCTTATATTTGTCGTTATTCATCAACCCTCATCTGATATATTTAAGATGTTTAATCAACTGCTGGTGCTCGACACTGGCGGATATCTGATTTATAATGGTGATCCTGTAGAAAGTGTCAATTACTTTAAAGCATGTATTAATCATGCCAATAGGGATGAAAGTGAATGCCCGTCATGTGGTAATGTTAATGTTGAACAGATACTCAACATCGTTAACGCAGAAGTACTGGATGAATATGGTAACTTTACCCAAACCAGACGTATAGATCCTAAAGAATGGTACGACCTGTATCATCAAGGATGGGAGTTTAACGAACCACCTGAATCAGAAAAAAAGAATATTTTACCTAAAATAAGCTTTCGAATACCTAAGCGCCTAAAGCAATTTTGGGTATTCCTTAAGCGCGACATCGCATCAAAGCTTTCGAACAAGCAATATATTTTAATTAATCTGCTTGAAACACCGGTGTTAGCATTATTGCTTGCTTCTATCATCCGTTATTACGATGTAGATACTGCCACCAATTCGACTTATACATTTGCCAATAACCCGAACGTTACCGTCTATTTTATCATTTCGGTAATTATCGCCCTGTTTGTTGGGCTTACAGTTAGTGCGGAAGAAATAATTAGTGATCGTAAAATATTACGACGTGAATCATTCCTTAACCTTAGTCGCTTAAGTTATCTGTCCTCCAAGGTGGTAATACAAGCCGGCATATCGGCTATACAATCATTTCTTTTTGTTCTGATCGGCAATTTTATTATCCAACTTAAAGGAATGTTTGTTCCTTATTGGATCATTTTATTCAGCTGCTCAGTATTTGCTAATCTCCTTGGACTTAACATTTCTGATACATTCAAAAAGACGGTCAATATCTATATTGTAATTCCGTTTCTTATTATCCCTCAACTTATTTTAAGCGGCGTCTTTATCAGTTTTGATCGTTTAAATCCACACCTTTCCAATCCTAAGCACATTCCTTTTTATGGAGAGGTGATAACGGCCCGGTGGGCATTTGAAGCACTGGCTGTTGAGCAGTTTATGCAAAACGATTACAATCAGGAGTTTTATGCTTACGATAAACTAAAGAGTCAGGCCAGCTATAGAAAGGAGTTCTGGATACCGGCTTTAAATAATCACATAAGCAAAATTCAAAAAAGCATTGATAATAAAGATAGTGCGAATGTTAAGTATTCAATCGACCTAATTAACCTGGAGCTTAAAAAGCATCATAGTCTATATCCATTAAGGTGTAATA
Source organism: Saccharicrinis sp. UBA6048 (assembly GCA_002429115.1). Classification (GTDB taxonomy): domain Bacteria; phylum Bacteroidota; class Bacteroidia; order Bacteroidales; family Marinilabiliaceae; genus Carboxylicivirga. Next base: position 14,117 of record DIYS01000220.1, on the reverse strand, counting down.
CGCCAGTGCTTTTAAGAGATGAATCGCAACAGTCAAATATTGATTCGGTCGCAAAGTACATTCTGAATTTAAAAGCTTATTATAAGTCATTATACAACAATGCTGACTCTAAGCGGGATGAGAAAGTGAGGAGCTTAACGCGCACTGAATCGGACAGAACCGCATTTTTAAGTTTAAAAAACCAACATCATAATGATGACCTTGAGCGGTTCATCACCAACTCAAATAACTTCTTTTCGAATAAAATCATTGAGTACAAAGGGCAATTGTGGCAAAAAATTGATCCTATTTACCAGGATCCTGAAAACAGGTTTCTGAAAGCACACTTCCTGGCTCCAAAGAAAAAAATTGGAAATACTGAACTGAGCACCACCTCGGCCAATTTGTTAGTTATCTGGTTTATCAATTTATTCTTATATATAGCACTCTATTTCCGGTTTATACCATTTGTATCCAACATTGGAACACGCATAAAATGGTACTTTAAAGACCGTAAAAAAGCCGGTCAGTAATACTGACCAGCTCATTATATTGTTCAAAGAATATAAATTCTTACTCTTCCATCTCAATCATCTTGAAAGGAATATTTATAATTGATTGATAGTCCTCTCCGGCTTCAAACATATCTTCATCGTCCTCTTCATAGTACCAGTTAATCTCAACCGGATTTCCTTTTTTATGAATTAACTCCAAACGTTTGAATATATCTAAAATGCATTTAGAAGAACTTGTATTGAAGTACTCCAATTGAATGTTTACATGCGTCTCATCTGAAGGTGTATCACCAAATTTCTCAAGCCAATCAATAATCGGCTTGTAAAACTCAACTGAATTTTCAGGAATCGAACGGCCTTTTATTTCAACCACTCCTTTATCTCCATCGAGTTTAACAAACGGCGTTTTTGGACTTCCTTCTCGAATTATTGTTTCCATACTGGTAGCTATACGGTTAACTAATGTATACATCTAACGAAAAGAAGATGTATTCATCATCAAATTGATAAAAATAATACTCTAACTTATTGCCTGTTTTTCTTACAATATCAAGCATTCCCAGGCCACCGCCTCCTTTATCAGAAAACTCTTCGTTATTCAGAATATCTCTGTACAACATGCGAACTTCCTCATCTGAAAGTGAATTAACCTGATCTATGCGGTCTTTAATGTAATTTAATTTTTCTTTTTTGACAAAATTACCTGTTGATATCCTGTAAAATGTACCATCCTTACTAAGGATGATAATACCAAAATTGCTACTATGTTCAACCGGTGCTGTTGTTGGCGGATAATCAACATGGTGGTACAAATTCTGAAGACTTTCAACAAACACATTATACACCTTCTTCCTCACCCTGTTCTTCTCGTTCTTCAGATTAAGACTATTTTCAATGGATTCCAAAGCCTCAGTAATCAAATCAGGAGTAATGCTTCCATTATACTCCAGAATGACTTCACCCTGTTTTTTTTCCTGATACCAATTTTTTAATTCAAATGCCATTTCCAATGGTCTAAATGTCCCCACAAATATAGAAAAATAATGCATTTTTCCGAATGAGCACAAGTTTACATTAAATACAGCACTTTTTATCATTTGGCTGCATTTATTTGGCCAATACCACTCTGCGATTGATAAAATTAATAATATTAACGATTATTAAATTCCACCTCCCTCGGCAAATAATAGATCTCGTGGCTTAAATTGTACAATTTTTGAGTTGGATGCAACAGAATTAGTCACCCACACATTACCACCAATAACAGAGTTGGCTCCAATTGTAATGCGTCCCAAAATTGTAGCTTGTGCATATATCACTACATTATCTTCAATAATCGGATGACGTGGTATGCCCTTAATTGGATTACCATTTTCATCCAACGGAAAACTTTTGGCTCCTAAAGTTACCCCCTGAAACAGTTTAACATTGTCACCAATAATAGAGGTAGCACCAATTACCACACCCGTTCCGTGGTCAATGCTAAAAAACTCACCAATAGTCGCCCTCGGATGGATATCAATACCGGTTTCTGAATGCGCCATTTCGGAAATCATACGCGGAATTAATGGCACACCAATCGTTAATAAGGCATTGGCCACTCGATAATTCGTGATGGCCCTTACTGCTGGATAACAGAAAATCACCTCTCCTTTACTTTTAGCAGCCGGATCACCTAAAAACGCGGCTTCCACATCCGTGGTCAATATTCGTCGTATATCAGGAAGTTTACTGATAAACTGTGCAGCATAGTCGTGTGCCACATCTTTGCGCTCTTTTAAGTCAAACCCTTGCGGCTTATCACACATAAAGCACAGACCCGCAAAAACCTGATCGACCAGCAGTTCGTAAAGGCGTTCGGTATTAACTCCAATGTAATATTTAACACTATCCGGACGAACTGAACTATTGCCAAAGTAGCCTGGAAAAATAATTTTCCTGGACAAGTTAACTATCTCTTCCAATGCCTCTATTGAAGGCATTTTATGATCCTTAAAATGCGGATGGCAGACACTTTTATAGCTTTTCTCCTGCGAGAGCTCTTCAATTGCCTTCTGTATTGTTGATAAGTGATTAACGGTCATTTACAGGTTTGTTTATAGTTTGACGAATATAGTTTATGGCTGTGTTGATTCTGATTTCACCAGCACCTTCTAGTATCTGATAATTAAAATGCTTAGTTTCTAATTCATTTTTATAGTAATTAAATAGTTCTTGTCGGCGATGACCATTCTCCCTCACCTCATCAGCTTTCCATTCAATATCAGGCTTACAAAGTAAATGAAGGTCTATCTCTACCTCGTTGTAGAACGAAAGGAACCAGTCAGGAACTTGTCTATACACAATCTCAAACCACCCTTTTGTAATGACAAGAAAAGTATCAAAAACAATTATCTGGTTATTGGAACATAAAGCCTGCTGGTACTGCTCTATTTGATGACGAGCAATAGTTTCGACATCCTCACTTGTATAGGGTCTGTTAAGAGCTGAGATATACTCACGTGCATATTCAGGCACCCACATGGCACCAAGTTCATCCGCAACTTGCTTAGAAACTGCTGACTTGGCGGTCGATTCCGGCCCAGTAAAGACAATTATGTGTTTACCTTGCTTCATTGCTCATTATACGCTTCCACTCAATATACCCAATGAAAGCACCGATGGTGTATATCAAAAACAAAATACTATAAAAATACAATCCTTTATACAAATACATTCCCATTGATACCAGGTCGATAACGATCCAGAACAACCAATGATGCAAATATTTTCTGGCCAACATCCAGGTAGCAACAATTGAGGCAGCTGTTGTAAATGCATCCCAATATGGCATATCCGAACTGGCAATATCTACCATTGCGGGCACCTTTAGTAGTGCCAATAACAACAGGCTATAAATAACCGCTCCTGTAACTATCAACTTTAATAATAAGCGTAATCGCAGCTTTTTAATGGGTACAGCATCATTTTTAACCGATCCATTGATCCAATACCACCAACCGTATGCACTAATGGATATGTAATATAACTGCAAGCTCATATCGGCGTATAAAGCCGACTGGTAAAACACGATCAGCGATAAGGCTGAAGCAACAATGCCCCATGGCCAGAGCCATGCTTTTTCTTTAATTGAGTAAATCAGGTAAATCAGAGAAGCTACAGTGCCTGCTATCTCCATGCCGTAGCTATTGAGAAATTCAATCATTTAAACTGTTGCAATCAATTATTTTAGATATTGTGAATAATCTCTGTTTGATTCGACCATCTCAACAGCTTTGGTGTAAGCTTCTGAAATAGGATTTATCGTTTGAAAATACTCAGAAGACGTAAATAAATCGCGCGCCACCAATGCTTTTATTTGTGCCAGCATCAATGGTCGAGAGGTTTCGAATTGCTCCTGATCGTATTCAAGTTCAGAACTCTTTCCTTCTTTAATCAAAAGATCAACCATTTCTTGGCTCACCTCAAATTTCTTTTCGAACGTCTTATAATCCTTGAATGTGCTTTTTAATGATGCTCTATTATTATCCACATAATTTAGCACCATACGGTTCACTGAACCTGTTGCAATTAAATCACGATAATAATCAGAATACATCGACGTATCAATTGGAGTAAAGACATCCGGCATAATTCCTCCGCCACCGTAAACGGTTCGCCCGGAAACCTTCGTTTTAAATTCAAGGCTTTGATCAAACTGAATACTATCAGCATTTGACATCTCTCCATGCAGGTAGCGTTCTCCTAATTCATTATGATAGGCATCCACCCCTTCTTCATAATCTTTTTGGATACATCGACCGGCTGGCGTATAATACTTCGCGATCGTTAATCGAATCATTGAACCATCAGGAAAATCAAATGGTCGTTGCACCAAACCTTTACCAAAACTACGACGACCAACAACTACGCCTCTATCCCAATCCTGCACAGCACCCGATACAATCTCACTGGCCGAAGCTGATCCTTCGTCAATTAGCACCACCAGGTTACCTTTTTCGAACTTACCTTTTTTGTGCGCATGATGATTACGTCTTGCACTATTAAGGCCTTCAGTATACACCAATAGTTTGTCTTTATCAATTAATTCATCGGCGATATCAATGGCTGCTTTCAGGTATCCGCCTCCATTGCCGCGCAAATCGAGAATTAAATTCTCATAATTTTCAGCCTCCAGCTTATCCAGAGCTTCTATAAATTCCTTGTGCGTATTTAAAGCGAAACGTGAGATCTTCACATAAGCCGTTTTTGGAGTTGCCATATAAGCCGCATCCACACTGTAAATTGGAATTTTATCACGTGTTACAACAAAGGTTAATACGCCATCCTGCCCTGAACGTAAGATTCCAAGGTTTACTTTTGTTCCTTTTTTGCCACGAAGATATTTAAATACGTCACTGTTTTTGATGCCTGTGCCTGCCACATCATCGCCATCAATCGTAACGATTCGATCACCTGCCCTGATACCAACTTTCTCTGATGGTCCGCCAATAACCGGATTTACCACCATTAAGGTATCGTCCAGTATATTAAACTGTATACCAACACCATCGAAGCTGCCGTCAAGGGGCTCATTCATGGCTGCTACTTCATCAGCCGAAATATATACCGAATGTGGATCAAGGGATTTCAGCATCGCCACAATGCCTTCTTCAATCAAGTCATCCTGATTAACTGAATCAACATATAAGGAATTAACCAGCTGATAGGTCAACTGAAGTTTTTGAATATTTTTATCGAACGATTGGGCTTGAACAGATATTGCCACTATCAACAAGGCAATAATACTCCACACTTTTACTCTTGATCCCTTCATATCTCCGTATTTATTATTGAATAGTCCTATATGTAATTATAAACAAAAGCCGGAAAGAAAAAGTTGCTTTCCGGCTTAAATATATCTTAAAATAAGAGTATTTAATCAATTACTCCCACTCAATTGTTGCAGGTGGTTTCGAGCTAATATCGTAAACAACGCGGTTAACACCTTTTACTTTGTTGATGATATCATTCGATACGCGTGCCAGGAAGTCATATGGTAAATGTACCCAATCGGCTGTCATACCATCGGTAGAAGTTACAGCACGTAAAGCCACCACTTTTTCATAGGTACGCTCATCGCCCATTACACCAACCGACTGAACAGGTAATAACATAGCGCCTGCCTGCCAAACCTGATCGTACAAGTTATTATCTTTCAATCCTTGAATAAAGATGTGGTCAACTTCCTGCAATAAAGCTACTTTTTCAGCAGTAATATCGCCTAAAATACGAATGGCCAATCCAGGACCCGGGAAAGGGTGACGACCAAGCAGGTTTTCATCAATATTCATTGCACGACCTACGCGACGCACTTCATCTTTAAATAACAAATTAAGCGGCTCCACCACTTTAAGATTCATCTCTTCAGGAAGGCCACCCACATTGTGGTGCGACTTAATGGTTGCTGAAGGTCCTTTTACAGAGATTGACTCAATCACATCAGGATAGATGGTTCCCTGTGCCAGCCATTTTACATCTTGAATCTTGTGTGCTTCGGCATCAAATACTTCAATAAACACACGACCGATGATTTTACGTTTTGTTTCAGGATCAGAAACTCCATCTAACTCGCTCAGGAATTCGTTTTTGGCATCAACACCAATAACGTTTAACCCCATATGCTTGTAAGAATCTAATACGGCTTCAAACTCATTTTTGCGTAAAAGGCCATTATCAACGAAGATACATGTCAGATTTTTACCAATTGCTTTGTGAAGCAACACACCAGCAACAGTACTATCAACACCACCAGAAAGTCCTAATACCACTTTGTCATTACCCAGTTTCGCTTTTAATTCAGCTACCGTTGTTTCGACAAAGGAATCAGGTGTCCAGTCTTGTGTGCATCCACAAACACCAACTACAAAGTTCTTTAATATCTCTGTTCCTTCGGTACTGTGATACACCTCCGGGTGAAACTGCATTCCATAAGTTTGCTCGCTTTCAATTTTGTAAGCAGCTACCTTTACATCTTTTGTACTGGCAATGATGGTATATCCCTCAGGCAAGTTCACGATTGTATCACCGTGCGACATCCAAACCTGCGAATGTGCACTTACATTCTTAAGCAGTTCACTGTCGGTATTTACATATTCAAGATTGGCACGACCGTATTCCCTTGTTTTTGAAGGTTGAACTTCACCACCAAAAAACTGAGATAAATATTGTGCTCCGTAGCAAACACCCAACAATGGCATTTTACCTTTAATGGCAGATAAATCAGGCTTTGGAGCCTCTTCATCGCGTACACTAAATGGGCTACCACTTAGGATAACGCCCTTTACTGACTCGTCCATTTCAGGACAGTTATTGTATGGATGTATTTCACAATACACATTTATCTCGCGCACACGACGGGCAATTAGCTGTGTGTACTGAGACCCAAAATCCAGAATGATAATTTTTTCCTGCATTAACAGATGCCTTAAATTATTAGTCGATACCTTTAATTTCAAACTCCAATTAGCATTCATTTATTTCAAATGCTTAATTAAAATTTGGCGCAAATATACAACAAACACCTTGTATCCTATCACTTTTTTGAAAAAATGCCACCTATTGTTTGAAGAATCGCCAATATTTAAAAACTTCTTTCGATAAACCTGCGTTTGATATATATTTCAACGTCAGATTAAGCTAAAGAATTGATTGATAACTTACAATTCTCAAACAATAGTTGCTTTAGGAATATCATTCGATCACTGTTTACATACAGAGTATAGTCTGAGAAGCGCTTTTCTATCAGTTTTGGTAAACAGACCTACATCTCAGAAGTTCTTTCCGATCATTGTTTACAAACGAACATTGTTTCAGGAGTTTCCTTCTATCACTGTTTACTTACATAGTATGGTCAGAGAAGTTCTGTTCTATCAATGTCTGTCAACAGACCTATATTTCAGAAGCTCTTACCTATCATTGTTAGCAGACGAACATTGTTTCAGAAGCTTTCTTCTATCACTGTTTACTTACATAGTATGGTCTGAGAAGCTCTGTTCTATCAATGTCAGTAAACGGACCCTGTTTCAGAAGCTCTTATCTATCATTGTTTGCAAACGAACATTGTTTCAGGAGTTTCCTTCTATCACTGTTTACTTACATAGTATGATCTGAGAAGCTCTGTTCTATCAAAGTTACAAAACAATTCGTTGTAAGGTCACTTCTCTTAATTGTGCCTCTTCGCCCTTTTGACTAATAAATGTCAGTACATCCCGATCATTAACGATTTGCTTAAGCGTTAAAAACACTTCACACATGCTTTTTCCTTCAAAGGGTGCTTCCTTGATAGAAACAATACGATCGCCTTTTTCGATTCCCTTTTCAAACGCTTCTGATCACTGCCAGACTCCATTGACGATAAACTGCTCACCCTCCATAATCAGGTCGATTCCGAAACTTGTAATTGTCAGGCTTAGGTCTTTATTTGACGGCATAAAAAAGAATCGGTTTTGCGGATAGTCCAAGACAAAGTCACCCAACTCCAGTAACTGCATTCCTATTCGTGCTGATTCAGAACTTGACTCAATAGCAGATTCGGGTAATATAACTTTTCCCACCATTAGTTTAACATCAGCAAATATTTCGCGCGAGAAATCTCCGGCACCCCATGCTCCATGAGAATTTGTACCACTTGACACATAAGCTGGTGGATTGATTTTTCCTTTTTGCCTTAATTTATCCGCATTCGTTTTATCCATTGTAAATGAATCGCCACTACCGGTATCAATCAACACATCTTTTATTCGTACATCATTTACTTTGAGTGATAAAAATGGAGAACTCTGAACTTTATTGGCCATTAACTTTATACCCTCTTTTTTTGTCAAACCCAAACGCTGATATTGATCGGTGATTATCAAAACTTGTTTCTCCCAATCAATTTTAAAGGCTCCAAAACGTAGCAGATTACTGCCAATAATCCCTTTATAGTGAAAACACTTAAAAGGCCCCTGGAACATATCGACGTATAAGGTCGGAATGTTTTCATAGCGTAAATCCCCAACAGTTATATGCGGCATCGATACATATTCTGCTTTTTTCTTGTGACCAGCCGCATCATTAATTGTAATGGTATTGGATTGCACAAAATAATGTTCAGTACTATCTTTAAACAAGATACACATGGCACCCGTATCCAGTAAATACCTTCCTTTTACACCCTTCATTTCTGCTTCAATCACAATTTTGTTATTCTCATAAGTAAAAGGTATTTCCGTATAAAAATCCTTTGAAGCAAGTCTGCCTTCGGTAAATTGTGCATTTAATGCAATTAGTTGCATAAACACAAGGCTCAATGTTAAAGCTACTCTCATTATTTTACGACATTTAGTTCTATACGTGAGGTAAATCAGGTATCTCTCCCAACCAAATATCAAACTTTCCTGTATCATTTTTACTAAATTTGTAAAAAAAATTAAGAGTTTGAATACTAGTCAGGAAAAATCCTGGTATGCATTATATACCAAATCAAGAGCCGAGAAGAAGGTACTGGAGCAGTTAACACAGATGGGAATAGAAGCCTACCTGCCACTCAAACGTACATTGCGTCAATGGAGCGACCGGAAAAAGTGGGTAGAATCGCCCATTATCAGCTCCTACATATTTATAAAAATCCCATTGTCTGATTATAAGCGGATGTTTGAGGTAAATGGCATTGTTGCTTACGTTTCATATAAAGGAAAGGCATGTGTCATTCCTGAGAGTGATATTGATGCCATGAAACGCACCATTGAAAACCAACTTGAATTTAGTGTAGAAGGAGGTAACATCGAAAAGGGACAATTAATAACTGTTACATCCGGCCCGCTGGAAGGTATTCAGGGAGAAGTTGTGGATGTAAAAGGTTCCAAGAAAATCATATTACGCATTTGTCACATTGGTTATACATTGGTTGTAAACCTTGATGATGCTACGTTTAAAGCCAATTAAATGACCATGCATAACTACGAAGAAGAACTTCCCATAGAGGATTATATCTACACTGAAGCCGTTAAAGAGCGGCACGAAGACATCCAGCGTTTTAAGGAATTGATCGCTAATGAAGGAGACGATCAGGAAGCATCAGCCATTGAGCTTTTGTATGTAAGCAAACGCTTATTTTATAACCACTTTGGACTGGATAAAATTCTGGCATGTCGTACCCTGATGCTTAACTTTTTCGATGTTGAGATAAACGATGATATCATTTCAAAAAATCTGAATGCAGGCAATGCAGAAAATGATGAGTTGATTGATGAAGTACTCAATTCTCTAACTGACATTGATGATCTTAAAAAGCTAAATCCTAAAAAGCTGGCTAATCGTTATCCGGAACTACCATTTTTAAGTCTGGTAAAGATCATTTACATGGAAATAATGGAAGAGCCTGACAAGAAAATTCAAAAGCAGCTTGATGAAGCACTTTCCATTTACCCGGAGGACATCCTGTTAAAACTGCATAAAGAGACAACACTCAACCGAAATGAACAACAAGGCAGCATCATTAATCAATCGCTTTTTGAACATCAAACTGCATCAACACTTCTAGGGACTGATAAAATAATTCACTCCTTTGAATTGATGTGCCTTCATAATGCTTTATACGAATACTTAATCAACGAAAAAGAAATCCTAATGCTGGATGCATTAATGTTTGCCTCGCAAACGCTGTTTCCGGAGTGGGAAGATGCATGGAGTGATAAAGAAGTGTATTCGGAAATATTAAAAGTTGAATTCTGTAAGTTGATTATTGGAGAATAATAAGTCGCTTAACCAAAGCTATAAAATACAAAGGGCCGCTCAACAACAGCCCTTTTATTTATCCCTCTGCCTGAAATACATCGGGCATCTCCCCTAAAAATCAGGGGAGAGAAAGTTGAACCCCGAGGCTTAGCCTCGAGGAATTATCCTGATTAAAATTGAATTCTAGAAAATATATCTGACACCAATTTGTGCCTGCCAGCGAGAACTTTGTAAACCACTGTCGTCTATACCATAGGTCTCGTCACCACTGTTATTAATGTAGGTATAAGTTGGCGTATTCGTTCCTTCCTGATAACCTTGAAACTCCAATAAACGATACACACCATAGTCGCCAAGCGAATAATGCATACGTCCCCAATCTTTATTCAACATATTTGTAAAGTTAAATATGTCAAAGGTGATTTGAATTTTGTTTTCCCGATCCGGAGATACCTTAAACTTAAACTCCTGCATAAACTTAAGATCAATGGTATGTTCAAACGGCATACGCTGTGCATGACGTTCCATTACCTCACCTCTATGGTCATTTAGATAATCATTGCCGCTAATAAATGCATTTAAATCATTCCATTGCTGTGCTGCAGTATATTCACCATCATCAACCAATACAATATCACTCTGGTCTTTTGGAATATACATTAAAGTAATATCTCTTCCATCAACATTATCACCTGCAGGTCCCACATACGAATCACTATTATCGTAACCAAATGAGTAGCGACCTCCTGATTGTCCGTTATAGAAAAGTGAAACAGTCGTATTTGCAAACTGGCTGTACTCAAATTTGTACGCAACATTAGCGACTATTCTATGTCCCAAATCATAAACCGAATATCCTAAATCAAGATTGTTACGACCATTCCCATTCGGCACTCGCCATTGTGATGAGTTTTGGGAAGATTGACCATCATTCATTGATTTTGCAATACCATAATTATAAGCTAGGCTGGCAAATAGATTCTTCCGCCATGTTTTATCAAACTGAGCTGAGAAGTTAAAGCTATGACCTTTGCTTGTATTTGAACCCAGGTAAACACCAGTATATTCGCCTTCAATTGTAACCTCATCTTCCAGCTCATCACTAATATCCTCCCAAAGTATCCGGTCATCACCTGTGCCTGTTAGCTTTTTACCTTTATTCTGAACCAGCAAATTCTGGTAAGTTACATTATTGACATTCTTTGTAAACGTTACATCAAAGGTACTGTTGATGCCATAAGGTAACTTTCTATCGTAGGCCAGATTTGCCCTGAACACCTGTGGCATTTTAAAATCCTTGGCGAAAATATCTACCTGTCCCGAAGGAACTCCTTCAATTGTTGGCTGCTGATCCCATCCCGGATTAAAGTTTGGAACATCATCTCCACTTAAATCCATACCACCAACACTAATTCCATTGTTGTTATAGGCTCCACCTGGCCAAACGTAAGGTATACGACTTGTAAATAATCCTGCTCCACCTCGCAATTGCATGCTACGGTCACCTTTTATATCCCAGTTAAAACCAACTCTTGGTGAAATCAAAGGCTTGGCATCTGGCATTTGCCCGGTTTTAGCACCCATAAAGTCTACATCGTAATTATCTTCCAGATATGGAATGACATTATCATTAAAGTCCTTATTCACTATTGGATCATCCAGGTACATTGGAATATCCATACGAACACCGTAAGTTAATTTGAAATTATCATTCACCTGCCAATCGTCCTGAGCATAAAACCCTAATTGTAGTACTTTAAATTCAGCCGCAGCCGCAGTTTCATCACCTGTCACATCATCAACCAACGAAAAACTTCTTCGATAGCGATTAGCGTTATTAGGATCATCCATAAAATCAGCTAAAGAACCATAACGATAGTACCCATAATTGCGACGAATAAACACATTGAACATATCGTAATATTCATGATGCATTCCTAAAGTAACATTGTGGTTACCAGCGTAAATATTGAAATTATCGGTAAACGTAAAGGTTTTCTGTTTTAATCGGTTAGCCGTAGAATACTGCTCGCTACCTAACTGAATACGCTCATCCTGTATTTCAATATAAGGAAACTTGCTTCCCATCGGATCCCGGTTATCATCAACATTTGTATAAACAATACGCATCTGATTGGCAAATTTTCTAGCAAATACACTCTTCAATTCTGCAGTTGTTGAGTTAGTAATTGAACTAAAATCTTTTCCCGAATTTGAAAAGTATATACTTGATCGACTTGATGTAGATGGATCAATGCTCACTCCTTTTGAATATTGATGTCGAATCGAAAACTTGTGTGTTTTATTAATATTCCAATCGACTTTAAAAAAGAACTTCTCAGCCTCTAAGGTTTCTTTAGTATCTTCATATGTTCCCGGATCGTAACCATATGAATCAATCATTTTATTTCTTAGTGCATCTACTTCAGCCTTACTTGCCGGTTGATCAGCATTATTCGCGTAATCCGCAAAATCAAATGGCTTAGGCGTCTCCTCTCGCTGTATTTCAACGTTGGTAAAGAAGAATAATTTGTTCTTTATAATAGGGCCTCCAACGGTAGCACCGTATGTTTTAGAGGTAAAGTCTTCTAGTTTTACGCGATCAATATCCGGATCATCAGTCGGGGTTTTACCTGCAATATCCTGATTACGATAAAAACCATAAACAGAACCATTAAACCTGTTGGTACCACTTTTTGTCACTGCATTAATTCCTGCACCGGCAAAACCACTTTGAGTGACATCGTATGGAGATAATGAAATGGTTAACTGATCAATGATGTCCATACTCATTGGATTAATCCCAATTTGACCACCATTGGTTCCATTTTCAGCCAAACCGAAGGCATCATTTTGCACGGCGCCATCAATTGTAAACGAGTTATAACGGCTGCTCTGCCCTGCTATTTCCAGTCCGCCATTTTCGTTAATTTTAGCTTGTGGTGTAACACGGGCAAAGTCGCTAATACCACGACTAATAGTTGGAAGCGTATTTAACTGTTCGCTGGTTACAGTTGTTTTTGATCCGGTGGTGTTTCCATCAAACACTCCTGAAGTTACTGCAACAACCTGCACTTCTGCCAAGTCCATAGCAGCTTCATCCAATTTAATATTCAATTGAAGTGTTTGCCCCAGGGTTAAATAGATTTCTCTCTTAACAAAGTCCTGATAGCCAATAAATGTAGATGTTAAAGTGTATGGTCCACCCGGATTTAAGTTAGGCAGGTTATACATTCCTGACTCATTGGCAATGGTGCCATACTGAGCACCCGTTGGCTCATGCACAAGAACAATTGTTGCACCAGTCAGATTCTCACCCTGAGATGAAACCCGGCCCTTGATACCAGAAGTTGTTACCTGAGCCATCACCGGCATAAAAACTGACATCGCAAAAGCGCAAAACAAAGCAGTTAAAACATGTTTTTTCATTTTGATGTGTTTGGTTAGAATTAATTACTAATGCCTATTAATTATTTAATTCAAATTCGCAACAAATATGCAAGGTTAGACCAACAGGTCGGTTTATTAGATATTAAAATTTCGTTAACTCTAAATAAATGACCACAACAACTTCAAATTAACATTTTTTAAGAAGTTGTTGGCAAATATAATAAAACCATTGCCTAAGCAATGGTTATATATAAAATTCAATTAATCTGTTGTTTGCTTTTTAGCTACACCATCCCAATACATATCAAATGCCGAATCAAATTCTTCGCCAAAGCTTTTTAGTGGTTTTGGCAAAGACAAAAAGTAATTGGCTGTCGCCCTGGTAAAAGCAAAATCAAAGAAAGCAATCATATCAGTTTTATACGCTTTAAGAATCCCCATATTAACTTTCTGCATTATAAAACGACGCGGCCC
>DIYS01000213.1 GCA_002429115.1 Saccharicrinis sp. UBA6048 | reverse complement strand
CTTATCGTATTTTTGGACGCCCTTATAAAACGCAAAAAAGCCGTCCCACCACAGGACGGCTTAGCAAAACATTAACCATAAAAACCAAATTCAAGCCATTTACTAACAAATGGCTGAACCACTCGCCTTCTTAACCACTTCGAAGGCGTTTTCTATCTGATCTATCAGATCCTGTGGATCTTCAAGTCCAATACTCAAACGAACTAAAGACGGAGAAATACCAAGCTTAACTCTATCTTCAGGCGACACATCAACGTGTGTCATTGTTGCCGGATGCTCGGCCAAACTTTCAGTTGAACCAAGACTCACAGCTAATTTAAATAATTTAAGATTATCAAGAAACATAAATGCCTCTTTCTCACCTCCAACAATATCAAATGCAATCATAGAACCCGCAGATAAACACTGACGTTCAAAGATTTGCTTCATCTCACTACCTTCTTCCAACATTCCCAGGTAATGCATCTTTTCCACCATTGGGTGATCTTTCAGGTAATCTGCAATAACTTTGGCACTTTTAGCCTGAGCTTCCATTCGAACCTTGATCGTTTCAAGACTTCGTTGCAATAACCAGCTTGAGTTCGGATCCAACTGACTACCAAAGAATGTACGCATTACCTTAACCTGCATCACTAAATCTGCTGAACCTGTAATTGCTCCTGCAATTACATCACTATGACCACCAATAAATTTAGTGGCAGAATAAACTACCAAGTCTGCTCCAAAAGATAACGGATGTTGGAAAACCGGCCCCAGGAAAGTATTATCAACAGCTAAAACACATTTCTTTTCAGATGTGCTGAAATATTTTGCAATTCTTGATACCATTTCGATATCAATAATCGAATTCGTTGGATTACCCGGTGTTTCTACATATACCATTGAAGGTTTACGACCAGGGTAAGCCTTTTCTACACGCTCGATAATTACGTCTTCCTTTTCACCTTTTACAAAGCCAACTGCTCCAATATTAAATTGAGGCAATACATGGTGAATAAAGTGATCAGTACCTCCGTAAACAGGGTGTGAAAATAACAATACATCACCAGGCTTAACAAACGTAAGTATTGTAGTAGAGATTGCCGCCATTCCACTTGAAAAGAAGGCTCCTGCTTCAGCTTCGTCCCATAAGGCAAGGCGTTTTTCAAGAATGTCCATATTCGGATGATTCAAGCGAGAATAAATCATTCCCATCTCTTCTCCTTCATTAGCTTCTCTTAATCCATAAGCTAACTCAAAATAGGCCTTACCTTCCTCACAATTATTAAATGCAAATGTAGATGTCTGATAAATAGGACATTTAACCGCACCTTGGTGCTCATGTGCATCGTATGCATGTGACATCATCAAACTTTCTGGCTTCATCTTCTTACTCATCACGAATTATTTTTTAACAAATTTACAAACATGCAGTTTTTTTAACCAGTATATTATCTTATATTGGTTATATATTCTATTTTATTCTATTTCATTAGAATTATCAACAACATCGAGTTATTAGATATGAGTTCAATAGAAAAATTTTCTTTAGCGAATCTTGATGAGACCGATAAAAAGCTACTTGGTTTATTGCAAAACAATGCCAAGATGACCACTAAACAGTTGGCTCATCACCTAAACCTATCGACTACTCCGGTTTTTGAGCGTATTAAAAGACTTGAGCGTACAGGAGTGATTGAGAAATACGTGGCCATCATAAACAAAGAAAAAGTTGGAAAAGAACTGGTTGCCTTTTGCAATGTTTCCCTCAAACAGCATTCTCATGATGTTATACGTGAGTTTGAATCGGAAATTGCCAAGTTAAATGAGGTTATTGAATGCCATCATATAGCCGGAATGTTTGATTACACATTAAAGGTAATCACTCAGAATATGGATACTTACCACAATTTTATCTATAACAAACTGGCGTCAGTGGATAATGTGGGCAATGTGCAGAGTTCTTTTGTGATGCGAGAAATTAAGTCGGGAACAGAGATTCACTTTGATTAAGACATTTTATCTTTGACTAGTGGTACAGAAAAGTAAAACCTGGTTCCTGCGCCTAACTCAGATTCAAGTCCTATCTGGCCATTAAGCAGTTCCACAAGATTTTTAGTTATCGTCAGGCCTAAACCATTGCCAGCATACAGGTCTTTGTTATTACTTTCGAGTTTTAGGAAGCGATCAAATATTCTTGATTGATGCTCTTTGCTAATTCCTATTCCACTATCCTCAACACTAAAAATAGCAAAGTCATTGTTACAGCGTAAAGAAACTTTTACAAAGCCACTGGCTGTAAATTTTATGGCATTGCTAATTAGATTATTCAAAATCTGACGTAGTCTGTGAATATCACTTACAACGATTATTTGTTTTTCAGGACAACTTAATTCATAACTAATATTTTCTTTTTCACTCAGAAGTTTTGAAGTTTTGAACGTTTCAAATACCTCAGTTACTATCTGGCACGCATCAATATTTGATTTTGAAACTTTTAATTGACCTGATTCAATCATTGAAATATCAATAATATCATTTAAAAGATGAAGCAAGTTATCGCCGTTTGTTCTTATAAGATGTGCAAAATTAGTTTTCTCATCATTATCAAACGAGTCATCCAGAAGCAACTCAGAAAATCCCATAATAGCATTCATTGGAGTTCTTATCTCATGGCTCATATTTGATAAAAATGCTGATTTTAACCGATCGGACTCCTCCGCAGCTTCTTTTGCGTGCATCAACTCTTCGGTTCTTAAATTGACAAGCTCCTCCAGATTTTTTGTGAAAGTTTCCAATTCTTCTTTCTGGCGGGCGATTTCATCGCGTTGACGATGCGCAATATTCCGTTGCAATTGAATTTCTTTCGTTCTCAGTCTGACCCTTTTCTCCAGAATATCTTTGTCACGTTGAACTTTCAGGTAATATAATCTTCCTAAAATGTATACGAGTAAAGTTATTACAAAAACCAGAACACTAATAAACCAGGCTTTTTTCCAGAGTGGAGGTTCAATTGTGATATTTAAACTCTTGATGTTGTTACATAAATAGCCTTCTGCATTTGTTGAACGAACCTGAAGGAGATATTTGCCAGAACTTAAATCAATAAAGGTGATATCTCTTTTGCTTTTAAGAGGAATCCATTCCTTTGAGTTAGGCAACATCCGATAAAAATATTCTATCTGTGATGGATCCTGGTAATCCAAAGCTGCAAAGCTCACTGTGAAGAAACGTTCATTGGGTTTAAAATGTAATTGTTTTTCATGGATCATCGAGTTTTGAACAATTACCTTTTTAACATCTACCGTATCCTTTGCCGAAACCGGCTTTCCATACATCTCCAAAGAAGTAAAGTAAATTGGGGGTATATATTTTGATTGTTTAATACTATCAGGATGAAAAACACTTACGCCTTTAATTCCTCCATAGACCAAACGTCCATCTTCAAGTTGATCGGCGGCTATATTAAACTCATTACTCTGTAAACCATCACGAGCGTCGTAATTAAATATCAGGTCTGTATCAAGATCAATTCGAACAATCCCATTATTTGTACTTACCCACAAAGTATTATCATGTTCAAATATCCGATAAACATACGAATTAGCCATACCATCTTTGATGCCATAACTTTTAATCACGGTATTAAGCTTGTCATTTAACAGGCAGACTCCTTTATTAGTAGCAAGCCAAATTCGTCCTCTACTATCTTCACAAACAGAATTAACACTTGAACTTGTTAGAAGAGAGGAGTCGAAGCCATCGTCAAATAAGTACTCAAGAGAATCCTTTTCACTATTATACAGATTAATCCCATATGGGGTCGTAATCCATAACCGATTATTGTTGTCTGAATGAATATCCCAAACCATTTCATTGCTAAGGATTCCATTTTCATTCACAAACTTATATCGTTTTACTTTTTGCGTTTTTAAATTTAATCTTGCAATACCATAGGCAGTTCCAATCCATAGATCATCATTGTGATTTTCGAGCGCGTATACTTCGTTATCAGGTAAAGACTCATTGTCTTTATCTACATACGAAAATATGGTATTTTGCTTACTGACTTTGTTGTGCTTAACAAGTCCATCAGACGTTCCGATCCATAAATTATTACCTTGATGATGTATTGCCCAAACTGAGAACTCTTTCTTATAACTAAAAGGATGATAGTGATGAATTGAGTTATTCTTCACATTCCAGGTTGATAAACCTTTCATTGTACCAATCCAAACTCTATTGTCCTCATCCTTATTCAGAGCATAGACAGTTGTTCCATTTATTCCTCTCCCATCCTTCGTTTGATAATAATGAACAAATTGCTTGTTGTGAATATTCAAATGAATACACCCGCTACTTTTTGTTCCGACCCATAAGTGCTTTCTATCATCAAGCATTATACACCTGATATAATTCTCTTTTAAGGAATAGTGATCAAACGGATCATTCTTAAAAGTCTCTTTGCTACCATCTTGCAATACATGAATCAATCCTTCTAAGCCGCAACTTAGCCAAACTCCACCTTCTCCATCCTTCTCAAAACCACTAACCTTAGTGTCTTTCAAGTACAGCAAACCAAACTTCTCATGCGTAGCATCGAATTCATATAAACCACCATCAGTTGCTAACCAAATGGCATTTTCATCAAGTCCCTTATTAACTTTCTGAATGACATTACTATTCCGATCCTGAACATTGCCAGAGTATATAAAGTACTGTTCGTAAGTCCGGTTTTTGGCATTGAGCTTGACTAAACCTTCACCATAGGTACCAGCCCAAATTACACCGGCTTCATCAACAAATACTGAAGTAGCGGCCACATATGGGAATTCACCATTATAATCCTCACTCCCCTCGAAGTTATCAAACTTCTGCTCTGAAGCATTAAAGATACTAATGCCATAGGATGATGCGACGACAACATTACTATCGTTATCAAAACATAGATCGTAAATAAAACCAGACGAAATACACCCTTCACAACCATCATATACAAAGTGATTGAAACGCTCTGTTCGTTGATCAAAGATGCTCAGTCCGCCTCCATTCGTACCAACATATATTAAATCATTTTTTTCATCCGCAAGTAAGCAGTTGATAGTGTTATTAAGCAATCCTGCTTCACCGGCACCTTCGGATGAAAATACTGTAACACCACGACCATCGTATCTGTTAAGCCCCTCTTCGGTACCTAACCAGAGAAACCCATTTTTATCCTTAATAATGCAATTAATTGAGTTTTGCGACAATCCATCGTCAATAGATATTGTATAACTTGTATAATACTTCTCTTGTGAAAAATTATTTGTCGCAAATACAGTGCACAACAAAAAGATGAGTAGGACATGATATGTTTGATTAGTTTTTTGCAAAAACAAACGAATAAAGTTATTACCTAAAAGTAATGAATCTTACTACGAATACAAATCGTTTTTATTACAAACAAATCTCATAGTCGGTTGTTGATTTAAGAAACTAAAGAATTAATAGATGGATATAATAGAAAAACTAAATTGGCGATATGCCACAAAACAATTTGATCCAACAAAAAAACTTTCAGATGATCAGGTTAATAAACTTATAGAAGCAACCAACCTTTCACCTTCATCCTTTGGATTGCAACCTTTTTCAATATTACTTATTGAAAATGAAGAAATACGAAAAAAGCTTAAAGAGGCAGCCTGGAATCAGCCCCAGTTAACTGATGCGTCGCATGTTGTTTTATTTGCAGCGCACACAGACTTATCTAATAAGGATGTTGAGGATTTTCTTAAACTAATTTCAGAGACCAGAAATATACCATTAGAATCTTTATCGGAATATGACGCCATGATGAAAGGCTTTATTGCAGGCATGTCGGAATCAGATAAAATTAACTGGATATCGAAACAAACTTATATAGCCTTAGGGCAATTATTAGTAACATGTGCTGTTGAAGGCATTGATGCTTGTCCGATGGAGGGCTTTGACAAAGGACAATTTGATGAGATATTAGGCCTTAAAGATAAAAACTTAACCTCTGTAGTAATGGCAACGATTGGTTACCGTTCTGAGAACGATAAGTACCAACACCTTGCAAAAGTTAGAAAACCTATTGATCAAATTCTTGTTCGAATTTAATATTCGCTTAAGAGTATTAGAGGATTAAAAAAATAAGAAGCCGTTAGAGGCTTTCTTGATAAGGCTTATCGTATAGATAGGCCTTTCTTTTAAGATTGAATCAAATAAAGTATTAAACGCAAAAAATCCGATACTCTGTTCGAATATCGGATTTCTCTAAAAAAAGGCGGCCCCCGATAGTTATCGGGCTACTCTCCCGCAGTGGGAGAACCATATACCATTAAATGCAAAAAGAGTAACCGATCATTCGATTACTCTTCTTTGAAAAAAAGGCGGCGACCTACTCTCCCACTTCTACGCAGTACCATCGGCGCTATCGGGCTTAACTTCTCTGTTCGGAATGGGAAGAGGTGGAACCCCGATGCAATAACCACCTGAATATTGTGTTAGACTTATAGAACTTAGACTTATTGACTTTTAGAACCTTCTAATTGTCTCATGTCTATTTGTCTGATAGTCTAATTAAACATATCAGCTGCAAACCAAAATCATATCTACCAAACTCTGTGTATGTCAAGTATCTCATAAGAGAAAACTCTCTTGAAAGCTTCGGGTAATTAGTACTGCTCGGCTACACGTGTCACCACGCTTACACCTACAGCCTATCAACGT
>DIYS01000217.1 GCA_002429115.1 Saccharicrinis sp. UBA6048 | reverse complement strand
TGGTCACTCCGAAATAGCCAATTAATCAATATGCAGAAGTTCACACCATAATTATTGATGAAATATCAATGGTAAGAGCCGACATTTTGGATGCCATCGATATCTTTCTGTAAAGAGTGAAAAAAAATCAGTTCCCTTTTGGTTGTGTTAGAATGATATTCTTTGGCGATTTATTTCAACTTCCACCGGTATTAACAAATAATGATAAAGAGAAGTTTTTAAAGAAGTACAAATCACCATACTTCTTTTCTGCTCATACATTCATTCAAAAAGATTTATTTACAGCTCCTTTTGAGCTAAAAAAATGCGTGCTCAAAACAATCTATCGTCAAAAAGATCCTGTTTTTACTGAACTTCTTAATTCTATTAGAAATAATACCTATAGTAATAATCAACTTGAACTTCTTAATCAGCAAGTAAAGAGTACCTCGGTTCAGGATGATGATGAATTCCTGATAAACCTTGTTTCAACCAACTCTATAGCGAATAGTATAAACATGCAAAAACTGAGAACCATTGATTCGCCAGAGGTTCGCTTCAGTTCTTATCATACAGGAAATATTGAAAATTTAAAGCCCAATGAACCTGAAATTACCCTTAAAAAAAGTGCCCAGATAATGTTTCTGAATAATGATTTTAAAAAGCGATGGGTAAATGGAACAATTGGAAAAATCATTGATATTGGAACAAAAGTAGATGACGAAACAAATGAAGCTTACCAATACGTATATGTTGAATTAGAAAATGGTAATAAAGTAGAAGTTACTCCCTTTACATGGGAAATATCAAAGTATATTTTTAAATCAGGTCGGTTTGTCCGAGAAGAAATTGGTACGTTTACTCAAATTCCAATCAAGCTTGCATGGGCTATTACTATTCATAAATGTCAAGGTAAAACATTCAGCAAAGTAAAAATTGACCTCGGAAGAGGAAGTTTCGCTCATGGACAAACCTATGTCGCTTTAAGCAGATGTAAAACACTCTCTAATATCACATTAACGAAACCTATTACAAAGTCTGATTTAATTATTGATAAAACAGTAATTGATTTTTGAAGATAATAACTGGGATAAACTGTCATTTTTGAGGCAGCATAACCTGCCAATACCAACAGAATAGTTTTAAGCGGAATATCTATTTGAAAAGCCGATATTGAAGCAACAAACATTTTTGCCAGTTGTGATGTTATGAAAACAAGGCGTTCAATTATATGTGCTATGACTGAAAAGATTTGGAATCAATTCAAAGATGAGCTAAGGGGATTCATAACATCAAGAGTGAATGATAAGGAGGAAGCTAAAGACATACTGGATATTCCGGTCATGCTGACCCCTTCTCCGGATATTGACCCCTTTGTTATTGGATATGGTCAAAGAGCGTGATGGTCTGACAATATTACCGTTTTTTTCTTAAACTCTCACCCTTTAGTTCGATTCTGTATGACCCATGTACCAATCTGTCGAGTATAGCATCAGCAATGGTTTCTTCTCCGATGATGTCGTACCAGCTGGATACAGGTAGCTGACTAGCGATTATCAGAGAGTTTTGACCATGACGGTCTTCAATTATTTCCATTAGATCCATACGTTGCTGCTGCTCCAGGTATGAGAGTCCAAAATCATCAAGTATGACCAGTTCCGTCTTAGCTAACTTAGTAAAGAACTTACTAACGGTGCCTTCCAGTCGTGCCATTTTGGTTTTCAACAAGAACTTTTGCAGGTTAAAGTATGCTACCTTATTACCTTGCATGCAAGCCTGATGTCCTAGTGCCGATGCGATAAAACTCTTACCACAACCTGATGCTCCGGTTATTAAAACCGATTCTCCATTTTGGATATAGCTACCAGTTGCTAATGAGGTTAATAATTCCTTGTCAACACCACGGGTTGCCTCTGTATAAACTTCCTCAATGGAGGCTTGGTAGCGAAAGCCAGCATTCTTTTTCAAACGTTCAAAACGTTTGTTTTTACGGTCATCGTATTCGTTTTGGAGCAATAGTTCCAAGCCTTCAGAAAGGCTAAGCTCATGGTGTTTTCTGGTTTCCAATAATGCGTTCCAGGCACGGCTCATGCCATGCAGGCGCAGTTCTGTAAATTGCGTTTCGATTTGTGCCACTTTGTGTAATTTATCGATTAATAAAAAAGTTGTTTGCCTCGTATGTTGGTATGTCTTGGTAATGGTTTGCCCGTAGGGGATTCCGATGCATTTTGTTCCGTCATCTTATTGTTCAGGATATTCTTTACAAAACCAAAGCTGTACTGTTCGTTTTCAAGGGCTATCTGACAAGCCTTATTAAACGTATCCGCTTCACTGGTGCGTTGCAAGCGTAGCAAGCCATCACAGGTTCTGTAAAGCTGCTCGGGGTATTTCCCTTGCTTAAACAATCCTTCAAATAACAAGCGTAGCTCTTCAGATAAGCTTTTGGCTTTATCCATATAATAACCAGGACTCCGGTCACGATAGTGCTTATGAGTTGAACACAAGTGGTCTTCAACACTTGTATAGCCTCCTTGTTTGTACCCCCTGGCATGAGCTGCCACACGCTGACCATCGACATAAATTAAGACGGTTGAGCGTGTGTAAACAACCTTGGCCTGCTTGCCTATATGGATATAGGGAACGCTGTAATAATGGCTGTCTTTAAACAAGCAAATATGGTTATTGGGAGCCACTTTATACTCCTTGTAATACTTCATCTCATACGTGGTTTCGGGTAATGGTTGAAGCAGGTGTTTTTCATCGGCCAGAAACTTTTCTTCACGGCAATAGTTCCTTCGCTGCATACGTGTTTGATTGTGCGCCAATACCTTCTCACTGATGGCTTTGTTTAGCTCATGGAGACTTAAGAACTGACGATTGCGCAGCTTGGCATACACACGGCTATAAATGAGTTTGACCTGATTCTCGACCAAAGCTTTATCCTTTGGTTTGCGCACCCGAGCTGGTACGACTGTTGTGCCGTAATGATTAGCTAAATCGTCTAAGGCAGTATTAATGCCAGGTTCATATCGGTCAGCCTTAACGACAGCGG
The DNA here is from genome assembly GCA_002429115.1 of Saccharicrinis sp. UBA6048. Lineage (GTDB taxonomy): Bacteria > Bacteroidota > Bacteroidia > Bacteroidales > Marinilabiliaceae > Carboxylicivirga. The sequence goes on along the minus strand of DIYS01000217.1, from coordinate 9,465 downwards.
CTTTCAGGTTATCAGGAACCAAGGCCTGAGGAACGCCTCCGAGATGATGTAAACAACAGGTTAATGCATATATAAAGTCTGCAATACTTTGGCTACGAACCGCCATGGCAAAGCAATAATCAGAATAGGGCAAACACGCCACGAATACCTGACATTTAACGACTTCTCCTGTTGATGGGTCAATGTATGAAAGTGTTTTACCTGCAAAGTCGATATAAAGCTTATCACCTGGCGTATGTTGCAATATGGCTGATGGCCTAGTAGCTACTTTTTGTTGGTTTAAATGGTAGCAAAACTGCGTATGACTGTAGCCTTCAGGATACCCTGCCTTATACTCTTCCCACAGGAGTCGTTTGGTAACACCTGTTCGTTGCAGTTCGTTAAGGTAGTAGTCAACGTTAGCCTTAAAATGATCGTAACGTTCTTCCTTATAGGATGGGTTACCTGCATGAAACTTAGCTTCTAAAACGGGGTTTTCCAGTTCTATCAGCTGTCCAATATCCAGCTGATTGGCTTCAACCTTGCGCAAGTAGGACTTGACGGTATTTTTGCTAATGCCGAGAATACGGGCTATCTCTTTCTTGGCTTTGCCCTGTTTGTGTAATTGTAATAATTGTTTTATCTGACTCATTGACTTTGGTTTTCCAGCCATCGTTAACTCTTTTAGCTATCATTTTTTGACAGCTAAAAAACCAAAATCCAATGTGTTGATAATTTAGGGGGTCAATATACTCCGGAGAAATCAAGCAAACTAACCTTAGAGGGGTCAGTATGCTCCGTTTTTTGAAACCGAAAACTATCAAAAGGGGTCAATATCCGCCGGATTGGCAGAAAGATTAAGAACCAAATATGGTCAAAAACCTTCCGGTTTTAGGGGGTCAGCTTAGTGCGGATTATCCACATACTGCAGGATGTTTTTATTAAAATTCACACAAAATCAGCGACCCTTTCTGATCATGAAAAGCTCCTACCCTGGATATATCAGATTACCCGAAATTCAATAATTGATTACTACAGAACCAAAGATCGCCAGGATGTGATAAGCCAAATTGAAGGCAGCAAAGTAGAAAACGATAAGATTTTGAATGCCGAACTGTTATGCTGTTTAAAACCATTTATTGACGATTTACCTGAAATCTACAAAGATGCTCTGCTAAAAACTTCCTATGGAACAATGTCGCAGAAAGATTACGCCGCAGAATTAAACATCTCATACTCTGCGGTAAAATCGAGAGTTCAAAGAGCCCGAAAACAACTAAAGGAATCTTTCTTCCAATGTTGTGCTATTCAAAGCGATAAATATGGAAATGTGCTCGACATTAACCCTAACCCTAATAAATGTGATTGCGATTAATTTTCTGCGTCTTTTTTAAAACTACTCGTCTATTAGGTAAAAATGAGTTTTTAGGACTCAAAAGTAGAATTTAAAAAATATTGTAATGACGAAAGAAAATTGTTGCCAGGAAAGAGACTTTAGTTCTGTGAACTTAATGAATAGTACTGATTGCTGTGGTTCTGTAGAAACAGCATGCTGCGAACCAAACAACATTAAAGATGAAAGCAGTGCATGCTGCTCGCCTAAAGACAGTGACCAAGCCGCTTGCTGTAGTTCGGAAGAAACATCCTGCTGCAAATCTAACAACACTAAAGATGAAAGCAGTGCATGTTGCTCACCTGATGATAGCGAAAAAGACGATTGCTGCAGTTGCGACTGTAATTCAGAAACTCAAGAAAATCAGAGTAAGTCTGTAAAAGAAGAATTTGATATAGAGATTGATGGTAAGAATGTAAGGGTAACAGACGCTTCAATGAATATTGTTGAAGTAGCAAAAACAGCTGGTATTGCTATTCCTGCTCCTTGCTTTTTAGCCAAAAAGAAAAATGGATGCTGTAAAGCGTGTGTCGTTGAAATTGACAATAAACAGGCTTATGCTTGTGGAACAAAACCATCTGAGGGAATGAATATCATCGTTAATCGAGAGGATTTAAAAGCTCTGCGTAAAGAACGCTTATTAAAATACAAAGAAGCCATTAAAAACAATGTGCATCTGCAATGCGGAGGAGATAAAGCCATCTAAAACACGAAATAATTATAGAACAGGCTACTGGTAGTTAAGACTATCGGTAGCCTTTGCTTTGTGTAATTTATAATTATGCAGAATTTAAGAAGTTGCCCAATAATACTTCACTTACTCTTCCAGCAAGTCAGGTCTTATTTTCTTAGTACGCTCATACGCCTGTTGCTCGCGCCACTCGTCTATTTTAGCCTGGTTACCACTTAGCAAAACATCCGGTACTGTCCAACCATTATAGTCCGCCGGACGGGTATACACAGGTGGCGATAACAAACCATCCTGAAAACTATCGGTCAGCGCTGACGTTTCGTCAGACATCACACCGGGAATCAGGCGAATAATAGCATCAGATACCACCGCAGCAGCCAGCTCCCCTCCTGTCAGCACATAATCACCTATCGATATTTCCATCGTCACATAGTGATCCCTGATGCGCTGATCAACGCCTTTGTAGTGACCACACAAAATCATAATGTTCTCACCCAGCGAGAGAGTATTGGCAATCTTTTGCTCAAAACGTTGGCCGTCAGGTGTCATATAAATAATATGATCGTAGTTTCTTTCGGCCTTCAGTTTATCAATCAGGTCAGCAATCGGTTGTATCGTCATTACCATGCCAGCCCCACCACCAAAGGCATAATCATCAACCTTCTTATGCTTATCAAGCGTATAATCACGAATATCATGAAAATACATCTCCACCAATCCTTTATCCACAGCCCGTTTCATAATCGATTGTGTTAAAGGCCCTTCAAACATCTCAGGAAATAAGGTCAATATATCTATACGCATGATGAATTCTATTTTTTTGGCAAAGATAGGAAAATGAAGGCCGAAGTCGAAGTAATATGTCCGAACTTCACTCACCACTTTTCACTTTTAGCATTTCACTTTTCCCTGTTTTTTATTCACTTCTTTTTAAGCTTAAAAATTTGCCTATTGCCCGAATTACAATATATTCGTAAAAGAAATTGACAATTAGAGCAATAATGCTCTGGTTACGTAAACGAACTTAGCTTATGGAAGCACAAGACCTAAACAAACCAACTGACGATCAAGCTGGTTTGAATTCAGAAAATCAAGCTGAAAATACGCCTGCCAGTAACACACCGGAAAATGAGGTGCCTGCTCCTGCAGAAGAATCTGCCGAAAAAGAAAACGAAACAACCGAAGAACCAACCACTAGTGCTGAAACAACTGAGGAAACTGATGGCGAGGTGCAAGATGAGGATCATCCTGAATTAGAACCTGTTGATCATATCATGTTAACCAAAGAAGAATTGGTAAAGCGCCTTCGCTATGTACTGAAAGATTTCCCTGTTGAGAATATAAAAGAAGAGGTTGAGGCTATTAAATCAGCCTTTTACAAAAAGCATACAGCTGAAATAGAGGACATCAAGCGCAAATTTATTGAATCGGGTGAGCTGGAAGAGAATTTCGCTGCTCCTGTTGATTCCAATGAAATTGACCTTAAAGCCTATTTAAAGGAATTTAAGGAACGTAGAGCTGAGTTTAACAAGCGTCTTGAAGAAGAAAAAGCTAATAACCTTCAGGCTAAGCTGGATGTGATTGAAGGCATTAAAGAGCTGATTAATGGTCAGGAGTCGTTGAATGAAACGTTCCAGCATTTCAGAGAATTTCAGGAAAGATGGCGAAACATAGGTGTGATACCACAAAATCGTGTGCACGACCTATGGGAAACCTACAACCATACCATTGAGAATTTCTACAGCTACATAAAGATTAATAAAGAACTGCGCGACCTTGATCTTAAAAAGAATATGGAGGCTAAGGTTGATCTTTGCGAAAAAGCTGAGAAATTATTGTTAGAGCCAACCATTGTGAAGGCCTTTAAAACACTGCAGAAGTACCATGAGCAATGGCGCGAAATTGGTCCAGTACCACGTGAGCACAAAGAAGACCTGTGGGCACGTTTTAAAGAAGCGACTTCAAAAATCAACAAACGCCATCAGGAGTATTTTGAAGGATTGAAAGATCAGTTACAGAAGAACCTTGAGGCCAAAACTGAGCTTTGCGAAAAGGCCGAAGTACTTTCTGCTTTGGAATTACATTCGCCAAAAGAATGGGAAGCGAAAAGTAAAGAGTTGATTGAGCTGCAGACCATCTGGAAAACAATTGGCTTTGCTCCAAAGAAAGATAACAACAAGATTTATGACCGCTTCCGCACTGCTTGTGATACATTTTTCAATAATAAGCGTCAGTTTTTTAAGTCATATAAGTCAGAGCAATCGCAGAACCTGCAATTAAAAACAGATTTGTGCGTTCAGGCCGAAAGTATGAAAGACAGTACCGACTGGAAGCGCACAACTGATGAATTTATTAAGATTCAGAAGAAGTGGAAAGAAATTGGTCCTGTACCGCGTAAGCAATCTGATGCAATCTGGAAACGTTTCCGTACCGCTTGTGATCATTTCTTCAATCAGAAAAATGCCTTCTTCAATAAAAAGGATGAATCGCAAGAGGAAAACCTGAAGCAAAAAGAAGCATTAATTGAAGAGGTAAAAGCATTTACACCAAGTGAAGATGCCGAAGAAAACTTCAAGAAATTGCAAGATTTCCAGCATCGCTGGAACGAGATTGGCCACGTACCATTGAAGGAGAAAGATCGCGTAAATCAGGAATTCCGTTTACACATTAATAAGTACTTCGACAACTTGAATTTGAATGAATTTGAGAAAAATGTGGAGAAATTCCGTAATAAAATAGAAAGCTATAAAACGGAGCATGCTGATGATCGCCTGACAATGGAGCGTAACAAGATCATTAATAAGCTTAAGCAAATTGAAGCAGATATTACCGTTTGGGAAAATAATATTGGTTTCTTCGCCAAGTCAAAAAAATCGGAAGCTTTGGTACGCGATTTCAAACACAAAATTGAAACCGGCCGCCGCAACATCAAGTTGCTCAATAAGAAGCTTGATATGTTAGAAGATTTATAAAATTGAATACAAATATGAGTGAAAGACCGGTTGATAGCCGGTCTTTTTTATTATATGAAAAATGCTTTTTCAGCTGATCAAAGCTATTATCTTTGTTGGTTCTGTTATTGACAAACCGTTTGAAAAAAAATTGTTTTAAAACTTTATGGAGAAATTCATTACCGTTATATCTGAGAAACGAAATATTGGCTTTACACTATTGCCCTTTTACATTGATGCTGATGAAAATGGGGTATTAAAACTGGTGGAACAAGCCACCATCGAGCATATTGATAATGAACGATACAACTTTACGCCTGCAGAAAAGGAAGTTGTAAAACTGCTCAATTCGATAAGTGAACAAAGTCTCTTTAAACGGTTTTCAAAACAAAAGAGTCTCAAACTGTTTTTTGATCAGCTGGATGAAAAATTTACGACTGATCACATTCGGCCAGTAATGGATCAGAAGATTTCACAGGCATTGGAAATAGTTGCTGTAGCTGATATTCCTGTTTTTTATAAGAATCCAAACTATAGCCACATGTATCAGTCCGACAGGATTAAGGTACAAACTTTGTTTCATGAGCCACTTTTCGAATTCTCGCTGGAAAATATTGGTTTGAAGTATACTCTTAAGATCATAACAGAATCGAGCGAGATGGGGCTTACCAACCGCGATATACTTGAGCTTTCAACTACCCCGGCCATCTTTGTGATCAATAATCAGTTATTCAGGTTTGAAAAGATTGATGCCAAGAAATTCAAACCTTTTCTTAAGGTTAACCACCTGTTGATACAGCCAAGAAGTATTGATGCTTATATGGCCAGTTTTGTAGAAACATGTATTCGTGATTATAATGTTAAGGCCGAAGGTTTTTTCATCAACAACAAACAAGCTAAGCTCTTACCCATTCTTTTGCTTGAAAAAGATTTGTCGCAACAGGCTATCCTGACTTTAAAATTTAAATACGATACCAGAGAATACCTGGCTGGAACACGCTCCACTGTCTTTATTAATCACCGAAAGATGAAGGGGCATCATATTTTTGATCGCTTTAAACGTGAGACTGAAGAAGAAGAGAAGATCATTACTTTTCTCGAATCACTGGGGTTAAAAGGGATCAGTGAATCACAATACCGTCCAAACGGCACCAATGATCAAGCGGGAGATTTGCATTATATGATTGAGTGGCTTAACACCAACGCTGGCAAACTGGCCGGAGCAGGTATTAAACTTATCCAAAATGGTTGGGACGAAAACTACTACACAGGCTCCGCTCAATTGGATATGCAATACCATGAGGAAAATGATTGGTTTGATATACGCGCTGTCATCGTAGTGGATGAGTTTAAAATACCATTCCAGAAAATCCGCCAAAACATTATAAGGGGCAAAAGAGAATACAAGCTCCCCAATGGTCAGTATTTCATCATACCGGAAGAGTGGTTTACCAAATACACAGATCTGATGCATTTTTCCAACTCCACCGATGAAGGTATGACGCTTGATAAGATGCATTTCCGCCTGTTAGACCAACAGCAATTGGAAACCATCTCACCTGAATGGAAGCAAAAGGTTATAAATCTGCAAGAACGACAGTCACAGATTGATTCTCCTGATGGCTTAAAAGCTACACTTCGCCCCTACCAGAGTGAAGGCTATGCTTGGATGAAAGTACTTAACGACAACCAGTTTGGTGGTATTCTGGCCGATGACATGGGATTGGGTAAAACCATTCAAACCATTGCCTTACTATTAAACCAATATGAGGCTGCTCCTGAAGAAACATCATCTGCACACCAAAATGAGCAGTTATCTATGTTTGATCAGGTGCAAGGATTTAACACCTCTTCCCTCCCAGCCTCTTTAATTGTTATGCCGACCTCTTTGGTGCATAACTGGGCCAATGAGATCAAAAAATTCGCACCGCAACTTAAAATATACCTATATACAGGTAACAACCGGACCAAGTCGAAAGAGATTGGAAAAATATTAAAGCACTATCATATTGTTCTGACAAGCTACGGTATTGCCCGTAATGACATTGAGTATTTAAATAATTATCAGTTTCATTATGTGATTCTGGATGAAAGCCAGAATATTAAAAATCCGACATCGAAAGTTTACCAGGCGGTCTCTGAATTAAAAGCCAGTTATAAACTGGTACTCACAGGAACACCGATTGAAAATGCTCTGGTTGACTTATGGGCACAAATGAACTTTGTAAATAATGGCCTTCTTGGTAACCTTAACTTTTTCAAAAATCATTATGCCGGGCCTATTGAGAAAAAGCAGGACGAAGCGAAAGAGCAAAAGCTACGACAGCTTATTACGCCTTTTATATTGCGGCGTACAAAAGATATGGTAGCCAAAGAACTACCACCGGTTACAGAGCAAACCCTTGTTTGCGACATGACGGAAGAACAGCAAAAATTCTATGAGCGGGAGAAATCAGGCATTCGCAATGAATTATTAAAAGCGATTGAAGCCACAGGCGTTAATAAAAATGCGATTCTGGCTTTACAGGCTTTAACAAAGCTGCGTCAAATAGCTAACCACCCGGCTTTAGTGGATGACACGTATGAAGGCAGTTCAGGGAAATACGAGCAGATCTTTCAAAAATTGGGCAATGCCATCAGTGAAAAACATAAAGTCCTGATATTCTCTTCCTTTGTGAAAGATTTGGAATTGATAGAACGTGATCTGATTCGAAAGAAAATTAAGTATGCCAAGTTGACCGGGTCAACCACAGATCGGCAAAAGGTCATTAAATCATTTACGGATAATGAGGAATGTCGTGTTTTCCTGATTTCACTGAAAGCAGGCGGTGTGGGGCTTAACCTCGTGGAGGCCGATTATGTATTTGTCTTAAACCCATGGTGGAATCCGGCTGCCGAAGCACAGGCTATTAACCGGGCACACCGAATCGGGCAGACAAAAAATGTATTTGTCTACAAATTTATATCGACCGATACCATTGAAGAAAAAATTGCACGACTACAGGAAAAGAAGAAAGCACTGGCTGATACATTTATCACAACCAATAATCCTCTAAAAGATTTATCAGAAACTGAATTGAAGGAATTATTTGCATAGTTTTTGTTAAGAGGATACACGTTTTTAAACAAAAAATTGAATTTGGAAGACAATCTAAAGGAGAAAAATATGAAACTAACTAACACCATCTTGCTTTTGATGGCTTTTACAGTGGGGGTAATTGCCCAGGAACCAGATCATACACAAATCAGAAAAGTTGGAGCTTTTGATAAGATAAAAGCATCGAAAGGTATTAATGTGACGCTTATTGAAGGGGATAAAGAAGAAGTGGATGTTCACATTAAAAATGCCGAGGTTACGGATGTCATCACCGAAGTAAAAAAACGGAAACTGACGGTTAAGATGAAGACCAAAATCTACAAGGATATGGCCGTTCAGGTGTATGTGACCTACCGCCGATTGCGTGAAATTGATGCGGGTTCCGGCGCAACCATCGAAAGCGACAATACCATTTATGCTGAAAGCTTAAAACTAAGAGCTGGTACAGAAGCAGCACTACTTCTGGATGTTGACGTCAATAACCTAGATGTATCCGGATCGACCTGTAAAATTGATATTGAAGGCAAAGCTAAAATTCAGGATGTTAATATTGGCACCGGAGGCAAATATTTAGGTTACAACCTTGATTGCGAAGAAACTTATGCTAAAGCAACATTGGGTAGTACAGTAGAAGTAGTTGCCAATAAAAAAATAAGCGCTACAGCTGGTTCTGGCGGAGCAGTCTACTATCGTGGTGAACCTGATAAGGTAGAAATAAGTGAAAATACAGGTGGTAAAATTAAAAAAGACACTGAGTAATTTTATAAGAAACCCGGCCATCCAGCCGGGTTTTATTTTTCATTATTTATTTTGAAAAAACTACAATTTCCTGATCATTTTATAAGATACAGTTCCGGAAACATTGCCATCCTTATCGTAGTACTTATCTTCATTCGACACACTTCCATCATCATTTAGAGTCATAATTGATACGCCATCCACCAAATCAGGCTTCAGTATAGAAAATACCTCCATATGCAATTGATTATCGGCTATACGGCATTTACCACCATAGGCTTTATAGTAATTATCACCAACACTATTGAGTATTACAGGTATTTCGTCAGCTAAAGAGTTACCACCAAACATTGCCTGAGAACAGAAGCGGGCTAATTCACCATTTTCCAATTTTAGCAAAAAATCAAACTTCATATTAAACACATTATTTTCTTCAGTGATTATAGCGTAGACTTCCTTAATCGTAAAATCCCAATCCATATCGCTTTGATAGGATGTCATATCAATCTGCCAATTACCACAAAGTTTTTGGAGAAGTTGTTTAGATGCCAAATTTGCATAATCTTCTTCTTTCGAAACAGTCATTTGCTTTATTTTCGTAACACCTCAGGTTGTC
>DIYS01000111.1 GCA_002429115.1 Saccharicrinis sp. UBA6048 | reverse complement strand
GGTATAGACCGTTTTTTCCAGGATTAGCTATAATGTATTTTCCACTTTGGGGCTATTCAATATTTAATCTAAAATATAAGAGCACTCCATTAGAACCTTTAAGTGATGGAAAAAAAGGTTTCAAATCAATAGTTGTTGCAGGAGGAATTTCTCTTTCAATACTATGCACAGGAATTGCTTTTAGACTTCTTCATTTACCAGGCTCAATTGTAAACCTATCAGTAGGTTTGGCTTCGACCTCAATTGTTCTGTTGATTTTAATTCTAAATACAAACTTTAGAGATTTATATAGAAATATAATTAAACGTGGTTTGTTGTTGGTGGGTCTTGCAATAATACTGCTGGTAGTTCCTGAAATCGTAAGGATTAAAATACAATTCAGTGATCATCCGGAATTTATTGAGCTATATGAACAATCCATTAGTAATCCGGATGATGAAGAGCTAAAAGAGAAAGTTGATTTAGAACGTCATAGAATAACTATGAGTGAAGAAGATTTTAAAAACTATCAACAGTTTAAACAAGAACTAAAAGATAATAGTGGAACGTTGAATAATAACTAAATCTACAGCTCGGCCTAACTTGCAATTACGTCGAACTAACATTGCAGTTTTCAAATACAACTAATTAAATTGATGTTGCTAACTTAGCTAAGTAGAAGGAATAAAAAAGTACTGGCAACAAACAGCTAAATGAATCTTTATAAGAAAGAGATATTACGAATTAAAGACGATTGTTATTCCAACCAATGGCAGCTCGATACTGTTATTGGCTTAAGGAATTATATCAACAATAACTTTAAGGAGAACTTGAATCTAGACCTCTTTTCTCGTATTCGATTTGTGTCGAAATACCACTTGTTAAGGCTGTTTAAAAGATACTACGGTCAAACGCCCAATCAATACCTGATTGATAAGCGAATTGAAAAAGCCAAAGTATATATCAAAAACGGATTATCCATTTCAGAAGCGTGTTACGAGGTCGGGTTTGAGAGTTTAAGCTCATTCAGTACCTTATTCAAAAGAAAAACCGGATTTTCACCAAGGGCCTATCAAAAGAGCAATTTTCGATAAATTTGATTGATTTATAATTTAAATCTTTGCATTGTCAATCACATTAAACAACTGTATATGAAAATTAAACTTGTAAGTATTCCTGTAGATAATCAGGACAAGGCGCTTGAATTTTATACAGAGAAGCTAAACTTTGTAAAGAAAATTGATATTCCTGTTGGCGATGGCAATCGGTGGTTAACATTGGTTGCGGGCGAGGAGCAAGATGGTCCTGAGCTATTATTAGAGCCTTCACCAAAAGATTTTGAACCGGCCAGAACCTATCAAAAAGCCCTTTTTGATGCTGGTTTGCCTTATACGCAGTTCGATGTTGCGGATGTTGAAAAAGAGTATGAGCGATTAACAAAACTAGGCGTTGTTTTTAGTGTGAAACCAATGGAAATGGGCACGTCAAAATTGGCCGTTTTTGATGATACCTGTGGTAATCACATACAAATTGTAGAAATTTTATAACGATCAATTATGAGACAATTAATCACATTAACGATTCTGGGAATTGTATTGATGAGTTGTGCAAACACCAGAACCGAAGAGAAATTAAGGGAAGCGTTACACCAAAAGCAGCAGGAAATGGATAGCCTTTTAAATGCCATCGATCAAAATAAGTCAGGCGGCAATAGTCAAGTAGCAAGCTTTTTAACTTTTCAGGAAGCAAATGCCGAAGAGGCCATGACTTTCTATGTTGACCTGTTCGATAATTCAGAAGTAATAGAAATACAACGCTATCAGGAAGGTGAGCCGGGAAAAGCGGGCACGATCAAAATGGCTCGGTTTTTATTAAACGGAAGTCCGTTTATTTGCAGCGACAGCTATATAAAGCACGAATGGTCGTTTACACCAGCCATTTCAATCTATGTGGAACTTAACACAGAAGAGCGAATTGATAGCGTATTTGAAAAACTATCGGAAGGCGGAAAAGTATTTATGCCATTAGATAATTATGGGTTCAGTAAAAAGTTTGGTTTCGTTGAAGATAAGTTTGGTGTTTCCTGGCAATTGAACTTGCTTGAGTAGGTTAGAATACTTAGCTGATTGCAATTGGCTGAACATGCATTGCAGTTTTCAACCAGTTTCTCAAATGCAGGCAGTTATAATTCTCGGGTATTCCCGTTGTGGCTTTACTCATGTTCTAAATATTGCCTGAAGGGCAAATTCGTATCAGGATAGGTCGTTTGAACGAAGTGAAATAAGGCCTGTCTTTATCACAAATATTGGATGGAGGTCTGAAAGACCGATACGTGATTCATTCCAGGCGTACCTTTTGTCGTAACCTGCCTGATAAAATAAGCTTATAATATATTCAAAACCTGACATTCTTTGAATAAAACATTATATTGGTTTGACCGTTTTTAAAACAAACCAAACCAGATCGTACATCATGAGAAAACAAGTTCTATTTCTACTGTTGATTACTCTTAGCCTATCTGCATTTTCACAAAACAAACGCCCGGCTTTTAAGGACACACTGGATAATGCCTTTGATATGAGTCGTTACCTTACCGAGATGAAAGGCCTGCTGCCCGTACCAATTATATTAACAGAGCCGGCCATTGGCTATGGGGGAGGTGTGGCATTGGCCTATTTCCATAGTTCCATAATGGAGCGGGGCAATATTCCTGATATCACCAGTGGCTTTGGCGGATTAACCGAGAATGGTACCTGGTTTGGCGGTGTGTTTCACCTGGGGTATTGGAAACAGGATCGAATACGATATATGGGTGCTTTGGCCAAAGGCTATATCAATTACGATTATTATGGTCCCAATGGCGTATTGCCTGCACCTGTTGAAATGAACCTTGATTCATGGATGCTACTGCAGCAGCTAAAATGGCGGATCAAAACCACGAACCTGTTTGTTGGGATGCGCTATTTTATGTACGATGGCACGAATACTCTTGATCTACCCATTGATTTACCCGAGTATGAAGGACAAACTTTTAATTCCACTTTGAGTGAGCTATCCCTAATGCTTGACTATGACAGTCGCAATAATGTATTTTCACCCACCAAAGGCATTTATGCCGAATTGCGTGGTACCTACAGCGACGAATGGATGGGAGGGGATGACTTCTATGGACGCCTGTACGGCAGTCTGCTGGCTTTTGGCAGTATCAGCGACAAAGCCACTTTTGGGGCGCGTTTTGAAATGCAATACGCCAGCGAGAATACACCTTTCTGGGCACTACCGGGTGTAAATATGCGCGGTGTACCAGCCGCAAAGTATCAAGGGAATACAACCCGGCTGATGGAGGTTCAGCTTAATTACAACATTACCCGACGATGGGCAGTGCTGGGCTTTAGCGGCATCGGCATCACATCACCATTGGATAAAGGGTTCCTGAATACCGATCAATCGGTCAACTCCATAGGTACAGGTTTTCGCTACCTCTTAGCCCGTGTATTTGGACTAAGCGGAGGAGTAGATCTGGCCTGGAGCAATGATGATTTTGGATTCTATATTGTTATGGGGCATGCCTGGGCACGATAATATTCTAAGTTCGACTTAATACCTTGAATTCAGAACACTTACGAAACATACGGATGTGTAAGTCACCACTAAGTCCGAAGAACACTAAGTTTTTCTTTGTGATCGTTGCCATGTATAGCTATAAAGAATTATATTAAGACTCGTGTGAGAGCCATACGTGTGGTAGCACTTGGGTTAACTACTGACTAATATTAAATTACTAATTGATGGATAAGAGAAATAAAGTATTTATTGCGACAAGCCTTGACGGTTATATCGCCGATAAAAATGGCGGCTTGGATTGGTTACACAGTGTGCCTAATCCTGATCAGGTGGATATGGGCTACATGCCATTTATGGATGAGGTGGATGCCATTGTGATGGGACGAACCACCTTCGAAACTGTATGCGCATTTGATTGTCCGTGGCCTTATACAAAGCCTGTATTTGTGTTGAGCCGAACCTTAAAACAGATACCCGAAGAATATACCAAACATGCAGAGCTGGTCACTGGAAGTATAAAAGACGTTTTAGCACATATACACAGTAAAGGCTTTAACAACTTATACATTGATGGAGGAACGACCATTCAAAGCTTTTTGAAAGAAGATTTGATCGATGATTTGATCATCACAACCATTCCTGTGTTGCTGGGAGGTGGTTCATCGTTGTTTGGAGATTTAGAGGTGCCGCTCAATTTTGAATTTGTATCATCTAAGGTATATCTGGATAAAATTCCTCAGATTCGTTATCAGCGGAAGCGATAAATTATTAGAAGGCTACTGTTAGAAAATAAAAAAGGCAGCCAATTGGCTGCCCTTCTTATTATGGTTTTTATGGATTAGTTCTCTTGAGGAACAAATACCACTTCAATCTTATCCGCTTTCTTGAAGAATTTCTTAGCCAGCTTCTTAATTTCTTTTGCTGACATGTTTTCAATTACATCTTCATAGTTCTCAGCTAAATTCATGTTAACACCATCTACATAATAGCCATAAATGTTGTTCATCCAGTAGCTGTTCTGCTCTTTACTTTCTGCACGACCTTTTAAGAAGTTCATACGGGTTTTGTCAATATCTTCTTGCGAAGCACCCATTTTAATCATATTCTCGATCTCAGCATATACCAATGGAATCAAGTCATTAGCACGATCAGGATCACAGTCGAACTGAATTGATACATTACCTTCCGATTTAGGGTTTTTGTTAGTTGATGCGCGAACACCAACACCATATGTTCCACCTTCTTTCTCACGGATGCTTTCTGTATAACGAAGTGTCAATACTGATTGGATAAATGACATACCAATACGGTTTTCTGGTGTGTAGTCCAATTCGTTATCGTAGAAAATCTGAACTGTGGCTTTTGGCTCAGCTAATTTTACCGGAATGGTTCTTTGAGTAAAGCCTTCAGGACCATTTACATTGTTGTCTCTCCAGTTTTCTCTTTCGTCGTTAGAAGAAATAGCACCCAGGTATTTAGCAGCCATTGCTTTAGCCACATCTTTCTCGATGTCACCTACAATGAAGAATGTAAAGTCAGCAGCATTGTTAAAACGCTCCTTATAAACTTCCTTCATACGGTCAAACGACACCTGCTTAAGGAAATCAGTTCCGAAAATAAGGTTACGCTCGTGGTTGTTCGTACGAATCTTGTTGATGCTATCACCCATGATCTTTTTAGGATCGCTACCCATGTTAGCAACATATGGTAAGTAACGTGCCATTAATGCGTTGAATGCTTCTTCATCAAAACGAGGCTGTTCGAAACGCAGGTAAGCCAACTGCATCATCGTTTCAAAGTCAGCTGTGCGACAGCTACCGCTAATTGATTCAGAAAGACCACCGATTTTGAATCCAACGTTGGCTTTTTTACCAGTCAAGGCTTTCTGAAGTGCAATTGCATCATAATTACCAATACCAAATGCAGATACAAAGTCACCTGTCATGTTAACAGTTGGAAGGTCAGCTACCTCATATAATGATGAACCACCTTTACTGTAACTGCTCATTGCTACCTGATCTTTGTTGTAGTTAGCGTAGCGGTATACTACTTTGGTATTGTTGTTTAATGTCCACTCAACAGCGTCAAATTCAGGTAATGCACGTTCTGAAACTACTTTACCTTCTACTGGTAAGCTTTCAACCAATGATGAGCTAACAGCCTCATCAACGTAAGCAGCAATATTAGTGTTGTTTTCAACTTTTGCAATAATAGCAAATGCTTCTTCCTGGTTCAAGTGCTTGATATCTTCTCTTTCAGGACCTGTAACAACTACAACTCTGTTTTCCTTTGTATACATCGAGTTGAAATAAGCTTTTAACTCTTCAGTTGTAATTGCAGGAATAACTGTCTTTGCAAATTTGTATTCATACTCGATACCAGCCATTGGTACATTTTCAAGATACAACTTAGCGATACCTTTACAGTAAGAATCGTGGTCAATTTTATCACGTTGCTTATAGTAGTTTTCAAAGCCCATTAGCATTTGAGCTTTGGCACGCTGAAGTTCACCTTCAGTAAAACCATGACGCTTCACACGCTCAACCTCTGTTAAGATGGCCTCAAATGCTTTCGCTTCTTCGTTTTCTTTAGCTGTTGCGTTAATGCTTAATGACTCTACTGTGCGTGGGTAAGCAGAGAATCCAACCGATCCATTAATAAATGGAGGGTTACCTTTTTGAAGAAGTTCGTTAATGCGGTTAGCGATCATTCCTTTGATCAAGCTCTGCATGTAACCATTCTTCAAAGTGTTGTGGTTTTTGTCAGCAGCAGGTGTTGCTTCATGACGTACATACATTGCAACTGCTGATTGTTGAGCTTCTTTATCAAGTGCTAAAGCAAATGTTGTTTCAGCTCGTGGCTCAACATGTACCAGGTAGCGCTCTTTAGGATTCTCAACAGCAGGAATCTTAGAGAATAATTTAATGACCTTTTGCTCCATCTCAGCAGCATCAAAATCACCAACTACAGCGATTGCCTGTAGGTCTGTGCGGTACCAGTCGTGGTAGAAACGACGTAATTCATCGTATTCAAATCCTTTAATTACATCAAGCTCACCAATTACGTCACGCTCTCCGTACTTAGAATTGTTAAGGAATGCAGGCATTACTTTCGCACGTGTTCTAAAGCTAGCATCACGACGAGTACGCCATTCTTCTGAAATTACACCGCGTTCTGCGTCAATTTCCGGCTCTTCCAATGCAAGGTAGTTCGACCAGTCGTGTAAGATCAACAAACAGGTATCCATTAATCCATTAGGAGCAACTGGTACATTAGAGATGTTGTAAACAGTCTCATCTTGCGCTGTGTATGCATTGATGTTACGACCAAATGCGATACCGTGCTTCTCTAATGAAGAGATAACTCCTTTACCAGGAAAATGCTTGGTTCCGTTGAAAGCCATGTGCTCAAGGAAGTGAGCAAGACCATCTTGTGAATCATCCTCAAGGATACCACCTACATTCTGAATGATGTAGAAGCTGGCTCTTTCTTTTGGTTCTTGGTTGTGACGGATGTAATAAGTTAGTCCGTTGTCTAAAACACCGGTTCTGATCTCTGGATCAACCGGTACAGCAGAGTTTAAGTCAAACTGTGCCTGGGTAGTGCTACCTATAAAAAGGCAAGCAACTAACAGTAATAATAAATGCTTCATTTTGGTTAGTTTATAACAATCTTCGAATATAGATATAAGAGATTGCAGCTTAATTAGATTAACAATTATTAACAGGTTAATTAAGGTTAATGCCGGAAATAAAATGGTCAGAATGGCAAATATATTCTGATTGCTAGTCGTAAAACATGATTCTTCGCATAGTCTATTAAAATCTATAAGTGAATATAGATGAAATTGACTTGGTTTGTGTGATATCCTACAGCCATTGCGGGTTTCCTTTAATTATAATTAATTAGACGGATAGAATTATTCGGAAAAAAAGAACACCATTAGTTACTTCAACTGATCAATTACCTGATCAAGTTCTTTTACATCCGGATAATCATTTTTCATTTGAATGGCCAGAGCTTTTGCTTTTGCACGCATATTGTTTGTCAGATAAAAACGCAACAATTCGGCATTGCTGTTATAGGAATTGATGGTTTTAATCTCCTTTTTCAAATAGCGTTCAGCTTCGGCTTTATTTCCCTGGAAGTCGTACATCATGGCAATATTATGCGCAACCCGTGGTCGTTCCGGATCGAGTTCATATGATTTCACCAATGTTTCAAGCGACTCTTCGTAGTTTTTTATTTCAGAAAGCAATAAGCCAAATGAATACAATGCTACCGCATCAGTCGGTTCGTGCTCCAGGTAATCACGAAACAGAAGTTCTGCTTTATCGTTTTTCTGTTGACGATTATACAGGTAGGCAAGGTTTAGCTTGACAAAGTGAAGCTCTTTATCCTGCTTAATAGATTTTAAATAAAATTGTTCGGCCTCAGCATATCTGCCTGTATTATAGTACAGATTGGCCAGGTTAAACTTACCAATCGGAAAGTCAGCATTGTAAATCAATATATCTTCGTATTCTTTAATTACTCTGTCGTATGCCTTTTTATAGCGATCAGGTATTTCATTGCCGGTAACTGTTGAAAGGACTCGGGCTGCTTCAGTTCTAACCGCTTTGGTATCATCCATTAGCAATGGGTATAGTGGGTTCATATCTTCCTCTCCTTGAACCTGAATGGCTCTTATGGCAGCGAGTCGCATACCAGGATAAATATTACCCAGGTATGTTTCTACTTCCAGTTTAAGAGTGTCCTGAAAGAAGTTACCCATATACTGAATCGATAAGCTACGAATGTTATGCGTATATAGTTCATCGTTAATAATTCCTTTTAAACGTCCTAAGGCTTCCGTTTTACCGTTTCTTGCATCATCAAAAGCCTGGGCAAAGTGGTAGGTACGGCTCTCACCATACCATTTAGTAATGTAATTTTCAGACCACTGGTTGCTTTCGTCAGCATGGCATTGGTTACATGCATTAGGAACATCGTATTTAATTGACAGGTCAGGTCGCGGTATCCTGAAACTATGGTCACGACGGTAATCAACACCCATGTAATAACCTCCGTGCATATGACAATTGATGCATAAAGTCCCGGAGCCTACTTCATAGGTTATACCATCGTACGATGTAACAGCTTCGCCTGGCATGCCTGCTTCTTTATGAAAATGATGATCGTATGTATCATATACGTCAGCTGTATGACATTGCAGACACAGGGCATTGTAGTCATCGCCAAATAACAATTTACCACTGTGTACATTGTGACAATCATTACACTGAACCTCCCGTTCTTTGGAGTACATTTTACTCTGTGTAAAAGAGGCGTATACATAATCCTCTTCCAGAATTTGTCCGTCCAAATACCAGGTTGGAACATCCGGAAGGTTTGGAATCATGTGATTGTGAATATTCATTGTTGAATAATCTGGATCATCTAGTGCACTGCGGCGTGAGTGGCATCTGGCGCAATTGTCCACATACTCTTCATTGGTAATGCCACTGGTTTTGATGGTTAAACCGTAATTCTCATACTCATCACGGGCGTACTCGGGTAATGCCGCCCATTTAAGGTGGTTGGACGATGGACCGTGACAGGCTTCGCAACTCACATCGATTTCTGACCAGGTGGTGTGGTAAGTGTCATTGATATGATCGTAATTTTTCTGAAGATTTGTTGAGTGACAATCCGCACACATACTGTTCCAGTTCTGAGCCTGGTTGGTCCAGTGAAGCCAGTTGTCATGTGAAATCTCCTGATCAGCATATACCGAGTCAACCATATGATACCAGCAGCTATCCAATGTGTTCCAGGTTAATGGCAGGGTTTGAAAACGACCGCCATCAAACTCTACAAGGAACTGTTGAAGAGGAGTGAAGCCAAAAACGTATTTGATCTCAAAGTCCTGCATGGTGCCATCCTCACCATCCGTTGTCACCATAAATTTGCCATCCTTTTTAAAGGCACGATGTGTCATTCCATTGCCATGAATGGTAACATCATTGAAATTAGCAAGCACAGTGGTGTCATTCGCTTCGTCCATAGCCCGGTCGTGATGCGAACCCACCCAGTCGTTGTATTCAGGAAGGTGACATTCTATGCAGGTTTCACGTCCGACAAAGTGAGGCTCTTCATCGGTAATAACATCTGATGGGGCAGCATAAGTTTGATAAAGCAAAAAGGCTGGGAACAGTAAAATGAGGGCACCTACCAATGCCAACATTAAGTTGTTGTATATGCGTGTATTAATCATTTAAGCATAGGTTATTTGTGAGCTGTTGTGCTTAGCTCGTTTCACTGGGTTAGATATATCAACCATTATTACACCATTGTCAATGGTAATAGGTAAAATGTCTAAGGCGCGTGTTGCCGGTGGTGCCAGAACGTTTCCTGTTTTATCAAATGCCGAAGCATGACACGGGCATAAGAATTTGTTTTCCTTACTTTTATATTGAACTGTACAGCCCAGATGTGTACATGTGGTGGATAAGGCTAAAAAGCCACCATCTTTCAATCGATAAAGGTAAAATCGTTCGGTACTGAACGGATATAGCTGACCTTTTTCAAAAAGCTCAACTTCCCCGGCAGCATAAAGGTTTGGCTTATTTTTGGTTTCTCCTTTTTTCAATAGGTTGATAAAGACGTATACCAATTCGAGAGAAACAATTGTTAATATGGCTTTTTTGATAAAGCTCCGTCGCGTTATTTTCTTTATAAAACTCATTGTCTAATTCTTATACAAACAAGTGCATGCCTTCTCCACGCATTAAACTTCCAATCGCTGTCATTACCAGGTATGCAGTTAATAAAATGGTTACCAATCCCATGATGAGTTCCACTCTGTTGGCTTGTAATTTATTCTTCACAAGGTATATAAATCCATATGTAGGAACGATGTAAATAATAAGCGGAAATAATCCGGTTGTAATTAATACCGGTATGTCGGGCAACCAAGCCTGAAACTTAAATATGTATTCTGTGCCGATAACCAAGGCAAAGGTAAAGATGATGGCATAGATGGTACTCCATAACACGACTTGCTTGCCGGATTTAGAATTGAACCAGGTACCTACATTTACTTCTATATTTTTAAAGTATGGGATGTAAATTAAAAAGACTGTTACCAGCACTGGCACAATGAAAATACCAAAACCCGGATGCATGTGAAGTAAGAGCTCCTGAAATCCCATAAAATACCAGGGTGCTTTACTTGGGTTGGGACTTTCCAATGGATTCGCCTTGCCTAATAATGGCCCATCAACAGCCATCGAAAATAAAATCAATAAAAGAATAAGGGACAAGGCCACAACTATTTCTTTATAGATCAACTCCGGATTGGTATTCACCATTTCTTTTTTTGAAGGATCAGCTACAGTAACACCTTTAGTCTTGCGCACCAACCAGAAATGGATACTCATGATAAACACCATTAATATTGGTAGTAGGCCGGTATGGAAGTGGTAAAAGCGGAGTAAGGTGCCTTCATTGACTTCAGAACCACCGCGAACAAGTGAAGCCAGTCCATCGCCAATTATCGGTATGTAACTCAACATGTTCGTCATAATAGTTACAGCCCAAAATGACAGTTGATCCCACGGAAGCAGATAACCGGTGAAATTAGACATGATCACCAGGAACATGATCAACAAACCATATAACCAGTTTTTGCGTCGTTCGAAATATATGGATTGACTATAAAATACACGAATCACATGCAAAAACGAAACGATAACCAGCATCATACCACACCAATAGTGCATGTTTCGTAGTAATTGCCCAAACAATACATCGTTTTGTAAATAAACAATGGAATTGTACGCTTCTTTTTCTGAAGGAACGTAGACGAAACGCAGTAATAAGCCGGTAATAAACAGAAGAACAAAAAGTAAGGCTGCAATGCCGCCAAGCCCAAAAGTGCGGGTATATTTTATCGCTTGTACATCTATCTTTTTAGGGTGCAGGTGCAGAAGCAGTCGTGTTATTGCTTTCTGCGTTCCGGTGTTATTCATAGTATTTGTTTTACAGTCAAAATATACACAAATCTTTGCGACAATTAAGAAATTGTATTCGTTTGTTTATCTATTTACCAATTTATGGTATGGCGCAAGGTGAATTGAAAAATATGCGTTATCACCTGGCTGATGTCTTTGCCTGGTTTTGTATGCTCAAAAAAGTAACTGGCATCGGCACTTAACTTTGAGCTGAACATATAGCCGTATCCAATACAATAACGGCCCCTGATCCAAAATACATCATCTGCTTCATCAACAATGTTGAAATTAAATTCGGCATAGGTTCGATAATAGAAAGATTTGGGAGCTACTGGTTGTCTGTCAAAGCGGCCCTGGTGGAGAATGCGGTAGCGTAATCGCATTCTGAAGTCTCTGCCATTGTTATTATCGTATGCAAAAAATCGCTCTTCTAATCGTAAACGGTGTTTAAGTGTTGATGATTGGAATCGGGGATAGTTCACATGCAATGCCTGATGAGGTCGATACTCGTGCCTGATAATATCAATGGTTTCGATAGCACCATCCAAACTAATGTTATCAGCATAGTAGTTCACCCGATTGTACATAAAGCCAAAATCCAATGAGTAAAAATCATTGAACTTACGTCTGATAGTGCCTCTAAATCCCCAACGCGTCCAGATATTGTTGCCTAATCCCAGGTAGGAACCGGCATCTAAATTGATTGAATATTTATCGTTTAGCTGATGCTGTTGCAGGTAAATTGAACGCAACTCACCCTCTCCATTAAATAAATTAAAATCAATTTGTTGTTGCGACCATGAGTTGGTGATTGACAGCAATAATAGCACAGATACCCAAAATAAGTCTTTCATCATAGTATGTTGAGTTCAACCCTATCTCAGTTGGTTTGTTATAATTTGTAAGAAATACAAAGATATTAATTGAAGAAGCAAGAAAATATATGACATCAAATAATTATCCGATTATTATTGTTGGGGCAAGTATCACAGCCATAAGTTTTATTCGTACGATGCGTGAACATGGCGATAAGCGACGCATATTATTGGTTCATGGCGAAGATCGTTTACCGTACAAGCGAACCAAGATTAATAAAAATATGGTGAGAGGCTTTGATAAAGACGATTTTCGTTTAGCCGATCAGACCTGGTATGACGAGAATGAGATTGATCTTATAATGGATCGCGTCATACATATCACTGCCTCCGAAAAATTAATACATACCAAATCCGGCCAGATCTATAGTTACGAAAAGCTATTGCTTGCTACCGGTGTTGCACCAGTGGTGCCTGTCATTAATGGAATTGATCGAAAAGACATCCACAGTGTGCAGAATGCGAATGATGTAGAGCGCTTGCTGGAAGAATGTAAAGAGCAAAAGCGCTTTTTAATTATTGGTGGTGGAGTGGAAGGTATAGAAACAGCTGACCAGCTGGTTAGAAAAGGTAAGCAGGTAACTGTGGCTAACCGCATGCGTTATCCTTTGCAGAAATTATTTCCGGATGTACTAGCAAAGGAGTTGGAGTATAAAATGAAAGCTAAAGGCGTTCAATTATTTGATGGCGTCTCAGTAGCTTCTGTAAATGTGCAGGCAGACGGCTCATATAAGTTACAGCTTAAAGGAGAAACACTATTTTTTGATGTGATAGTGGCATGTGCTGGTGCTACTCCAAATATTGATTTAGCCAGGAAAACCGGATTAAAAACTGAACGTGGCATTTTGGTCAACGAATATTTAGAAACATCAGATCAGGATATATTGGCCGGAGGTGATGTCGCTCAGCACGCGAGGGGAGTCGTCACAGGTCTTTGGCACGCGGCTGAACACCAGGGGAAACTGGCAGCCTTAAATGTGCTGGGTAAGAAAGAAGCACATACTTTACCGCCTTATCGTTTGAAAACAGAGGTGTTTGACTTATACATGTTTTCTGCAGCTTATGATGAGGTAATACCCGGAAGAGATTTAGCTGTTGAAGAAAAGCATGGTGATATTCATCGAATTATGTATTACCAAGATGATAAATTAAAGGCATCCGTGTTTGTAAATGATGGTGACCGGGCAAAAACCTATCAAAAAGCACTGTTTGAAGCTTGGGATAAAGCAAAAATTGAAGCTGAATTACCCTTACCACCTAAGCTTCAGTTTTCATTTATGGGATAGTTTCTCATCCACACTAAAGAAAACAAATATGTGTGATGTATCATTTTTTTAATTGCTTATGGTTTATAATTTTGCGGCAAGAAGAATAACCAAAATATTTAAACCATTTTGTCCATGATTAAAACCATTGAAACGGGTGTATTCTCTGAGATTGGAGAATTAGAGGGTGTAATATTACACACACCGGGCAAAGAAGTGGAGAATATGACTCCTTCCAATGCGGAGCGGGCTCTGTATAGCGATATCCTGAATTTATCGGTTGCCGTTGATGAGTACAAGCAGTTTTCTGGTGTTTTAGAGAAAGTAACACAGACTTTCCAGGTAAAAGATTTGTTATCTGAAATTTTGGAACAACCAAAGATTAAGCTTAGTCTGATCGAAAAAATCTGCACCTACGAAAAGGTGTTGAACATTAAGGAAGACCTGTTGGAATTGCCGGCACCTGAATTAGCTCGACAGTTGATTGAAGGTGTTAATATGAAAACGGATTCATTAACAACTTTTCTTTCGGATGATCGATATTCACTACGTCCGTTGCACAACTTCTTTTTTACAAGAGATGCCAGTGTATCTATGTATGACAAGGTGCTGATATCAAAAATGGCGAATCAGGTTCGTGAACGTGAAGCTATTGTGATGGAAGCCATTTTCAATCATTCGGAGCGCTTTAAAACACAAACAGTTAATCCGCTTAACTTCTATAATGTTGGGGCGGAAACAATGATTGAAGGTGGAGATGTGCAGATTGCTCGTCACGATGTTATTGTGATCGGTAACAGTACACGTACGTCATCGCAGGGAATTGATTTTATCGTTAATCAATTGAAGCATAAGAAAGAGCGTCAGTATGTTGTAGTACAGCAGCTTCCTGAGGCACCTGAATCGTTTATCCATTTGGATATGGTGTTTACTTTCCTTGATCGTGATGCTTGTATGGTGTATGAACCACTAATTATGAAGGATAGTCGTTACAGTACCATATTGATCACAATTGATAATGGCGAAGTTGAATCAATTGTTAAGAAAGAAAATCTGGTATCTTGTCTGAAAGATTTAGGCATGGATATGAAGCCGATTTTCTGTGGTGGTTCAAGTGATATCTGGAATCAGGAGCGCGAGCAGTGGCATAGTGGTGCCAACTTCTTCGCAATGGGACCTGGAAAAGTTCTAGGATATGCAAGAAACGTTTATACCATGGAGGAGATGAACAAAAACGGGTTTGAAATTATTGCTGCTAATGATGTAATTGGTGGAAAAGTTGATTTGGCCGATTACGAGAAGTATGTAGTGACCATTGGCGGTTCTGAATTGTCGCGTGGTGGTGGTGGTGCTCGCTGTATGAGTATGCCTGTGCGACGCAAACCAGTGAAGTGGTAAAATACTAAGTGATATAAAAAGAATGGGATTGTCGTAGTGACAATCCCATTTTTTGTGCCAATTCTTATAAGGTTAATTTACAATTTGCTGTACAAGATCAGAAGCTTCTTTGAGTGTTATCGCTGAAAAAACTTTCAAACCAGATTCATCTATAATCTTCTTACCACCTTCGGCATTGGTGCCTTGTAAACGTACGATGATTGGTATATCAATCTGCCCAATGTTTTTGTAGGCTTCAACAACGCCGTTGGCAACCCGGTCGCAGCGAACGATACCACCAAAAATATTGATGAGTATTGCCTTTACGTTTGAATCATTCAAAATGATTTTTAATCCGGCTTCAACAGTTGTAGCATTGGCGCCGCCTCCTACATCCAAAAAGTTAGCAGGTTCGCCGCCCGAGAGCTTAATAATATCCATTGTGGCCATTGCCAAACCGGCTCCGTTGACCATACAGCCAACATTCCCATCTAATTTAACAAAGTTCAGGTTACTCTTGCTGGCTTCTGTTTCTGCAGGATCCTCTTCCGAAAGATCACGCATAGCTTCGTAATCCGGGTGACGATATAAGGCATTGTCATCAAGATTAACTTTAGCATCAACGGC
The DNA here is from genome assembly GCA_002429115.1 of Saccharicrinis sp. UBA6048. GTDB lineage: Bacteria > Bacteroidota > Bacteroidia > Bacteroidales > Marinilabiliaceae > Carboxylicivirga. Next base: position 41,911 of record DIYS01000111.1, on the reverse strand, counting down.
CAATATATTGTTGTCCGAAGTTTTTAGAACAGGGTTAATTTCAAACATCGATGAGTCAGTGGCTTCGTAGGCTTTGTATAGGGCTGTTACGTATTTAGTCATCTCTTTAAACGCTTTACCCGAAAGTCCAAGGTTGAACGCGATCTTACGAGCCTGAAATGCCTGTAGTCCCAGACCAGGATCTACCTCTTCTTTAAATATCAGGTGTGGTGTTTTCTCGGCCACTTCCTCAATGTCCATACCGCCTTCAGTGGAGTACATTATTATATTACGGCCAGTTTGTCGATTTAAGAGAACACTCATGTAATATTCTTCTGTTTCGTTTTCTCCCGGGTAGTATACATCCTGTGCAATGAGTACTTTACTCACGAACTTTCCTTCCGGTCCGGTTTGATGAGTCACCAGCGTCATGCCGATAATTTCTTCAGCTTTAGCCTTAACATCATCCAATGATTTAGCAAGTTTAACACCACCACCTTTCCCGCGGCCACCAGCATGTATTTGTGCTTTTACAACCCACCAGCCTGTGCCGGTTTCTTCCTGCAGTTTTTTAGCGGCTTCTACAGCCTGTTCAGGTGTTTCGGCGACAATGCCTTCTTGAATTGTTACACCAAATGACTTTAAAATCTCCTTTCCTTGATACTCGTGTATATTCATATTAACAGGGATTAATTAATCCTATAAAGGGTATGATTATTATTCAATTATCTATAAAAACAGGAATAGTGCTATTTTTGTTGTCAAAAATATGGCAGATGAGAAAATTAAGGACAAGTGAGCTTAATCGCCTATCCGTTGAGGAGTTTAAAAAAGCTGATAAAATGCCCGTTGTTGTTGTACTGGATAATATCAGAAGCTTGAATAATGTGGGCTCGGTATTCAGAACATCGGATGCTTTAAAGGTTGAAAAAATTATTTTGTGTGGCATTACGGCAACACCACCCAATAAAGAAATTCATAAAACAGCCTTGGGTGCTGAAGATGCTGTTGAGTGGCAGTATTATGAAAATACGGAACAGGCCATTGAAGTATTAAAGGAGGAAGGCTGTACAATTTGCAGCCTTGAGCAAGTGGAAAACAGCACTTCATTGATTGACTTTAACACAACACCAGAAGGCAGGTATGCCATTGTTTTAGGAAATGAGGTAAAAGGCGTTCAGCAAAAAATTGTAAACATGAGTGATGTTTGCATCGAAATTCCACAATATGGCACAAAGCATTCATTTAATGTGTCGGTTAGTGCAGGCATTGTACTATGGGAGCTGTTTCGAAAGCTTGAAGGTTAAACCCAGAATATGCATTAGCAAATCTATTACAGAATAAAACAACTGCCAATCAAGTCATAAACTAACTTGTCTCGATTCACCATAGCGATGCTATGTCTCATCTCTACAAGTTATTGATTGATTATTGTTTCATCCCTCATAACAAAGTGCTAACGCATAATCCGGGTTAAAATCTTTACCTTATAAAACGAAAAAAGGGTGAACAAACGTTCACCCTTTTCTTATATGTTCAAGTTGTTAATTACTGAACGATAGACTTGAAAGTTGCATCTTCGAAGAATTTAGCAAATTCCATGTCTGACTTAGCAGCAGCTTTGAATTTAGCATCAAGTTCACAAGCTTTACGTAAGCTATCGAACATCATGTCGTTCTCAGCAGTTCTTGCACCAACAATTGCTTTTAAGTAGTATTTGAAACCTACTTCTTTAGTGTTAGCATTGATTGTTGATAAAGCAGCGTCGTACTTAGAAGCTAAGATTTTAGCTAAAGCAGCGTTACAGTTAGTACTGTTACCGAAATAACGGATAGCAGCGTCATAATCTCCTTTGTGGATAGAAACGATACCTAAGTTATTGTCAAGCTCAGCACCAGCACCAGCAGCAGCACCAAAATATTCTTCAGCTTTAGCTACATCACCTTCGCGAAGAGCGATAACACCTAAGTTGTTGTTTACTTCAGCAACACCGCCTTTAATGCTGTTAGCTTTTTCGAAAGAAGCTTTAGCACCAGCGATATCGTTTTTAGCGTATAATGCGCAACCTACATTGTTGTGAGCTCTCCAGCACTCAGGAGTGTTAACAGTAGCAGCTTTGTAAATAGCTAATTGCTCATCTACATTTTCAGTTAAAGTAGCAGCATATAAAATCTCTTCTAAGTTAAGCCCAGAAGGATTGTTAGCAGCTAATTCCTTAATTTCATCATCGCTCTTACCAACAACCTCAGCGTTGATAGACATTTGTGAACGACGTAATTGAGGAAGAATCTCGTCAGCAATTACGCTGAAAGTTTCTGACATATTTTTGATTTCACGCTCACGTACTTCAGGATCGCTGTACATAGAAAGAACGCGTAAGATCAATTCTTTATCCTGAATGTCTGAATTAGTCATTAATTCCTGGAATCCTTCCCAATCTTCAGGAGTATTTTTCAAAGTGTACATTGCATCGTCAGTACCACCTTCAACTTTGGCTTTCTTCATTTCGCGAGTTAAGTAGTCTTTAGCAACTTTTTCACGACGAGTAGCTAATTTGCTGTTTAAGTCAGTTGGTCCGTCTGGTGAAGCATAAGCAGAAATTTCAACGCCTTTGAAGTTAATGTTATCAGTCGCTTTAATTTCTTTCATGTACTCTTTCAAAGCAGCGATATCTTCTTTTCTCAATTCAGATCCGCGGATGTTTGACTGCTGAATTAAGAAGAAAAGGTCAGCAGTTTTTGCTTTAGCGATAATTCTCTGGAAAGCATCATCACCAATAGCTGCTTGAGCTCCTTGGTCAGCTACTAACTCAGATGTTGAAATTACACCGTCAGCAATTTTGAAATCATCAAATTCTTTATCTGTACCTTTTTTAGTTGCTTTAATACGAACAACCAAATCAGATACTCTCATATTCTCATTGTATGGTACTGAGTTGCTATAAGTGTATGATCCACCAGTAGCATTTGAAATTACTTTATCGTTACCTTCAACATTTTCGCCTTGTACGCGGTATGAAGGGAAAGCTGTTTCACCACCTTCGTAAACTAGTACAGGAGTAGCTTCAACAACAACGTTTTTATCGAAGTATTTTTCTGGGAACTGCACAGTCACGTCAAGGTTTACTTTACCTGCGTGAGCTTCTAATACAGGAGGATTCACAGAATACTTAACGTCTTTAGCACCTTTGTTCATCTTGTCTAAACCAGAACAGCTAGCTAACAAAGCTGCTACAGCTAGAGATGCAATTAGAGAAATTCTAATTCTTTTCATAATGTTTACCCAATTATTTGTTTTTGACTTTATTCTACAGTGTTTCCTGCAAAATTAAAAATGTTTTTAAAAAATTAAGAATGGATTCACTAATAAATCCATTATAAATAGCTGAATTACCGATTAAAGATAATTAATTAACTCAAAATATGCAGTTTAATCATGAAAAAGGTGTCATCTAATTTAAAAAAGATCAGTGGCGTCAAATTATGTTTTGGAAAATAGGTATGCGCTTAATGTCTGAAATTAAGTAGATGACCTTTTGTTGTTCTGGTGTTGATTGATAATGGAATATTGTCCTTAATAGTACGATTCACATAAAAATGTTTCCCAGAATTATTATTGAAATGTATGTGTGTCAGATAGTAGTCGGATGATTTGCTTTTTGCTATTTAATAGAGTTTATCTTTTTTGGAAAGAATCTGTTCTTTAATTTTCCCAACCACATATCCAACTACAGTTCCAATTGTCCAACCCAATGAAATACTTCCAAAAGTGCTTATTTCAGGTACAAACTGTAAGTATAAAAAAGCAGATAATGTGCCGGTGGCCATTCCTATGGTGGTGTATGTTGATGCAACCCTACCTTTAACATGTTGTTGGTGATCTTGCTTAAGGTGTTTCTGTGAGGTTTCAACCCATTGTTCAAACTTTTTGATCTCAGGAATATTCTGCTCAAACAATGGGCGAATGTTTCTTATAAATGCTTCACCATCTTTGTTTAACTTGCTGCAATTAGGGCAGGTGTCTTGGTGTGATTCCAGTGCGTTGATCAGGCGGGGCAATACTGCCAGACTCATTGATCGTATCTGAGCTTTAGGAATATCCTTAAGTTGAGCGTTTAGCAGGTCAAATGCTTCATCTTGCTTCATGCGCTATCAATTGGTGTTATAAATTACAAAATATGAAAAAGAATGATGTCATCAAAAAAGGCTGCCCCATTGAGACAGCCTTTTGTAATTTATAGAAAAATCAATTAGTCTTTCTTTGGTTTTTCTTTGCGTTCTGGCTTTGGTAATAAAACTTTACGAGAAAGCTTTAATTTACCTGAACGTTGATCGACCTCAATCAATTTCACTTCAACTTCTTCGCCTTCTTTAAGTGCATCTTCAACTTTTTCAAGTCGTCTCCACTCAATTTCAGAGATGTGAAGTAAGCCATCTTTACCTGGAAGTATCTCAACAAATGCACCAAATGGTACAATTGATTTTACTTTACCCCGGTATACTTCTCCAACTTCAGGTACAGCAACAATTGCTTTTACTTTAGCTGTAGCTGCATCAATTGAATCTTTGTTAGAAGCAGAAATAGCAACATGACCCACATCGCCTTCTTCTTCGATGGTGATAACTGTATCAGTGGTCGCTTGAATTTCCTGAATGATTTTTCCTCCAGGTCCGATAACTGAACCAATCATATCTTTCGGAATATCGAAACTGATAATACGAGGTGCGTGAGGTTTGTAGTCTTCACGTGGCTCAGTAATCGTTTCGTCTAATTTGTCAAGGATGTGCATACGACCAGCTTTAGCCTGGTTCAGTGCTTGTTCCAAAACTTCATATGATAAACCGTCAATCTTGATGTCCATCTGTGTAGCTGTAATACCATCACGAGTACCAGTTACTTTAAAGTCCATATCACCAAGGTGGTCTTCGTCACCAAGGATATCAGATAATACAGCAAAATCACCTGTTTTTTTATCAGAAATTAATCCCATGGCAATACCAGAAACCGGCTTTTTAACAGGAACACCTGCATCCATTAAAGCTAAGGTTCCGGCACAAACTGTGGCCATTGATGATGAACCGTTCGACTCAAGTATGTCAGAAACGATACGTACTGTATAGGCATAGTCCTCTGGTAACATACGCTTCAATGCACGGAATGCCAAGTTACCGTGACCAACTTCACGACGGCTGATACCGCGTGCAGGACGAGCATCACCAGTTGAGAATGGAGGGAAGTTGTAGTGTAATAAGAAGCGCTCATAGCTCTTGTTCATTACATCATCAATCAACTTCTCATCTAATTTGGTACCTAATGTTACAGTAGTAAGTGATTGTGTTTCTCCACGAGTAAATACTGCTGATCCGTGAGGTCCCGGCAGGTAATCAACCTCGCTCCAGATAGGGCGGATCTCATCTGTTTTGCGACCATCCAAACGGAACTTTTCGTCAAGTACAACTTTACGAACCGCTTCTTTTTCTACGTCGTGGTAGTATTTTTTAATTAAGGTTTCAGGAGCTTCTTCCTCTGAATCCTCAGGATAATTAGTAGCAATAAACTCCTCAACAATAGCAGCAAATGCGTCAATGCGCTCATGCTTGTTAGGGTTTGCAGACTTTGCTACTTCATATGCTTTATCATAGGTTGCTTCCCAAACTTTCTTCTCAAGTTCTTCGTCATTCTCTTCGTGACAGTACTCACGCTTTTCAGTTTTACCAAGCGCTTCCATCATCTCGATCTGAGCCTGACACTGAACTTTAATAGCATCGTGAGCCACCTTCATAGCTTCCAGTAGATCTGCTTCTGATACTTCAGACATCTCACCTTCTACCATCATAATATTCTCTAGGGTAGCAGCTACGATGATGTCCATGTCTGCCTCTTTTAACTGGCTGGCTGTTGGATTCACCAATAATTCGCCGCCTACACGTGCAACGCGCACTTCAGAGATAGGGCCATTAAATGGAATATCTGACACAGCAAGACATGCAGATGCTGCCAAACCTGCCAATTGATCAGGTAAAATTTCTTCGTCGGCCGAAATTAAGTTAACGGTAACAAAGGTATCTGCGTGGTAATCATCCGGAAATAATGGACGAAGGGCACGGTCAATTAATCGTGACACTAATATTTCGTAATCTGATGGACGCGCTTCACGCTTTTGAAATCCACCAGGGAATCGTCCAACAGCGGCGTACTTTTCTTTGTACTCAACGGTTAGCGGCATAAAATCAACATCTGGCTTTGCTTCTTTAGCAGAAACAACTGTCGCTAACAAATAGGTATTACCCATTTTTACAACTACCGATCCGTCAGCCTGCTTTGCTAACTTTCCTGTTTCAATGGTAATTGTTCTGCCATCACCCAGTTCAATAACTTTTTCAAATGGTTTAATCATGACAATTTTCTTATCTTTTTTATCCTTCTATTATCGAGCCAAAGATATGTATTAAACTTTGATTACGATAAAAATGGATAGGAATGTTTTAATTTATACTCAATAAATTAAGCAAAGTGATAATAATAGGAGAGAGATGTGGAATTATTAGAAAAAAAAGAAGGCAACTACCTTTCGATAATTGCCTTCTGAATATTTTCTTGATTGCTTACTTACGGATACCAAGTTCAGCAATAATTTTACGATATCTTTCGATATCTTTTTTCTTTAAGTAGTCAAGTAAGCTACGACGCTTACCTACTAGCTTAATCAATGCGTGTTGCGTGCTATAATCTTTGCGATTTGACTTTAAGTGTTCAGTCAAATGAGCAATACGGTATGAAAATAATGCAATCTGGCCCTCTGAAGAACCAGTATCAGAATTCGACTTCCCGTACTTCTCGAAGATTTCTTGCTTTTTCTCTTTTGTTAAGTACATGATACTTTATTTAAATATATTTTGCGGGCACAAAGATAGACATTAATTTCTATGTAACAAGTAAATGATGAGTGGTTTTTAAAAGAAAAAAGGCAGGTAAGTTTAATTTTTACCTGCCTTTAAATCGTTTGTAGGAATTGTCTAGTACCCAGATTCTTCTGCTAGCTTTTGCATTTCCTGATTAAAAATCTCTTCAAACTTAGCCTTGTCGTAATCAACCTGTAGTTTCTGGTTTTTAGAAATTTTATTGCTGATTCCGTTTAATACATCTTCTTTGCTTACCTCAACGGCAACAAAACCGCGGTATTTACCATTAGCTAAAACGCTTTTCTTCTGACAGGTTACCACCACATTTGAAATGGTTTCGTCAGCTACTTCGCGTGTCAGGTTTTCAAATTTTGCTTCAAATTCGGAAGCATCACCAAATTCACGCTCGTTTACGTAGCGGTCTGTCACAGATTTGGTGTTTGAGCTTATCAAAGTTACCAATCTTTGCTTCGCGTTAAGAAGTGCTTTTTCTTCAGCCAAACTCAAGTCAGAGCTTGTTGCCATAGCACTAGCCCTAAAGAATTTTTTATCTGAGCGCCCTTCGTCTTCACACGGCATATTTTCAAGAATAGTTCCTACTTCACTGTTAGTTGTTACTTTCTCTTTTGATTTACAGCTGTGCATTCCAACCATTACTACCATGGTTAATAAAGCTACTCCAAAGAATTTTGTCATATTCATAATTTTAAGTATTTGGGTTTCTATTTTAATTTACGATTGAAGATCTATCAAAAAGCGAACCAAAAATTAACAGTGATTAACATTTTTCTCCAATCGCAATAATTTCCATGTATACTAAAGTAAACAAAAAAAGTTGTGGTGCATTGTCATTTTCTAAAGTTAATATTGAGGTGTCTTTGTCTTAACTTATAGTGGTCGAGCTGCTTATTGTTTGGCTTGATCCGGTAATAATTATTTCAAATTGTTCTATCTGAACAGGAGAACCCAGAACAAATAATTTATCAGCAGGTGTAATTTCAATGTCAGGCGAGGGGTTGAACAGGTAGGCGCCTTCTCCGGTTTTTATGCCCACAAGGTTAGCTCCTGATTTCTCCCTTAGGCGAAGTTCACGAATGGTTTTTTTATAATTCTCAACAGCTAATTTGCTACAATCAATTTCCATTAGCTGAACATCTTTTGCTTGCTGTAAAAGAATGTATTCTATAAACTCCACCACATCCGGTTGGGTGACGAGTTTGGCCATGCGCTGTCCTCCAATCCGGTCTGGCATTATTACATTAGTAGCTCCTGCACGCCTTAATTTTGTATCAGAACGGAAATCACTGGCGCGGCTAATGATTTTTAACGACGGATTCATCTCGGCAGCAGTCAATACAACAAACATGTTATCAGCATCATTGGGCAGAGCTGTAATTAATGCCCTGGCCTTTCTGATCTGTGCAGCATCCAGCACTTCTTCTGAACTGGCGTCTCCCTGAACATATAACAAATCAGGATCTTCGAGAATTCGAGAAACAACATGATCGCGCTTTTCAACTATAACAAACTGTTCGCCATGTTCAGCGAGCTCAACACAGGCTTGATAACCATTTCGGCCAAAGCCACATACGATTACATGATCTTCTAATTTTACAATTTTCTTTCTCAACTGATATGCTTTATATGATTGGTGCAATACGCCTTCAAAAATAATACGGGTCACTTGTGTGATTACGTAACCGAAAATTCCTAAGCTAAAAATAATAAGAAAAACTGTAAAAATCTTACCGGCATCAGATAAAGGCACGACTTCCTGAAAACCAACGGTTGCCATGGTAATAACAGTCATATAAATGGCATCGACCAAGCGGTAATCTTCAATAACCATAAAGCCAACCGACCCGATGGCAATGGTGAGCATAAGTAATCCGCCCGCTGTTAGCAATGCCCTTATTGTGTTATAGTATACGGTATTGTTTTCTATATTTTGCATAAAACCTTATGTCCGACATGACAACTTAAGCACTTTTTACGATCGCAATATTCCTTTTTTAAGAAAATAAGTGCCTGTGCAATAGCTTCATTTTTACATTCAATGCCTGCTTGCTGCCATTTATTTATAATTTGATTGGCCTCGGCAGGTTGTTGATAAAGATAATCAATGATTTTTTCTTTTTGAGTCTCATCGCTGTGTTTTGATGCGTAATTAAATAGATAAGGGATGATAGAATTGTAAATAATTCGCAGGCAAGATTGCTTTCCTAGTTTTTTGATTGATGGTTTTGATGATGTTTTGCCGAGTTTATAATGTGATTCCCAGTATTCTGATGTTTTAACACTTAGCTTTTTGACGAGGCTTTCCTGAGAGTTGATATTTTGTATAGAGGCAAATTGTCCTTTTAATTGATGAATTAATTGTGCCAATTGAGCAATACGGATCGTTGGAAAATTAACAGGTCTCAGTCGCAGGAACTTCCATAGGTGTTCTTCAATTGGTTTTAAACTGTACTTTATCTTCAGGAATTCATACTCTTTTTTTAGATCATTGGCATAATTGTCATTTGGGTAGTCTGAGTTTAAAAATCCAGCCTGACCAAATAATAAGGCTTCGATCTGAAATAAATTACTACTGTGCTTTAATAGTACGGTTAATGGTGTTTGGCGAGCCATTAGTTCAAAAGGTAGACCATTGAGCCCAAAACCAAAACTTCGGGCAAGTAAAATAAGAAATATCTGGTCCCAGTCGTTTTGAGTTTCTTTTAAAAGATTATTAATAAGCTGGCTTTTACTCTCAAATTTCTCAATAAGTATCCTGTTGAACCACTGGTCAAGTGTAAAAGAATCAAGTTTTGAAATTTCATGTTGGCAAGCGATCCATTGTTCATTAAAATACAGTTGCTGGTACTTTTGCTGAAGTTTCTGATTGAATTTTAACTCGCACACAGGAACTAACCTTTGTCGGGCGTTTATGGTCTCTTTCGAACGGTTTAATACAACGTGCAGGATCACATTATTGTAACTCGCATCTTTATGATGATTGTGAAGAAACCATTCAGATTCATCTTTGTGGATCTCCACATTTCCAACCCACAGCGTTTCACCAACCTTGATTTTTGCATTGAAGAAGTCGGGGCCGCCATCGGTGTTTTTAGTGCCCGGATGGATGACTTCAATCGCTTGATTTGTTGTGGTTACTAATTTCGGTTGGTAAAGGCGGTGTTGCCAGATAAAGTGTAGAAAGTCTTCGTTCATAGGTACTGGTTAAGCCTATGAATTTACCCTTTATAAATAATTATTTCAAGAGTTTTTGAGATCGGGCTTGTGTTAGGTTGAAGGTTAATATCTCCAGATTAAGTATATTTATGGTACTGGAGGATTATTTTTAAACTTTTACCACTTCAGGTTTCATGCTGTAAAGAACAAATAGTACTTCTTCTTTTTCCTTTTGTCCCACATTATTTTTGTCAAGTGCTTTGATGGCATCATCTAACACAGCATTGAATTCTTCATCGCTAATATTCATGCCTTTGTGTGTGGTTATCATGTCTTTGCCTTCATATACATTCGGACCACCTGTACCAGCGATAAAAAATGTTGCAGCACCATGCTTGATAGCGTCAATCTCCGATTTAGCATTTATATACCGGGTTGCGATAACTGGATTTTGCAAATGAATATCTACCAGATCACTGGCAATTTTTGTTATGCCTTCTGTACCTCCCAATCGTTCAAACAATGTCGCACTCATATCTTTCCTCCTTTAAATTAATAATTGGCATAATATAATGGAGGAGAGGTGTTTTGTCAATAAAATAGATTCTTGCATGCATAAAAAAGTCCGAAACAAACTGCTTCGGACTCTCTATAAATATCTGTATAGTTATTAAATCAACCCGTGTTCCTTTAATAACTTTTCCATGTCTTTTTGCACGGCAATTGCGTTTTCACGAGCTTTAGTCGCAAAGTCTTCTGCATCGCTAGCATAGATAATGCCTCGGCTTGAGTTGACTAACAAACCACATTTGCTGTTCATACCATTTTTAGCTACTTCTTCCAGACTTCCTCCCTGAGCACCAACACCAGGAACCAATAAGAAGTGATTAGGAATCAGCTTACGAATGTCAGCAAGCATTTCAGCTTTTGTAGCACCAACTACATACATCAGGTTCTCTTCAGTTCCCCATGTGGCACTGGTTTTGATCACTTTTTCGTAAAGCTTTTCATCATTCTCTTCCATAAACTGGAAGTCGAAAGCCCCTTTGTTTGAAGTCAAAGCTAAAAGAATCACCCATTTATCCACATGTGTTAAGAAAGGCTTTACAGAATCCTCACCCATATATGGAGCAACCGTTACTGAGTCGAATTCCATGTGATCGAAGAATGCCTTAGCATACATTGAAGAGGTGTTACCAATATCACCACGTTTCGCATCTGCAATAATAAAGATATCAGGATGATTGTATTTGATGTAATTAACCGTTTTTTCTAACGAATTCCATCCGTTAACACCTAAGCTTTCGTAAAATGCCAAATTTGGCTTGTAAGCTACCGCTACGTCATGCGTTGCATCAATAATCTGCTTATTGAAAGCAAAGATAGGATCTGTCGTGTCTAATAAATGACGTGGAATTTTATTTATGTCGGTATCAAGTCCAACACATAAAAAACTCTTTTTCTTTTTAATGTTTTCAAAAAGCTCTTGTGATGTCATGTTTATTGTTGATTTGTTGATTCGTCGATTTGATAATTCGTAATTACATTTCACTTGCTTTCAAACGCTCAGCGTTTTCTTCAACAATTAATTTATCGATAATTTGTTGAATGTCACCATCGATTATTGCAGGTAAATTGTAAAGCGTCAGGTTGATACGGTGATCCGTTACACGTCCTTGTGGATAGTTATACGTACGGATTTTTGCCGAACGGTCGCCCGATGATACCATTGTTTTTCGCTGTGATGAAATTTCATCCAGATACTTCTGGTATTCCAGATTGTAAAGACGTGTGCGTAATTCAGCCATCGCCTTATCCAGGTTCTTAAGCTGCGACTTTTGATCCTGACATGTAACCACTATACCTGAAGGGATGTGTGTTAATCGGATCGCAGAATAGGTCGTATTCACCGACTGTCCGCCAGGGCCGGAAGCACAGTAAGTATCTTTACGAATATCTTCTGTTTTTAGTTCAATGTCAAATTCTTCGGCTTCAGGAAGTACCGCAACAGTTGCAGCAGAGGTGTGTACGCGACCTTGCGTTTCAGTTTGTGGCACACGCTGTACACGGTGAACACCTGATTCGTACTTTAAGATGCCGTAAACACCATTACCAGTTACGTTCATCACAACTTCTTTAAAACCACCAGAAGTACCTTCGTTGCTATTGGTGATTTCAACGCGCCATCCTTTGTCCTGACAGTATTTTGTATACATGCGGGCTAACTCTCCGGCAAAAATACTGGCTTCATCACCACCTGTTCCAGCTCTGATTTCCAGTACTGCATTTTTGCCATCCTGTGGGTCTGCAGGAATCAAAAGAACTTTGATTTCTTCCTCCATTACAGGAAGTTTTGCTTCAAGTTCGTCCAGTTCCATTTTGGCCATCTCTTTCATCTCAGGATCTGTCTCTTCTTTGAGCATTTCCTTCGTTGATTCAATGTTGTTCAAAGTGTTCTCGAACTCATTACGAACGTTTACAACTTTCTCAAGTTCTGAGTACTCTTTATTTAGCTTTACATATCTTTTGGTGTCTGCAATTACTTCCGGATTGGTTATCTGTTCAGACACTTCCAGAAAGCGTAATCGGAGCCCCTCTAGTTTCTCTAATAAATCGTGTTGTGCCATATCTTAGTTGTTGACAATCGTTAATAAAGGTCAGACAAGCCAACCAACATTTTGTTTTAAAACCATCTGTGATGGCTTAGTATTCGAATGTGCCAAACTCACTCTCGATGGTAAGTTTTTTACCATCATGAGCTTCAACACGCCCCACTACCTGTGCGTCAATGTTAAATGATTTGGCAATCTCAATAACTCTGTCAGCCTTTTCCGGTGACAGATATATTTCGTATCGATGTCCCATGTTGAATACTTTGTACATCTCTTTCCAATCGGTACCCGACTCTTCATGAATCGTTTTGAAAAGAGGAGGAACATCAAACATATTATCTTTAATCACATGCACATTATCGACAAAATGCAATACTTTGGTTTGAGCACCGCCAGAACAGTGGACCATTCCGTGGATATCACTACGCATTTCGTCTAATAGTTTTTTCATAACCGGCGCATAAGTACGGGTTGGAGAAAGTACCAATTTACCAGCATCAACCGGTGCGTCTTTAACACTGTCGGTTAATTTGTAGTTGCCAGAATATACTAATTCGTCAGGCACAGCTCCATCGAAACTCTCAGGGTATTTTTCAGCCAGATACTTAGCAAATACATCGTGACGGGCAGAAGTTAAACCGTTACTTCCCATGCCACCATTGTATTCTTTCTCGTAGGTAGCCTGTCCTGAAGAGGATAAACCTACGATTACATCACCTGGTTGAATTGTATGGTTGGAGATAATATCACTGCGTTTCATACGGCAAGTAACTGTACTGTCAACAATGATTGTTTTAACCAAATCGCCGACATCAGCTGTTTCACCGCCAGTAGGGTAAATACTGATGCCCATCTCACGTAATTCGGCCAACAACTCATCTGTTCCATTAATAATGGCTGAGATAACTTCGCCTGGAATTAAATTTTTGTTTCGTCCGATGGTTGATGACACCAAAATATTTTCGGTAGCACCTACGCAAAGCAAATCATCCACATTCATGATAATCGCATCCTGGGCAATGCCTTTCCAAACAGATAAATCACCTGTTTCTTTCCAATATAAATAGGCCAAAGATGACTTTGTTCCTGCACCATCAGCATGCATAATGTTACAGTACTCATCATCGCCGCCTAGAATATCTGGTACGATCTTACAAAAAGCCTGTGGAAAAATACCTTTATCGATGTTTTTAATGGCGTTATGAACATCTTCTTTAGAAGCGGAAACGCCGCGTAGGTTGTATCTCGAATCTGAGCTCACAAGTATAAATTTATCAGTTTTTTACCCTATTTCGGAGTGCAAAAATAGTACAATCTTTCGGCATCGTCAAAAATAATGGGGAGTTGTTAGTATCTCTGTACTTGGATTGGTCTGTGTGTTCTGTGTTTTGGGTTCAATTCGTTGATAGAGCCTGCAATTAATATTGGAAAGTTGAGAAGTTGATGAGTTGAGAAGTTTATTTTGGGATGTGGGGAGATGAGATGTACGTGCCTCAGTTCAACAATTAATCAAATCAACAAATCAACAGTTCAGCAGTTGGATAATTAAGGTTTTGAGTTTCGGGTTTTGAGGGTAGAGTTTGTTACTTTTGCCTTGACAAATATAAATGCTTGCCTGAATTAACAAGAATATCGGATATGCTTCGAAAGATTGATGCCTTTGTAGTTGGCTTAATGTTTATGATTGTTTTAGCTTGGTTTTATCCACAGCCGGGCGTTTATAGTGGTTTGGTAAATCTTGAACTGCTGACTGATATTGGCATTACGCTTATTTTCTTTTTCTATGGACTTAAGCTGAGTCCCAAACAAATGCAGGAAGGACTGAGAAATTACCGTCTTCATATTGTGGTGCAGCTGGCAACATTTGTGTTATTTCCATCTCTGGTGATTTTATTGAAGCCTTTGATGATAACTGAAGAACAGCAGCTTTTGTGGCTGGCGGTATTCTTTTTAGCCGTTTTACCCTCAACCGTTTCATCATCGGTGGTGATGGTGGTTTTGGCAAAAGGTAATATGGTAGGTGCTATTTTTAACGCCAGCATTTCAGGTTTGATTGGTATCATTGTTACACCTTTGTGGATAGGATTATTTTGGAATATTGGAGGTGCTGAATTCGATTTTTCAGATATAATTATTGGTTTATTACTGAAAATTTTACTTCCGGTCATATTGGGACTGTTGTTGCATAATAATTTTGGGGGTTTTATGAAGAAGCACCTGAAGCAACTGGCGCGTTTTGATAAAGCTGTTATCTTACTAATTGTTTATAAGAGTTTTAGTAAGTCATTTAGTGCCGGACTTTTTAATGAAATAAGTTGGGTTGACCTGATGTGGATTGGCTTGGCTGTAGTATCTCTTTTTATGATCGTTTATGCAATAATTGCTTTAACAACACGAGCTTTAAAGTTTAATCGTGAGGATCGGATTACCGCACTGTTCTGTGGGTCAAAAAAATCGTTGGTACATGGAAGTGTATTCTCAAAAGTCATGTTTCAGAATATCGCCGGACAAGGCATATTTTTGATTCCGATAATGATTTATCACACTCTGCAATTGCTTGTTATAAGTGTTGTGGCTCAACGAATGAGTAAGAAAGTAAGTGCGCAATAATTGGTGAATTGTGCACTAAATTTACTATCATTGCAGCCTTTTTGATATGGAAGAAATTGGAAAATATATAGCCGTTTATCTGGCAGGAGCTACCGGAATCTGGAAAGGGATACCTGCTGGGATAGCATTGGGTTTAAAGCCATTGATGACCGCATCGGTGGTGTCACTGGGTGCTATATCTTCTGCATTACTAGTGTATTTTTCCGGCGAGCCATTTCGAAAATGGTTGATGAATAAATATGGAAGTAAGTCGCTAGAGCAGAAAAAGGCTAAATTTGCCAAATGGCTGGATAAATACGGTGTGCCGGGTTTGGGACTGATGGTAACCGGATTACTAGGACCATTCATCGCTTTAATGATAGGCATGGCACTACTAGATAACACTCGCAAATTTTTACTGTATCTTCTGATCGGAATATTGCTTTGGACGTTTGGAATTACCTATTTATCGGAGCCTGTTGTGATGCTGTTAAGATAGTTTGTCTAGAAATATCTGTAATAAGATTTACCACAAAGATTATAAGTCACTAAGAAAGACGCAAGCTTTAAGATGCCTTGCATTTCGCAAATTATATATAGGATTGTATTGCTTAGATGTATTTAATATTTTTAGTTGAAAATTGATGATATATGTCTAATGATGAATGTAAAGGAGTGAATTTTAATGTGAAGGTGCCTTTTGTTGAAGAAGTAGCAAAGGGTATTGTTGATTGTGCGTTTAAAGTTCATACACAATTAGGTCCTGGACTATTGGAAAATATTTATGAAGGGGCATTCTGTCATGAGTTACGAAAGGCTGGTTTTTGTTTTGAGCAACAGGTATCAATGCCGGTAATATATGATGGAATAAAATTAGGAGAGGGTTATCGGATTGATGTTCTGGTTGAAGATTTGATTATCTGCGAACTGAAAGCTGTAACTGAAATTCATCCGGTTTATAAAGCTCAATTGCTAAGTTACATGAAACTAGCACAGAAAGAACTTGGTTTTTTGATAAATTTCAATGTGCCATTAATAAAGCAAGGGATTAGTCGTTTTAAGCTTTAACTAAAAGTTTAACTTTTAGTCCTTTGTATCTTAGTGGTTATTTCGTTCAGCCATTATTTCTTAATCCTGAACTCAATACGGCGGTTGATATTATGAGCGGCCTCTTTATTGTTATTCCCTCTGATTTGCCTGATAAACCTGCTTGTTAAAACATCTCCTTCATCAATAAATTTATATTTCTTAGCCTGACGCTTGCTGGCTGTAACGGGCTCAGAATCGCCCACTCCTTTGGCCGATAACCGTTCAGTTGGAATGTCTTTAGTCAATAAATAGTCCATGACTGTTTGAGCACGTTTTTGTGACAGTACTATAGCATCAGAGCTGGATCCTTCGCCTGAAGCATGAGCAACAATTTCCAGAACAATATTCTTGTTCATACCCAAGATCATTGCCAAACGATCCAATTCCTGCTGTGCATCATTATTTAAAATATGCTGATCTTTGTCGAAATTGATGTTCTTAAGAATGATAGCATCTTCCATTGGCATCATCCCAATTTCAAATTCAAACTCCTTATTATTGCTCAAGCCAATTGTTGACAACTGGTGTTTATGGTTGAAAAAACCTTTGGATGCGACTATAAACACATATTCGGTTTGAGGCGTGAGTTTTGCACCAAAAGTTCCATCGTTGCGTATGTTTAGCTTAACATTGGTGCCATCTGTTCCAATTAGTCGAAGGTAGGCATCTGTTATTGGTTCATCCGTTTTCTGACTATATACCTGTCCTTTCATACTGAATTCCAGCTTTGGCAACCTGAACTCGTATATATTATCAATGCCTTTAGAACTGCCTCGTGACGAACTAAATACACCTGCTTCTTCCAGACCTTTAAAAGCAATGCCAAAATCATCACCTTCACTGTTTATTGGCTGACCGATATTGTGTACTTCCCAATCTTGCTTTTCCTCGTTAAAAATAGCCCGGTAGATATCCAGACCACCATACCCAACCTGTGCATTAGAGCTAAAATATAAGGAGCCATCCATACGTGTTGAAGGGAACATCTCATCACCCGGGGTGTTGATTACATTGCCCATATTGACAGGTTCGCCCCAGCCTCCTTCGCCACCTTTTTTCGATTTCCAGATGTCTTTGCCGCCAATACCACCTGGCATATCACTTACAAAATAGAGCGTTTCACCATCGTGCGATATGGCAGGGTGTGCCACCATCAGGCTGTCGCCACCAATTTCCAGTTGAACAGGTTCGCCCCACTTGCCACCAGATCGACTTACCATAAACATTTCTGCGCTTCGCGGCTGTTCATTGTCGTACCTGCATCGTGTAAAATACATGGCTTTACCATCCGACGACATCGTGGCACTTCCTTCATCAAACTCGCTATTTATGGTTTCATCCAGCAACTCAGGATCGGTCCATTCTCCTTTAGCGTCAATTTTTGACATGTAAATATTTGAACCACCCTGACCTGTGATGCGGCTTTTCTTGCGCTTCTTTTTTTCAGTTCGCATTGATGAAAAATAAATCTGATCATAATCAGCGCTGGCAAAACCCGGTGAAAAATCGCTATATCTGGTCGTGTTGATTTTTGCTACTTTCTGAACAATGTACCTCGTTTGGATAGAATCGCCCAGAGCAAGTTTGCAGGAAGCAATCCCATTATGAGCCCGTTTGTCTAAAGGCTCTTTCAATAAATATTCTTCATAAGCCTCAATAGCTTCTTCATATTTTTGAGATGCTAAAAGGCAGTCGCCCCAATAAAGTGCGGCATCAGCCATTTCGTAATTATAACGAACGGCCTTTGAGTAGTTCGAAACCGCCTTTCTGGGCTTGTTAGTCAGGCGATAGCATTCACCCAGGTAATAAGATATTTCACCTTTGGTGTAACGATTCTTTTCTTTTCGGTAAGCCTTTTTAAATTGTACAGCAGCCCGGTCGTATTCTCCAATTAAATAGGCTTTATTGGCATTGCCCAGTTTATTGCCTCCTGCACACCCCGAAATTATTAGGCCAATGAGAATAAGGTTTAAATATGTATTGGGTTTTATAGTGAAGAATTTAGTGGGCATCAGGTCCGAAATTTTTATTAATGAACCAAAATTAAATAATTATTAGACACATAAAAAACGTGAAGGTGCTTCATTTATTGTTGAACGGGAAGATTTGACTGTTTTCATAGGATGTACTTAGTGATTGTTATATTGGCTTATTTGAGCAGAATTAATATTTTTAGGCTTCTAATACCTAAACCAATCAGTATGAAAATAACTTTTTTATTTGTCCTAATCGTTCTGTTTACCTGTGTTTCATGTGTTGAAAAACGTGAAGAAAGCAAAGAAAGTAAGCCTGCAAAAACAGTTGATTTGAAGAAACAAGATCTGACAGGTACTCACTTCAAATATGTGCGCGATTGGGAGGATATTGAAAAAGATGGGGTGCTTAAGGTGTTAACGACTTATAGCGGCACTAGTTATTTTCTTTACAAAGGCTTACCAATGGGCTTTGAGTATGAGTTGTTGGAGAAGTTTGCCGAGCATAAAAATCTGAAAATTGATTTACAGTTGGTGGGCAGTATCGATAGTTTATTCTACTATTTAAACCGTGGAGATGTTGATTTGGTAGCACATGGCATAACAGAAACGCGAAAACGGAAGAAGTATGTCAATTTTACCAAACCTTTGTTTACAAGTAAGCAGGTGTTGGTGCAAAAAATTCCGGATAATTGGTATGAACTGCATTGGAAAAAGATTGAAAATTCGTTGCTCCATGATGCCATCGAACTGATGGGTGATACAGTTTCTGTGCGAATACATTCATCATATCATCAGCGATTAATAAATCTTGCTGAAGAGATAGGGGGTGAAATATTTATTGATACTATTTCCGGGGATGTAACCACAGAGGAGATCATAGAAATGGTTGTTGACGGGAAGAAAAAACATACCGTGGCAGATTTAAATATTGCCAGCCTTATGGCCTCGTATTATCCGGTTTTGAACATTGATGTGCCTTTGAGCATGACACAAAATATGGGTTGGGTGGTTCGTAAATCTTCGCCTCAGCTCTTAAATGAGATTAATGAATGGTTGGTCGATTATAAAAAGAAGAGCGAGTATTATATGATTTATAACAAATACTATAAGAATAAGAAAAGTTTCAAACGTCGCGTTAACAGTGATTTTTATAGTCTAAAGCAAAATAAAATCAGTAAATATGATGATCTTATTAAACTCGAATCGACGAAAATAGATTGGGACTGGCGATTATTAGCGTCCCAGGTGTATCAGGAATCAAGATTTAATCCGTCAGCTGTGTCATGGGCTGGAGCAGTAGGACTTATGCAGATGATGCCGGCTACAGCCAAAGAGTTCGGTGTTCAGTGGCGAAGTAATCCTGAGCAAAGCCTGCAGGGAGGTGTCCGATACCTTAATTATTTATTAGATCGTTTTGAAAGTATTGAAGATCCACTGCAACGAGTGAAATTTACTCTTGCTTCTTATAATTGTGGATATGGTCATGTGTCAGATGCCAGACGATTAGCCCAAAAGTATAATCTGAATCCGGATATATGGGATGATAATGTTGAAAAAATGATTCTGTCATTGCGATACCCAAAGAACTTTAATGATCCGGTGGTGAAACATGGCTACCTAAGAGGTACTGAGCCATACACATATGTACGGCAGATTTTTGAGCGGTTTGATCATTATAAAAAGTTTATCGAGGAATAGTTTGATAGAAAATAAGGAGGTTAAATTAACCTCCTATCATTGATTTTACACCATAAGAATCAAATATGGCAATTATCTCCTGTAAGCGCTCAGGGCTTGGTTCATCCATCTCGCCTCTGTCATAATCTTCACCCAGCTTTTCGTATTTCTTTTCGGCAATATTGTGGAAAGGTAAGAGGTTGACCAACGGCTTTTTTCCATCCAGAGAGGCTATTAATTTTGCAGATTCATGGATGTTCCAATCATCATCGTTTACGCCTTTGATCAAAGGAATGCGAATGTTCATATCAACACCGGTCGCAGCTAAGGTTTTCAGATTAGCCAGTATTTTTCCATTGGGCATACCTGTCCATTCGCTGTGCTTTTCCGAATCCATCATTTTCAGATCGTATAAAAAATGATCTGTACGCTTGGCCACTTCCATCAATACCTCTGGTTTGGCATAGCCGGTTGTATCCACACAACGGTGAATACCTTCTTCACCACATGCATCAAGTAGAGGAATTAGAAATTCATGATGCAATAATGGTTCGCCTCCCGAAAAGGTAACACCACCCTCTGATTTATCCATGAGCATGGTTTCCTTTTTAATTTGTGTCATGATCTCATCCATACTCATTATCCTGCCAGTCATTTCAATGGCTTTGGTAGGACAAACATCGGCACAAATACCACACATGGTACATAAATCACCGTCTGTTACAATGCCTTCCGGTGTTAAAGTCAGAGCATTTTCAGGACAATGCTTTACGCATTCTTCGCAGGCTATGCATTTGCTGTTGTTGTACATTTTCTGCTGGTTCCTGAGCTGACTTTCCGGGTTGTGACACCACCTGCATCGTAAAGGGCAACCTTTTAGAAAGATGGTAATACGAATACCCGGACCATCGTTGATGGCGTAGCGCTTTATATCAAATATTAAACTTGGTGCTTCCATTGAGTCCAAATTGCTTTTCGAATTGATAAAATGGTTTCCCCATCGCCCGATGGGCACTTCCCCAAGGGGAAGATTTATTAACCGCTTTTAAATGCTTCCCTTGGGGAGCTGTCCGCCAAAGGCGGACTGAGGGGGATTTCTCTTCGTCAATCAGCGTTATCTGCGGGAGATAATTTAAAACGCCTCATTCTCAGTTCGATCGATTACTTCCTGCTGAAGATCGGCATTCATATCATTAAAGTAATCGCTGTAACCGGCCATACGAACTAACAAATCTTTATAATCCTCAGGCGATTCTTGAGCAGCCCTTAAGGTTGCCGTATCAACAATATTAAACTGAACATGGTGACCGCCCATGGTGAAATAGCTGCGAATTAGCTTACCCATCTTGGCAATGTCTTCATCACGCTTTAAAAGGCTAGGCAGAAAGCGCATATTCAACAAGGTACCGCCCGAACGCGTATGATCGAGCTTTGTTAATGAACGAATCACTGCAGACGGACCATTCACATCACAACCGTGGGATGGTGAAGTACCATCGGAAATAGATTTACCAGCTAAGCGACCATTAGGGGTTGCACCCATCACCTTTCCAAAATATACGTGGCAGGTGGTTGAGAGCATATTTAAGTGGTATTTACCGCCTTTGATATTTGGCTTCCCGTCAATTGTTTTAATCAGGTCGTCATAAACTTTTAATGCGATGCTGTCAGCATATTCATCATCATTACCAAAAAATGGTGTACGATTAACTATTGTTTGACGCAAAATCTCATCATCCTTGAAGTTATTAGCCACAGCTGTTAATATTCGATCCATGTCAAAGGTTTGCTTTTCAAATACATGGTGTTTTAGCGTAGATAAACTATCAGTAACAGTTCCTAATCCCGTACACTGAATGTAATTGGTATTGTAGCGTGGCCCACTGTTATAATAGTCTCTTCCCTTGGAAATACAATCTTCAATAACTACCGACAGGAATGGAGCCGGTGCATATTTGGCAAACATGGTGTCGATGTAATTGCTCACGCGAATTTTCTGATCCACGATAAACTCCAGCTGCTTTTTAAAGGCGGCATATAAATCATCATAGCTCTTAAAAGTGCGTGGATCACCAGACTCGCATCCGGCTAGTTTGCCGGTTACCGGGTCAATGCCATTATTCAAAGTAACTTCCAGAATTTTTGCAACGTTCAGATAACCAGTTAATACATAGGCCTCCTTGCCAAAAGCACCCACTTCAATACAACCGCTACAACCTCCTTCACGGGCATCTTTAAGCGATTTCCCTTGCGCCAGCATTTCCGTGATGTAAGTTTCAGGACTAAAAACAGAAGGATAACCATGGCCTTGACGAATGACTTTACATGCCGCGTTGAGAAATTTATCAGGCGTCACATGGCTGATATGTACCGATGAACCGGGTTGTAACAAATGCAGCTCCTCAACCACTTCGAGCATAATGTAGGATACTTCGCTGCTGCCATCGGAGCCATCAGCTTTCACACCGCCAATATTAATGTTGGTGAAGTCGTTGTAAGTACCACTCTCTTTGGCCGTGATACCTACTTTAGGTGGTGCGGTCTGGTTATTCACCTTGATCCACATGCAGCTGATCAACTCTTTGGCTTCCTCACGTGTTAATGTACCTTCTGCAATTTCTTTTTCGTAGAAAGGTGCCAGGTGCTGATCGAAATGACCAGGGTTCATGGCATCCCAGCCATTCAATTCAGTGATGGTGCCCAAGTGAACAAACCAGTACATTTGAATGGCTTCATGTAGAGTGCGTGGCGCATTAGCAGGTACCCAGCGGCATACTTCAGCTATTTTTAGTAACTCTGCTTTTCGTTTTTGGTCTGTTTCGTTTTTTGCTTTTTCTTCTGCTAAATCGGCATGACGCTCGGCAAATACAATGGCTGCATCACACGATATGTCCATTGCTTTCAGCTCTTCCGCTTTGTTGTTAGCTTCAGGATCGCTCAAGTAATCCAGTGAATCCAAATGTGCTTTTATATCTTTCTTGAAATCGAGCATGCC
This sequence comes from Saccharicrinis sp. UBA6048, assembly GCA_002429115.1. Lineage (GTDB taxonomy): Bacteria > Bacteroidota > Bacteroidia > Bacteroidales > Marinilabiliaceae > Carboxylicivirga. The sequence continues at coordinate 18,918 of DIYS01000111.1, read as the reverse complement.
TTTCCTGTAAATCTTGCCATCGAGGCAGGTATGTCCCGGAGCCCGTTGCTCCATAAATTCGGTGAACAGACCAGCTTCATAGGCGCGTTTCCATTCTTCAGGCACGTGGTTGAAAATACGCTCACGTTGCGTACGTCCTTGCCAGTAAGGAATGACCTCACGTTCGTAAGTGTTAATATCTTCCTGGCTGGTGGTATAGCGTTGCTGATCGCGTGTGTTAAGCACATGGAAATCCTCGACACTATGACATGTTAATTCCGGAAAGGTTGGTACTGCCTTAGGTAATGGACCACGTTCACCAACAATCAGTTCATCATCGCCCATATAAAGGGTTTTCTTTTTACAGTGATCAAGAAATGTCAGTGCGCGTAATACAGGAATAGAATGTTTGCCATAGTGCTCTTTGTAGAATACTGTTTGATGCAAAGCACGCTCAATGGAAATGCTTGGTTCCGCTTCAAAACTCTTTTTCCGAAGTCGCTGAATACGCGGGTTCATTCCCGGACCAAGCTTTTTTCCAAGTGGTTGGTAGAAATTACCTTCGGCTGAAGCAGCTCGTTCGGCTTTTTTTGCAGTATCTTCCTTTCCTAATATCTCTTTGATGGTTGGTAAGCCGGCACCGTTAGGATCGGGGCGACCTTTTATCGTTTTAGTTGTCATTGCTTTACGCTTTAGGATTCTTCTTAAATTAAAATCACAGACTATAATAATGATCTGGTCATTATTAGTGCCATTCAGATTAAATATTGATATATTGGAAGGTTTGCAGTAAAGAAAAATACTGCATTAAGAGTTGCGCTTGTAGAACATCAGGCATTCAAACAAACAACGATATCCTTTTATGTTATGTGGATGACTCACAATATCTTTTAACTTAAGAACATAGCAAAGTTGCACAAAAAATACGGATAATGCAAAGTGCTTTGACCATCACTTTAATAATAGGAGGCAATGGAATCAATTAACTGCAATAAATTTTCGATTAGTTTTACAAAACTCGTTAGGGACTGCAAGTTATTGCCAATTGGAATCATGGTATTACTGATGGGCGAGTAGAATCGGCCTCGAGGGTAGTTAATTCAAAGGATGTATTATTAACTTAGGTATCGTTTAATTCTTATGACTTAGCTCTTTATTATTCATTGAGGATAAACCGATTCTCAGGAATGATCACTTCAATGCGTGGTGCTTTGTCATTTTTAGGAGCAGGTCTGTTTTGTTGCTTTGCCCGTTGATTACGTTTTTTTATGACTTCTTTGCGATAGGCTTTATAATGCTTGCAAAAATTGTTGTAGTTGTCTGGTTCTTTATTACCAAACGGGTTATAAAATGAAGGGTTTGTGTCTAATATCTCGATTGCTTTTGCCTGGTAAACCACCGCATTGTCAGTTGAAGCAACTTTAAGCACCACGCCCGGTAGTCCATGAAATTTCCACGGGGCTGCCTCAAATGGTAAATCTGTTGTGTAATGTGCTTTATATTCACGGCCTCTGAATTCGGCAAAAGCTGTTTTACAAGGATAATCCAAAATGGTATCACGTTCTTCAACATGGTTCCATTTAAATAAATTAAGCGGTTCTTTTATCACATGTACATCACGTCCTAAGCTCTCGTCATACACCAGGTATTCCATTTCATAATCCTTGAATAACAAGCTTGAATCTGTAGTGGCTTTGTACGAAATATTTCGGCCGGCACCACTTCTGGTTAATCGGATGGTATAGCTTAGTACCTTTTTATCCATGGACTGAAGTTCCATCTCATAAGTATTGGATTTAGCGTGATTGATATAATCGTAAACCACCTTCAGACTTTTATCCTGAGAAAAAGTAAGTGTTGATAAAAAAGAGATAAGAGTAATGAATAAAGCCCTCATAATACTAAGCAGAATTTCAATTTGTATCCTACTACGGAAAGAACTTGGCAAAGTTTGCCATTGTTGATAACTTATTCAGATTATTAATGAAAATTGTAAAGTTAATTAACTGTAAATCTGATTTAAGTGATAAATAGAATTGTATTTTTGCATCTAGTAGGCAACAAAAGAGATGATGTTGCCGTTAAAATCGAGAGGAAAACAAATTAAATCTCACAATTATGGACGGAAAAAATTTAATTGCGATTGTATTAATTGTAATGGCAGGATTATTTTATGCCTGCGATAGTGATAACGGATCTTCAACGGGAACGTTAAAGATAAACTTGACAGATGCTCCTTTTCCTAGTGATTTGGTAGAAGAAGCCAATGTGACTATTAACAAAATTGAAATCAGAAAGAGTGACGATAGTGAGGAATCTCCCTTTATCACAATCTCTGAAGAGGTTATGGATTTTAATTTGCTTGATTTAACTAATGGCATAACAGAAAGTTTGATTGATATGGAAATTGAAGCCGGGACTTATGACCTGATTCGATTATATGTTACAGATGCCGGAATTGTTTTAAGTGATGGATCTAGTCACGAAGTAAAAGTTCCAAGTGGCAGCCAAACAGGGATTAAAGTATTCGTGAAGCCTGATATTGTAGTGACTGGCGGCTTGACGAGCGAGTTATTACTTGATTTTGATGTTAGCCAATCATTTATTCTACAGGGTAATACAAATACACCATCAGGAATAACGGGTTTTATTTTCAAACCGACAATTAAAGCAACAAATGCTTCTACTGCAGGGCGTATTGTTGGAACAGTACTTGATTCGGAGGAGAATGCTATTGAGGGCACTCAGGTGACGGTTAAAGATGGTGAAGAAGTTTACACAACTACCTTTACAGATGAGAATGGTGGTTACACAGTACTTGGTGTTGAGGCCGGAACTTATACAGTTATTTTTGAAAAAGAAGGTTATGAGTCAATGACAACTGAAGATGTTGAAGTAGTTGCAGCTAATTCAACAATGCAGGATGGTGTGTTAAATGTGCTAAGTGAAGAATAAGTGACAAAATATTAAAGATCTAAGTTATAGCTGAATTATTAAGGGAATCATTATCGATTCCCTTTTTTTGTCACAATAATTGATTAATAGGGTATTCTATCAAATAATCAACGAATTGCATAATGCTGAAAGTTAAGCATCAATTGAATTCCTTAAAAAAATGTTTTTCTTTGCAGTACCCATTAATAAAAATCGAGAAGCATCAATGGAGCTAAGTGATAAAATAATTATTGAAGAAATACGAAAAGGAAACGAACAGGTTTATCGTTCGTTGTTCGATAATTATTATCCTACTTTAATGCAATTTGCTCATCGATTTATTTTCGACAAAGATGCCTGCAAGGACATTGTTCAGGATGTTTTTATAAGCCTTTGGGAGAAGCGCAAATCGCAGGATATTAAAACACTAAAGTGGTATTTACACACCGCAGTTAAAAACAAATGCCTGATATACCTACGAAATATAGGTATCAAAGATAAGCACCAGGTGTACCTGATTGATTCGTACCTTTCTGATCATGTGCAGGATGATGTTTTAGACCCACAGTTAGTAAAAGAGGTAAATGATGCCCTTGAGCAATTGCCTAAGGAGATGAAACGTATTTTTCGTCTTAAGTATGTTCATGGTCTCACCATGAATGAAATTGCAGAAGATCTGGATATTTCGGTAAGTACAGTAAAAACACAATTGGGGCGGGCACGACTTAAGCTTCGAAATATGCTGTTTGATCGAACCTTGTTATTGTTCTTTTTATAGGGTTACCCTCTAAATCTCCCTTTCGAAGGGAGACTGCAATACTGTTGACTTCCATAATATAAATCACCCCGATGGTTATCGTGGCTATTTACATCCTCTATTTTATAGGATTATAGTGGTGTAATACACTCAACTCAATTTTTTTTCAAAAAAATCAAAATTCTTGTCGACCATATTCAAAAGCTGTGAGTCTTTTAATAAAATGAACACTGAAAAATGCGTATCAAAATAGAAATAGACTATCTGATATTCTGGAAAAACCTGGTTGGTATTGCCACGGATGAGGAGCGGCAACAGTTGGAGCAGTGGTTGTCTGATGGCAAGAAAAATAAGGAGTACTACAGGAATCTTCAGACCCATTATGAACAAGATGGGATTGAAATAACTCAGAAAGATCTGGAGCAGTCATGGAAGGTAATTAATAAATCAATGACGAGCGGCGGTAAAAAACAATTTAAGCGTTGGTTGCAAATTGCGGCAGCTATTATTTTACCATTAGGTATTGCTCTAAGTGTGTTATTCTTATCTGATAAGGAAACACAATCCATTGAAATGGCTCACCAGATTACACCGGGTTCATCGAAAGCTGTTTTACAATTGGCCAATGGCGAAGTTCTAGAACTTGATGATGCGTCGGAAATGCTTATTAAGGATAAGCAAGGTCAGGTGATTGGTATTGATTCATTGGATATTCTGACTTATATTGAGGATGATGTAAGGGATATACAATACAATACGATTAAAGTTCCCCGAGGCGGTGAATATCAGTTGGTATTGGCTGATGGCACCAAAGTGTGGTTAAACTCAGAGACGTCCTTAACCTATCCGATCAGTTTTTCTGATCAAACAAGAGAAGTGTTTTTAACCGGAGAAGCATATTTTGATGTGACCACTAATAAAGAGAAACCATTTATTGTAAAAACGCTAACTTCAGATGTGAAGGTATATGGAACACAGTTCAATGTGATGAGCTATGAGTCGGACAAAATTGTTGAAACTACGCTGGTAGAAGGAAGTGTAGCTATGATTGTAGATGGTCAGGAAACACTGATTGAACCGGGACAACAAGCACGAGTAGTTAAACAATCTAACAGAGTTTATGTGAACGAAGTAAATGTGGATCTCTACACCGCTTGGAAAGATGGTATTTTCCGATTTGAAGAAATGACCCTGCAGCAAATGGCTGATAAGCTGGGGCGCTGGTACGACGTTAACTTCTTCTTTGCCAATGAAAATGTTAAAGGAAAAAAGTTTACAGGAGCTGTTCGTCGAGAAACCAATTTTGAATTTTTTATAAATCTTATAGAAGAAACAACTAAAGTAAAAATCGAAATAGATGAAAACACAGTGTTAGTAAAAGCACTATACTAAGACGTTAAAAAAAAGGAGAGTGCTCCAACACCCTCCGTATTACTAAAATCAATAACCGGAAGCGTCTCGCCAAAGTCAATTCCGGCAATTATTAACATTAGATATACAAATCTATGAAAAGTTTACAAAAGAAGAGGTCTTGTTGTACCTTTATTCAAGTACCTCGTAAAATGCTGTTAGCTATGCGGATTAGCGTAATCTTATTATTCGGCTGCTTTATGCAGATTTCGGCCTCTACATGGGCGCAGAAAGTAAATGTGCGTGATGCTAAAACCACTTACAAGGAGCTCTTTCAAGAGGTGGAGCGTCAAACCGGCTTGATCACCATCTTAAGTAATGATGAGATGGATATTAATGATGAGATTGAAGTTGAAGCGGGAACGGTAGAACTTCAGGAATTATACACTGATATTCTAAAAGAAGCCAATATGGAGTTTCGTATGGTGGATGACTATATCGTTATTCGGCCTGCAGAGAAGCCTGTTATAATGGCTGAAGCTAGGGATCAGGAGGAAAAGCAAATTATTATTAAGGGTATAGTTAAAGACCAAAATGGTGAACCAATCCCGTTTGCTGCTATTCGGGTAAAAGACACAACAATAGGAACCGTATCGCAGGTAGATGGTACCTACCAAATTGAGATTGATGGTGAGGCAAATGCCGTTTTGGAAGTTTCCAGTCTTGGTTTTGTTACTCAGGAAATCCCACTTAACGATCGTACGGTTATTGATATTGTATTGGTTGAAGAAACGATGGGCTTAAATGAAGTTGTTGTTACAGGTTATCAGACAATTTCAAAAGAAAGAGCAACAGGGTCATTCCAGATTGTGAATGCAGATGATATTGTGAATGTTGCTTCTGTTGATTTGACACAACGATTGGAAGGTGTAGCTGCTGGTGTAAAAGTCAATAAAGATGGTAGTATTGTCATTCGTGGAGCATCAACTTTAAATGCTGGGTCACAGCCTTTAATTGTTTTAAATGGGCATCCATGGGAAGGTAATCTGTTGGAAATAAACCCTGACGATGTGGAGCAATTAACAGTGCTGAAAGATGCTGCGTCAGCTTCAATTTATGGTGTACGTGGTGCCAATGGTGTTATTGTTATTACAACTAAAAGGGGTAAGTCAGACGGCAAGCTTCGGGTTAATTATAATGGTACATTCCAAATGGCAGAGAGTCCGAATTTGGATGACTTAAATATCATGACATCAAAGGAGTATGTTGATCTGGAATGGGATGCTTACGAAACAGCAGGTATGACCGCTTTCCCATGGTACAACTACAAATCAGAATTAGGTGAGATATATGCAAAGATGCAATCAGGTAGTATCTCAGAAGCTGAAGCTTTGCAGATGCGCGATGAATTGGCTTCTTACGATAATCGCAGAGATATTGAAGAATTGTTTTTTCAGCGCGAAATGGTGCAAAAGCATACCCTATCGTTCAACTACGGAACAGAGAAAAATCAATTTTATGCATCGCTGTCCTTTGATGAAAATAAGGCCATATGGAAAGGCACCAAAGGTGATAACATTTCATTTAACCTGAACGATCGCTTTAAATACAATGATATTCTTCAACTAAACTTGAGTGTTCTTGGAAACTTTAGAAAGAACAAAAATAATGGCCAGTTCGCATCAATGACACGTCCGTATGTGCGTTTCTATGATGAAGAGGGTAATTATATGCATGAAGCTAATGGAAGCTACGATGCTGCTACTGTAGAATATCACGAAAGCCGCGGTTTATTACCATTCTTTTATAACCAAGTGCAAGAACAAGAGTTAAAAGATAAGGAAACTAAGAGTAGCAATATTAGCACCAATGCTTCATTAGATATTACTCCAACTGATTGGTTAAAGTTTACTGGTTCTGTTGGTTATAGTGTAAGTAATGGACGTACAGAAGATTACCAAAATAAAGAATCTTATAAAGTAAGAAGTTTCGTCAATCGTTATACTGATATGATGATGAATCAGGTTATTCCATACGGGAACATATTATGGTATGATGATACAAAAAGTGAGAATTTGACAACACGTCTGCAAATGAGTATAAATAAGCAGATAAATGAATTTAACTTCGGTTTTAATGCGGGTTGGGAACGTAATGCTTTTAAGGTTGAAAACAACATGGGCAATGCACGTTTTAACTATAATTCGCAACGATTAACAGAAAATGTGGTGAATTGGCAGGATTTAACGCAAGGGTATGTTAATGCATTTTTTGGTTGGGCTTCCATGTGGAATGTGCCAAGAAGAAGTCAAAGTGAGGATCGTTTCCAATCAGCTTTCTTCCTGGGTAATGTTAGCTTCAAAGAAAAGTATGATTTATCTGCCAGCTGGCGTTTAGATAAAACCAACTTATTCGGACAGTCATCAGAATATCAGGATCAGCCAGCTTGGTCAATAGGTGGTAAGTGGCATGTTAGTCGCGAAGATTTTTTCAATGTATCCTGGATTAATGAACTTGGATTTAAAGCATCTTATGGATTAGCTGGTAATATTGATAAAAATACCTCACCGTTTCTGATCGCTAATGCAGGAACAGATTACTTTACCGGAGAGCAATCATTATCTGTGGCTAACCCTGAAAACCCTTTATTAGGTTGGGAACAAACTTATACAACTAATATTGGAGTAGATTATGCCTTATTTAATAATAGGGTAAGAGGTAGTATTGAGTTTTATAATAAGCAGACAAAAGATGTTTTGGCTGAGGTTAATATGGATCCAACAACAGGCTTTGGAGGAGCATGGTACGATAAGGTAAATATGAACAATGGTGAAATATTGAACCGTGGAGTTGATATCAATATAGGAGCAAATATTGTTCGGAATCCATCATTTGCCTATGATGTAAACTTTAACTTCTCTTATAACTATAATGAGTTGGTAAGTGTTGATAAACCAGCCAATAATCGTACTGATGTGGTCTATGGAAATCCTGTTGAAGGACAGCCTATTGATTTTGTTTATGGTTATAAGAATGCCGGGCTGGATGCTACCGGAGAACCACAGGTTTATGATAGAGATGGAAATGTTGTATCATGGAGAGATATGGGAAGCTTCGATATTGAAGATGGAGAATTTATTGGTCGTTTAACACCACCGGTATATGGTTCGTTAAACAATCATTTTACTTACAAGAACTTTTCAGCTGATATCTTTATTCTTTATGATTTTGGCCATTTTGCACCTCAATATAATTACCCAAGTCCGGTTAGAACAGCTGGAACCAAGAACATGATCAATGTTTATAATAACAGATGGAGACAGGCTGGTGATGAGGCACATACTAGTATTCCAAAATTAGATTATACGGGGTATAGCTCACAAGATAGAATTGCTGCAACATGGAATAGTGATTATAATATTGACAATGCAGATGTTATCCAGTTAAAGAGTATTAACCTTAGTTATGATTTTACTTCGCTGTTAAATGTTCCTGCCATTAAAGGTTTAAAACTTAAAGTGGGAATTGAAAACTTATGGCACTGGACAGCAGCCGACAATGATCGTATTTATGATACAAAAGTATCATGGGAAACTGGAGGTGATTTGTATTATGAGCGTGATTTTGATTTCCCTCGCTTTAAGAATTACACTGTTGGCTTATCAATGCAGTTTTAATCTATTGGCTGATAAAAACTAGAAAAATGAAAACAATGAAAAAAATAATATACGCGTTTTTGGTATTGGCTCTGGTAAGTTGTGGAGACGATTATGTAACGCTTTTACCATATGGTAAAACAATTCCGGAAAACACTGATGATTTGGCTCAGATGCTAAATGCAACCAACGATATTAATGGCGGTGGAGGTAACTTTGGTTCTCAAGCTGATGATATTGTTATTCCTGATTTCTTACTGCCTTATACTTCTGTTTCAGGAATGAATGCCTACACTTGGCAGGATTTTATGTACCAGGAAAATGAACAGGATGAGGATTGGGTAACCCATTATAAAGCAGTATCAAGAGCAAATTTTGTTATACAAAATATAGACTCTTATACTGAAGGTTCTCTTTATGATATTGACGATACACGTGGAAGAGCCCATTTTATCAGAGCAAATGCACTTTTTTATTTGGTGAATGGATATGCAAAGCACTATGATGCCGCTACAGCTTCTACTGACCTTGGCGTACCAATGCCAGAAGCAATGGATATTAATGTGCTGACACCGCGTAGTACTGTTCAGGAAGTGTATGACCTGATTTTTGCTGATCTGGAAGTCGCTTTGGACAACTTACCTGATAACCCAAAGCATAAAACGTTTGCCAGTAAGGTAGCGGTACATGCGTTGTTAGGTCGTATTTACTTATATCAGGAAAAGTATGAATTATCTGCAGAGCATTCGAAAAAGTCTCTTGATTTAAATAGTACTTTGAAGGATTACAATGAAATAGAGTATGCCGTTGATGATGGAGATGATGATCCGTCGACAGGTAATCCGGCAATGGGTATCACCAATTTCGATAATAATAAGTTGAGTAATCCTGAAAATATGTATGTCAATGAGAAGGGTAGTTTTAGAACCGAATTGTATATATCTAATGAATTAGTTGACTTATTTGATAAAGCAAACGATATGCGCTATTGGTACTTCATGTCGGATGAAGACCCATATGGAACCCCTGTTCCTGACGGCTATTACATCGTAACAAACGATGGTCAGCAGCCATGGTCTGGGGTTAAAACTCCGGAAGTGTTACTTAACTACTGTGAGGCATTAATGAAGCAAACATCACCAAACAGTACAGAGGCAGTTACATACCTAAATATGTTGCGCGAAAAACGTTATTATGCAGCAACCTATGTGCCTTATACACATGTTGATGATCCAACTACATTAGCAGAGATTATGTTGGAACGTCGCAAAGAATTGCGTTTAACTGCCTGGCGCTGGTTTGATATGAAACGCCTCGGCTTGTCTCATACTCGTGTTGTTAATGGTAAATCATATACCATTCAGGCTTCATCTAATAACTATATGTGGGCCATTCCATTAAATGTGATTGCTATTAACCCATTGGAACAAAATCCACGAGGTTTATAGGATAAGTACCCGGCAGGCTCAATCAGCTTGTCGGGTATCAAAAAATTACTTTAAAACTTTCTAAAATGAAAAAACTACTAGGCTTATTATCAATAGTAGCGCTATTTGCATGCTCGCAACCTAACCAATTTAACCTGACCGGAACCATCACTGGTGTAGAAGATGATCAATTAGTAATTGGTACTTTCTCACGAGCTACCATGACGTTTACGGCCATAGATACAGTGCCTGTTACAGCTGGGCAATTTGAGTATTCTCTGCCAAGTATCGAAACATCCTCTTATTCATTTCAATTAATTGATGCAAAGCTGTCCTTTGGATGCATTCTGGAAAATGGAGAACTAACAATAAAAGCTGATGTGGCAGATGCCCAACGAGGATATATCCAGGCAATAGAGTTAAGCGGATGTGCCAACCATGATCTCTCACAAGAGTTTAGTGGTATGAATGAAACGATTATGAATCAGCCTGAATTTGCAGATTGCAAAGCTGTTCATACTAAAATGATGGAAGCCTACGAAGCAAAACAATGGGAGGCTTATGAAGAGCTTAAGGAAGAATACAGCCACCTTAGCGAAGATCTTAAAAAAGAAACCTGGAAAGCTCAAAAAGCCTTTCTCGAGCAGCATATTGATCAATATTTTGTAACGCAGGTGTTTCCTTTTATAAAAAGAGAAGCTACTCTGGATGAGATGTTGGACTTATACAATGCTTTGCCGGAGACTTCCAAACAGCACCCAACAATTGTAGATGTAAAAGAAGATATTGATGCCAAATTAGCTATTCAGCCTGGCAAACCGGCACCCGACTTTACTCTAAAAACAGATAAAGGAGAAGATTTTTCATTATCGAGCCTTAAAGGACAATACGTATTGATCGACTTCTGGGCCAGCTGGTGTAAGCCATGCCGTGCTTCATTTCCACATGTAAAAGAACTGTATGCCAAGTATCATGATAAAGGATTTGAGGTAGTTGGTATAACCAATGATACTAACAATGAAATGTGGCTTAAGGCAATTGAAGAAGATCAGACACCTTGGATTCATGTTGCTGACAGGTTTCCTTCTAACCCGGCTCCAGCAGAAATCATCAGTCTTTATGGTATGGATTTTTTACCATCTACCGTTCTGATTGATGCCAATGGAATCATCATCGCCAAGCTACTTCATGGCGACGAACTGGATAAGAAGTTGGAAGAGATATTTGGATTTTAATAAACGTGTTGATCTATTATGAGATATTTTTCAATTGTATTGTTGATGGCCGTATTCGGACTTGTCACGACTGCACAAACAGACGGCTACCGATTAAAAGGTAAAATTAAAGGTCTGGAAAATGGAAAAATAACATTAGGTTATTATGACCATGACAATCAAAGAGCTATTGTTGTTGATTCGGCACAAATACAAAAAGGCCGGTTTGAGCTCAACGGTAATATAGATTATCCACATCAACTTAGGGCAAGTATAACGCCAGGTGATTATTCATTTTCCATTTGGCTCGAGAATAGTGAGATAAGCATTGAAGGTGATGTAGCAATGGCAAAGTCAGTAAAATGGGGTGGAGCCGACTTACCAGTAAAAATTTCCGGGTCGGCTATTCAGGATGAGCAAAACAAGTATGATGAACTGCAACAACCCATACTTGATGAAATGGCACCTTTAAGCAAGGCCTATGATGAGGCTAATATGGCTTATATGAAGGGTTCGAGAGCTAAGTTGTCAGAGGAAGAAATAAACATTCTGAAAAATAAGGCGCAATCGGCATATGATGCATTAAAACCATTTACTTCTCGAATGGGCAACGTATCATTAAAGTATATGAATGAGCATCCTTCATCATTTATTACCGCCAGCATTTTGCGAATGCAAAAGAGCTATATGCCGCTCGATGAGGTTAAACAAAGGTATGATGCCTTAGGATCAAAAGTGCAGCAAAGTATAATCGGGCAGTCTATTCTGGCTGATATCAAAAAGAGCCAAAAAGGAGCACCTGGCAGTCAGGCAACACCATTTGCTAAAAATGATATTAAGGGTGAGCCAATAAGTTTGGCCGACTTTAAAGGTCAGTATGTATTGCTCGACTTCTGGGCATCGTGGTGTAAGCCATGTCGTGCCGGAAATCCTCACTTGATTAGTTTATATAGTAAATACCACGATAAAGGATTAGAAATAATAGGTATTGCCAGTGATGATGGCAATGAAGCAGCCTGGCACAAAGCAGTGAAAGAAGATGAGATTGGTATATGGCGCCACATTTTAAACGGAGATAAGCGCAAAGGAGAGAGTATTGGTGATGATTACGCTGTGCATTCTCTTCCTACAAAAATACTGATTGATCCAACAGGTAAAATAATCGGACGCTTCGCTGCCGATGGTGGCACCGACGAGGAGATGGATAAGTTGTTTGAAAGCATCTTCGGCAAATAATGAAATTGATTATTTAACACTGAAATAACAAAATCGAATGACTCTGACTAAGTTGTTCGATTTGTTGTTTTTAAAGAGGTGTATTAACCTAAATTAACCTAACCTGGGCGAGCCAGAAAAGTACAGAGTATCAAGTACAAAGTATCAAGACTATTTACAGCACGCTTAAATATTCTGCCAAAAGATACACAGCTTGCCTCGAATTCGTAGGGAATATCAGAAATAAGACACTAAGGTTTATTGAAATATTAGCTCCAATTGAACAAACAAAAACTAAAAACAAAAATGAAACTTGATTTAAAACAATTACTGATTGGCTTATTAATGGTGAGTGTACTATTCGCTTGTAATAATAAACCGCAAAAAAAAGAAAGCACCACCTTTGAATTAAACGGAAGCCTTGAAGGGATTACTGAAGGAAATGTAATTCTGTCGATAAAAACAGAAAAGCTTTTTGTCAGGGATACGGCTAAAATTATTGATGGAAATTTTCAATTAACCGGAGATTATCCTGAACCAATAAAAGCCGAATTGATATTGGATGATGGCATTCATGACGATAACTTCCTGGTATGGCCACATAAGCAGCTGATTATTGAAAACTGCAAGATGACACTGAAAGGCCGTGCTGACCAGTTTCATCATGCGATTGCTACCGGTAGTAAAAAACAGGATGATTATGAGATCTACCTGAAAGACGCCAATAAGATTATCGATACTTACATACCGAGATTTAAAAAGCTGTATGGAGGACAGACAAACGAAAATCCAACGCAGGAAGAGGTGGCAAAATCACATCAGGATTTTATGGCTGTTTATAATCCAATGCTGGCTGAGTATGATCAATTAAAAGCAAGGTTTTTAAAGCAATATCCCAAAGCTTATTTTTCAGGTTTAATCATACAAAGTAAAACATATGGCAAATCTGCCGAGCAGCTCTTAAGTATGGTAGATACCTTACATGCTGATTTACGAAAACATCCTTTAATTGTTGAGATAGAGAAGAAAGCGAATGAAATGATGGCTGTTGAATTGGGGATTGAAACGATAATTGCCGATGCCAGTAATGTTTCTTACAAAGTTGATAAAACGTATAATGGAGAGAATCTGAACGGAATCGTTTATTTGGCAGCTTTTAAAAACAACAATATTTGCGCCTTGCTTCATGACGGATCCATTCAAATACTTGATCCTTCAGGAAAAGAATTGAAGAAATTCAAGCCGCAGATAAATGGTTCTGTTTCATCTGTTTCTGTTGATTTGGAAGATAAGATTTACGTCATGTCTACGCTTACGGAAGAAAAGGAAATGAAGATAAGAGGTAAGGTAATGTCGCAGAGTATCCCAATGGGTGTTGAGTGTCATGTGCTGAATACTGACGGGAAAGAACTGACAAAGTATGCTTTAAAGGATATGAAGACAGCCAGTGGTACCCGCGTGGTTGATGAAAATCTGATGGTAGCAGATCACAGCAATAAGAAGATCTCAATGTTTAATAAGAAAACCGGTGAACATGTAAACACTATTGAAGATATGCGCCCTTGTTGTGGAATACTTGATTTTTCGGTAAATAGTAAGAAGGAATTATTGGTAGCCAACCTGGGAGCTTTTAAAGTTCAGGGATACGACTATAATGGGAAAATTGTAACAGCTTTTGGTAAAAGAGGCAAAGGACTGGATGATTTCCATGGTTGTTGTAATCCGGTGAGCGTGGCTTCTTTAAGTAATGGCGCCATTGTAACAGTTGAAAAAGATCCAACCCGAATTAAAGTGTTTAGCAAAGAAGGAGCTAAGCAAATTGCCGGAATTGAAGAACTGGTTAAGGGCTGTTCATATATCCCTATGATTGTTGATGCTGAGGATAACCTATATCTGGCATCACGTGAAAAGGGATTGGTAAAATGTGTTTCCATTAATTGATGAGTAAGATAAGTCCGAAGTACAGAGACCGGAGTCCGAAGAAGCTATCAGCTTCTTTTATGAAAAAACAATTAGCTGGCAGCTATTAGCTAGTAGCCAGCAGCTAAATAGAATAGATATGAAAAAACTAGTACTAGCCATTACGGCATTAATTATTTCAGCCAACTTAATGGCGCAGGGAATCCAATTTGAACATGGCACATTTGCCGAAGCACTGGCCAAAGCCAAAGCTGAGAATAAGCTTGTTTTTATGGATTGCTACACCACCTGGTGCGGACCATGTAAGCAAATTGCTAAAGAAGTATTTCCTCAGAAAGAAGTGGGCGATGTGTTTAATAAGCAGTTTGTAAATATCAAGATGGATATGGAAAAGGGCGAGGGACCTGAGTTAGCTAAGAAGTATGGTGTTCAGGCGTTTCCAACATTATTATTTATGGATACCAACGGTAAGGTGGTTCATAAAATTGTGGGAGGAACAAATGTTGCAGGTTTAATTGAAAATGCAGGCATTGCAACCGACCCATCTAAGCAGATTGGTACCATGCATAAAAAGTATGCCGACGGTGAGCGTGATGTTGTATTTCTGCGCAAATATGTTCGGGCATTACACGCTGCATATGAACAGGAAAAAATGTTGCCTGTTGGACAGGAGTTCATTGCAGACACTCCAAAAGATCAGCTGATTAATGTGGATGCTTTTACGGTTATTGGTTATTCAAATGCATTAGAATATGGTAGCGAAACCTTCAACTACATCGTTGCCAATAAAGAGAAGTTTATTGCTGCCGAAGGAATTGGACAAGATAATTACGATGGTGTAATGGGGCAGTGTGTAAAAGCCTACCTATCAAAGAAAGCGGAGACATATAATACATTAGAAGAGTTAAACGCTGAAATAGCAGAAGTAAAGAAGGTGTTCAATTCACCTCAATTGGCTATGATCGAGTCACAGTTGATTAGCAACTACTACTTATCGAAGAAAGAGTATGACAAATGGTTTGATGCCAGCATGAAACAAGTCGAAGAAGCCAAAAAGAAAGATGCCAGAATGGCTGAAGGCATGCTTATTCAGACAGCTTACCGGATAGGTATGGATCCACAGTTTAAAGGATCAGGTTTGTACCCAAAAACTATAACCTTGGTAGAAGGGCTTTTAAAAGAAGATTCTAGAAACTTGGCAGCGTACTACTGCCTGGCAAATCTGTATAAAGCGACCGGTAACAAAGAAAAGGCATTAAGTAACATCAATGCTTTTATTACGAAAAATGAGGCAGCAGGCGGTCAGAATGACCCTCGTGCAATGCAACTGAGAGAAGATATTGAAGCGATGTAAGCGTTGATACCTAATTTATGATATTGAGCCACTTTCTCAAGAGAGTGGCTTTGTCATTTCTATAAATATTGGATGTTAATTATATGATTGAACTATATTGGTTTAAAGAATGGAACAACTTTGTTTAAATTTCTAATTTGTAGTTGATAGAGTAGCTAAAAAGAAATTAATAGCTTACTTTTAAGTGTTATACTTTTATTCAAATAACCTTTAAAAAATTAATTATGAAGTATGCCAATGGAGTAATTTATACAATTTCAGTCGTAATGATGGTATTTATCCTATCATCATGTTCATCGGTTACAGTTGTGAGTGATGTGGATAAAACGGTTGATTTCAGTCAGTACAAAACCTATAGTTTCCTGGGGTGGGAAAAGCATAGTGGTGATAAGCTTTCTGACTTTGATAAGAAGCGTTTTAAAGACTCGTTTGCGAATGAATTTGCAGCTCGCGGATTGAAACATGTTGAATCAGGTGGCGATATGGAAATCAGTTTATTTATCGTAGTTGACCAGAAAACAAGTACAACTGCCTATACAGACTATTACTCGACAGGTTATCGTGGTTACCGTCGTTATGGTGGTGGCTGGGGTTCTGGCTATGCCACTACATCTTATTCAGAAACTGATTACCTGGAAGGTAGTTTAGTGATGGATGTTTTTGATGGTTCTTCTAAGGAGCAGGTTTGGCAAGGTGTTGCTAAGGCTACGGTTACTGAAGATCCTCAGAAACGCGAAAAGACGATTCCAAGAAATGTGTCAGCACTAATGAGCAAGTTTCCAATAAAGAAAATGAAATAGAGGTTTTTAGTAGGCAAATCAAAAGATTTGCCTACTGATGTTTCTAAACCAGCACGATATTATTATCCTTACATTCTTGTCGCATACCATCTGGCCAGATGCTTGACTGAATCTCGCCAATATGGGCTTTGCGCAAAAAGAACATACAAAGGCGTGATTGTCCGATGCCACCCCCTATTGAGAGAGGTAGTTCGCCATCCAATAGTCGTTTATGAAACAGAAGCTCTTTACGCTCTGTACATCCTTCCATTTCGAGCTGTTTAGCCAGTACTTCAGGAGCCACACGAATTCCCATGGATGAAATTTCAAACGATCGTTCCAGAATTGGGTTCCAAACTAATATATCTCCATTTAGACCTTTAAAACCATGCTCTGTATCAGTACTCCAATCATCGTAATCCGGAGCTCGGCCGTCATGTTTCTCGCCATTACTTAGCTCATGACCGATACCAATTACAAACACAGCACCATATTCTTTGGCAATAGCATCCTCTCTTTCCTTTGATGTGAGATCAGGATACTTTTCAAGCAAAGTTTCTGCCTGAATGAATTTGATTTCTTCCGGAAGTATTGGTCGGATGGATGGATATCTTTCGTATACAATAAATTCAGTGCGTTTCATTACTTCATATATCTTACGAACAATATGCTTTAGAAATTCCAGATTGTAGTGCTCTTCTCCAATATGGCGTTCCCAGTCCCATTGATCGACATATAACGAATGGATATTGCTCAACTCTTCATCCGGTCGAATGGCATTCATATCGGTGTAAATGCCATAATCCTGCTCTATTTCATAATCCGCAAGCATCATACGTTTCCACTTGGCCAATGAATGTACCACTTCGGCTTTTTGGTCACCAAACTCCTTAATAGGAAATGCCACAGGGCGTTCCGAACCGTTTAAATCATCATTGATTCCGGTACCTTTCATCACAAAAAGGGGAGCAGTAACGCGTCTTAATCTCAATTCAGCTGATAATGCAGTTTGAAAATGATCTTTAACTGTTTTAATCGCATGTTCTGTTTGTTTCAGGTTTAAATGCGACTTGTAATCTTTCGGTATAAATAATTTTGCCATCACAAAGTTTTAAAGTGTAAGGCAAATCTATTTAAAAATATCAAATAATAACATATAAAATCCATAAAAGTGCAAAATGTCATAATATTGGAATTTGTAGTTTCAATTTGTAAGATGTCTATTGCGCATGTGAAGAATACCCAAGTAGTCCAATACAATGAGAGTAATTTTATATTTTACAGATTTGTATGAATTGGGCTGTTGTTTATCGAATTAATTGGTGATATTCTCAATGGCTAATTTGTTTCCATGAAATATCAGGGAGCAAATCAAGCATTTTTAAATACAGAAATGAGAGGGGAGTTATTAAGAGAAAATTTCTAAAACTTTATATTTTTCAGAATAAATAACATTTCACCCTTTTATCCAGACGTCTCAGATGCTTTAAAAACAGCTCAAGGATAGGATAAGTATAAATGTAAATAAGATACGGCATATACACATTGAGGGTTATATGTTTATATATGTCTTTTAACGATTGAGATAAATCAGTATGCAAATAAAGGGAGTAGTAACTTATTGCTATATATTTGCGTAGGGAAAAACATGAAGGGGATGAGAATCAGTTTTTTAGTGTTTGTGTTGTTTATGCAGGCAAGCCTTCTGTTGGGTGCAATTAATGTTGATAGTTTGCAGAAACAACTAAAAAGTTGTAGTCAGAAGGAGCAGTCAGGTATTTTGGAACAACTGTTGGAGCATTATATGTATAACAATACAGATACCGCTTTGCACTATGCTTATTTGTTATTGGGTAATTCAGAAGTTTTTAATCAGGACGCACTACAGGTTAAAGCATTAATGAGTCTGGCTATTTTGAAGAGTTTAAAAGGAGACTCTGATAAAAGCCTGACTTATATTGAGACATGCAAGTCGATGATTACAGAAGAAGCGAATGACCGGACCAGGCTGACGTATAACTATTTTATGGGGATACATAAACTATTGATTTCTGAATTGGATTCAGCATTGGTTTATATGGATCGATCTCAGCGTTTAGCTAAAGAACTTTCGGATGTTAAGCATATCGGACGAGCCTTGCTGAATATTGGAAATATTTATTGGGAAAATGGTCACTATACCATGGCCTTGAAGTTTTATCAGGAAAGTGTTGATTATCTCGAAAAAGCCGCAGATGATCGTGGGAGATTGTATGCGTTATTTAATATCGCCAATATTTACCGTCGAAAATCTGAGATTGAGCAAGGTTTGAAATATTATAATGAAGCATATA